>NZ_CP071462.1:955873-1274497 GCF_017352155.2 Haloterrigena alkaliphila
GGGAGGTCACGGGCGCCACGGGCGAGGTCTACAACATGCTCTCGAACGCGGACATGGCGTTCCCCACCGTCGAGGATTCACAGGGCGAGGCCGTCGAGATCACCCAGAGCAACTTCGTCAACCTGCTCAAACGGCCCGACCGCGAGTTCCGACGGACGGTTCACGAGGAGTACTACGACGAGTGGTCTACCGTTCGAAACACCGTGGCTTCGTCCTACAAGAACAGCGTCAAGGCCGACGTGAAGACCGCGCGGGCACGCCACTACGACACCGCCCGCGAGGCCGCCCTCGACGGCCCCAACGTTCCCGTCGAAGTCTACGATACCCTCGTCGACACCGTCCACGACAACATCGAGAAGCTTCACCGCCACGCCGAACTCAAGCGACAGGCGCTCGAGATCGACGATCTGCAGATGTGGGACGTCTACATGCCGCTGACGGGCGACGAGGGACCGGACGTCGAGTACGAGCGGGCCACCGAGTACGTCGTCGAGTCGCTGGCGCCGCTGGGCGAGGCCTACCAGTCCCGCGTCGCCGAGGGCCTCGAGTCCCAGTGGGTCGACGTCTACGAGAACGAGGGGAAACAGTCGGGGGCCTACTCCGGAGGCACCTACGACACCCAGCCGTTCATCCTGCTGAACTATCAGGACGACATCTCCTCGATGTACACGCTGGCCCACGAACTCGGCCACTCGATGCACTCCGAACTCACCAAAGAGGAGCAACCCTACATCTACTCGAACTACGAGATCTTCGTGGCCGAGGTCGCCAGCACGGTCAACGAGGCCCTGCTGACGAGTCACCTCCTCGAGACCGTCGACGACCCCGAGTTCCGCAAGCACGTCCTCAACGAGTTCTTAGAGCGCGTGCGCTCGACGCTGTACCGACAGACGCTGTTCGCCGAGTTCGAACACGAGACCCACCGCCTCGAGGAGGAGGGCGAACCCCTCACCGCGGACCGACTGGACGACTGCTACCGCGGGCTGAAGGAAGACTACTACGAACCGGCGGTCGTCGACGACCGCATCGCCCGCGAGTGGATGCGCATCCCCCACTTCTACCGGGCCTTCTACGTCTACCAGTACGCGACCGGTATCTCGGCCGCGCTGGCCATCGTCGACGCGGTCCTGCCCGACGGCGCCGGCGGCGACCCCGACCGCGAGGCCGCCGAGGACTACCTCGAGTTCCTCCGCCGGGGCTCCCGCGAGTACCCGCTGGACCTGCTGCGGATCGCCGGCGTCGACATGAGTACGTCCGGGCCGATCGATCGGGCGCTGGAGACGTACGGCCGGCGACTCGAGGAGATGGAAGCGCTCATGGAGTGAAGGGCCGACGGGTGGCTCGAGTCGCCCGATACCGCCCCCGTCGTCGCCGCTATGCCCATCTCAGTACCCCCGCATATCGCGGGTGTCGTACCGCCCTCGGCGGGATTCGAAAACCGTCCGGGACCCAAAGGCACATTTATCGTCGGGGACTTACCAGCGTACGTCAGGATGTCTCGAAGCCCGTCTATCCCCGACCGACCTCACCGCGATATCGATCCGGATCTCCCCGACGACGAGCGGCTCGAGGCGCTCCGCGGTCACTTGCAGGATCTCGTGGACGTCAACGAACAACTCTCAGAACAGCTCGAGGAAGCCGACGAGCGACGCGAGCGACTCCGCGACCGGGTCGACCGCGTCGAACGCGAAAACGAGACGCTCAAGAGCTCCTCGCTGTACATCGCCACCGTCGAGGACGTCCTCGAAGACGAGGAAGTGATCGTCAAACAGCACGGGAACAACCAGGAAGTGCTCACCGACGTCTCGCCGCGGATCGTCGAGGAGGTCGAGCCCGGCGACCGGGTCGCCGTCAACGACTCCTTCGCGATCCAGACGGTGCTCAGCACCGAGACCGACGCGCGGGCCCAGTCGATGGAGATCACCGAGAAACCGACGGTCACCTACGCCGACATCGGCGGCATCGACGAGCAGGTCCGCGAGGTCCGCGAGGCCGTCGAGCAGCCGCTGGCCGAACCCGAACTGTTCGACGAGGTCGGCATCGAACCCCCGAGCGGGGTCCTCCTCTACGGCCCGCCGGGGACGGGCAAGACGATGCTCGCCAAGGCCGTCGCCAACGAGACCGACGCCACCTTCATCAAGATGGCCGGCTCGGAACTCGTCCGCAAGTTCATCGGCGAGGGCTCCCGGCTCGTCCGGGACCTCTTCGAGATGGCCCGCGAGCGCCAGCCCGCCATCATCTTCATCGACGAGATCGACGCCATCGCGACTCGTCGCACGGAGTCCAAGACCTCCGGCGACGCCGAGGTCCAGCGCACGATGATGCAACTCCTCTCGGAGATGGACGGCTTCGAGGCCCGCGGCGAGGTCCGGATCATCGCCGCCACGAACCGCTTCGACATGCTCGATCGCGCCATTCTGCGCCCGGGCCGGTTCGACCGTCTCATCGAGGTGCCCAACCCCGACCGCGACGGCCGCGAACAGATCCTCGAGATCCACACCCGCGGCATGAACGTCGCCGACGAGGTCGACTTCGCCGACCTCGCGGACGACACCGAGGACTACTCCGGCGCCGAAATCGAGAGCCTCGCCACCGAGGCCGGCATGTTCGCCATCCGCAACGACCGCAACGAGGTCACCCATCAGGACTTCGTCGACGCCCTCGAGAAGATCGAGAAGGACGACTCGAGCGACGTGATCTCCTCGGCGGGCTACTTCTATCAATAAATAACGGAGTTTTGCTCTTCGTGCGGTCGCGAAGCGACCGCACTCGGCAAAATCTTCAAAAGAGCGCTTCGCGCTCTTTTGGACAGCGAGGGACCGGAGGTAGCTCGGGCAGTCGGCGCGAAGCGCCGACGACCTCGCGGGATCTTCGATCCCGCTCAGCTTCGATGAAAAGCAACGGAAGACGGTCCTGCTCACTTCGTTCGCGGGCTGCGACTTCCGAGCCTTCGTTCGCTACGTCTTCGCGCGGCGTTGCCGCGCGAACGGCCCGCGGGACCAAAGGTCCCGCGCTGCTCACGAAGACGCTCCTCCCTCCTTTCAGTCGTTCGTTCACATCGGTCGTCGGCCTCGCTCGCGGTAACTGTTGTTCGATTGCCTGCCCTCCCCCGACTCGCGGCGCCCTCAATTATTCGGGCGCCGCTCGTGGCCACCGTCTCTAATTCTTGCCGTCGATTCGTATCGGCTCGAGCCCACCGTCGAATCATAAGCCCTTACGCCGCTCGTCCCCGAGGGCGGGTATGAGCACGATTCGAGTCGTCTGGGGGGCCGCGTCGGCACCCACCGAGATGGCCTCCTACGACGCCGCGCTCGCCGAGGCCGGCGTCGAGAACTACAACCTCGTCTCGGTCTCCTCGGTGATCCCCGCCGACGCCGACGTCGAAGCCGTCGGCACGGCGCCGGATCTCGGCCCCGCCGGCGACCGACTGACCGTCGTCGAGGCTCGAGCCACCACCGCCGGGCCGGGGCAGGTCAGCGCGGCGCTGTCGTGGTCCCAGTCGGTCGAGGGGCCGGGACTGTTCTACGAGACGGCCGGCGAGACGGATCAGGCGGACGTGGAACGCCGCGTTCGCGAGGGGCTGCGCGCGGGACAGGAACTGCGGAAGTGGACCTTCGACGAACCGTCGGTCGCCGTCGAGAGTCAGCGGGCCGAGTCGGGTACGCACACGACCGCGCTCGTCCTCGCGGTCTACGGCGAGGGCGAGCCGATATGTTGACTCGTTGTCTGTTCTGTCCGAAGGCGAATCCTTTTGACCCGCCGGTTCGTTGATACGCGTACAGACTTCTCATGAACGGAAATACGCCGTACGCAGGGTTGCCGGGGGAGACGGGTGCTGGTCAGCGTGCCGCGGCGGACGTTCCGAACCTCTCGCGAACGCAAAAGCGCAGCCTCCACCGGGACGTATCGCGGATCGCCGCCCGGACCCGCGAGTTCCTCCCCGACGAGTACGTCGTCGACGCCGACGTCTCGACGAGCCTTACCGGCCCGCAGGTCACCGTCGCCGTTCGCCCCCCGGTCGGCCACGCCGTCAGTGCCGGCTTCACCCCCGATCTCGAGGATATCGCGGCCGGCGACGCGGTCATTACGGACGACGAGCGCGACGAGGTCGCTCGCGGCCTGGCCGCCAGCGCCGCCCTGCAGGTCAAGCAGGCGGTCAGCAACAACGTGACGCCGACCGGCAAGTAGCCGACCGCTCGAGTCGGTCTGCCGCCCCATCTGGTGCGATTCAGTCGAGACCGGAATCGGTTGCCGCCCCTGAAATCACTGTTACCGACTGCGTCGACCACGTGACCGAGCGCCGGCAGAAGCGCCGCCTGCGCGACCGCGCGGAGAGGGACGACTGAGTCGGCGAGCGGGACTCGAGGCCGATACCGCTACACTTGATCGATGATTTCGTCCGCGAACGTCGACAGCGCCGCCTCGCGGTCGTCGTTTTGCAGGCCGATAATCGCGTGATCGAGGCCGTACTCCTCGAGCCGTCGAAAGTAGTCCCGAAACCACTCGACGCCGGCCCGAAAACCCAGATGGAGCGGTTCGGCGTCGGCCGTGGGGTCGTCGGCGAACTCGACCCGGACGGCGATGGCAAAGGGTTTCTCGCCCGCCGCCTCGCGCCAGTCCGCGAGGTAGTCCTCGAGGGTGCGCTCGGGCAGGTGGTAGAAGAGCCAGCCGTCGCCGTGTTCGGCGATCCACGCGTCGGACTGTCGCGAGTTGCCGGTCGGAAGCATCGGAATCGTCTCGGTCGTCGGTTTCGGGGTCACGTCGAGGTCACCCTCGAGACGGCCCCACTCGCCCTCGAGTTCCGGGAACTCCTCCCGCCAGAGGGTTCGGATGGCCTCGAACCGCTCGCGGAACGCTCGACCCCGCTCCTCGCGGTCGATCCCGAAGGCGGGGTACTCGGGATCGCGGTCGCCGGAGGCGACGCCGAGGACGAGGCGACCCTCGGAGAGGCGGTCGACGGTCGCGGCGGACTTCGCGACGTGGATCGGGTGGCGAAGCGTGAGGACGACGCTCGAGGTCCCGAGCGCGATCTCGTCCGTGTGAGCCGCGACGTGGGAGAGCCAGGGCCAGGTGTCGAACGTCTGGCCCGCGTCGCCGAACCTCGGCCAGTAGGTGGGCACGTCCCGGGCCCAGAGGCCGTCGAAGCCGACCGACTCGGCGTGGTTCGCGAGTTCGATTTCGGCCTCGAGGTCGGGCGTCGAACGGTTCGCTCCCGTGAGCGGAAAGCCGGCGCCGAAGGTCAGCCCGTCGCGGTCGAACAGTCGTCGGTAGCCCGCGTTTTCGTGTCCACGAGTCGGCATTCGCTCGAGCTATCGGCTCCGGCCGGATGACGGTGCCGATCCGCGACCGCCGGCGTCGCCGCTCGCGTCGCGTCCGATCAGATATCGACGGCGAACGGGGCGAACTCCTCCGCACGACTCGCGAAGGCGCCGAGCAGCGCCGCCACGGACTCGAGATCGTCCGTATCGATCAGTTCGACGGGCGTGTGCATGTACCGGTTCGGAACGCTGACGACCTGCGAGGGGATCCCGCCGGCTGCGGTGAAGAAACCGTCGGCGTCCGTGCCCGTGCCGAGCCCGAGCGCTTCGACCTGTACGTCGACTGCGCGGTCGTCGGCGACCGACCGCAGCGCGTCGAAGAGCGTGGGGTGGTTCGTACTTCCCCGACCCAGGGCCGGCCCCTCTCCGAGTTCCATTTGACTCGTCTTCTCGCTCGGCGCCGAGGGGTAGTCGACCGCGTGACCGACGTCGACCACGACGACGGCGTCGGGCTCTAAGTCGAAGCCGACCATCTGCGCGCCCTTGACGCCGACTTCCTCCTGAACGGTCGAGACGGCGTAGACGGTCGCCTCGGTGCCCGCTTCGACGGCTCGTCGAAAGCCCTCCGCGGCGGCCCACGTCCCGACGCGGTTGTCGATCCCGCGGGCGGCGAGGCGCGTCTCCGAGAGCCAGGAGACCGTCGACGAGAACGTGATCGGGTCCCCGATCTCGAGGCGCTCGCTCGCCTCCGCCTCGCTCTCGGCACCGATATCGATCCAGAGATCCGAGATGTCGGGATCGCCGTCGTCGCTCTCCTCGCGGAGGTGAATCGCCGTCTGTCCGACGACGCCCTCGACGGGGCCGTCGGCGGCGTGGATCGTCACGTGCTGGCCCTGCGAGACCGACGGGTCGCTGCCGCCGATTCGTCCCGGTCTGACGAATCCGTTCTCGTCGATCGATCTGACGATGAACCCGATCTCGTCGGCGTGGCCGGTGAGGGCCACCTCGGGCGCGTCGGGGTCGCCCTCGTGGACGGCGATAGCGTTCCCGTAGGCGTCCGTCCGAACGTCGTCCGCGAACTGTTCGACGTAGTCGAGCCAGACGCGCTGGCCGCGGGTCTCGTAGCCCGACGGCGAGGGCGTCTCGAGCAGTTCGACGAGCAACTCGCGCGGCGAATCGTCCATATCCGAACTGACGGAGGAACGGATAAATACTATCGGCTAGAGGCGAACCGAGCGACGGCGAAAAAATCGCACCGGGAATTCGATCGCCGACGCGAGGCGATCAGTCGTCGGCGGGCGCGGCACCGCTGCCGCCTTCGGCTTGGTCTTTCGTCCAGGCGAGTTTGCCACCGGCAGCGAGGATCGCGCGCTCGCGTTCGGAGGCGTCGAGCGTTGCGGTGTACTCCTCGTCGCCGACGCGGACCGTGAATTCTTCCTGTCCGCTGGTGACGGCCTCGTAGACGTCGTCGACGATCTCGATCTGGTCGCCCTGATCGATGTTCTCGTAGGTGTCCTCGTCGATCGTCAGCGGGATGATCCCGAAGTTGAAGAGGTTCGCGCGGTGGATGCGTGCGAAGCTCTGTGCGAGGACGCCCTCGATACCGAGGTACATCGGACACAGCGCGGCGTGCTCACGCGAGGAGCCCTGTCCGTAGTTCTCGCCGGCGACGAGGAAGCCGCCGTCGGCCTCGAGCGCGCGGTCGGCGAAGGTGTCGTCGACGCGCGAGAGGGTGAACTCGGAGAGCTTGGGGACGTTCGACCGGTACATCAGGATGTCCTGCGTCGCGGGAATGATGTGGTCGGTCGTGATGTTGTCCTCCATCTTCAGGAGCGCCTCGCCCTTGATTTCGGAGCCGAGCTGGTCCTTCAGCGGGACGTCGCCGATGTTCGGGCCCTTGATGAGTTCGTCGTCGACGGCCTCGTCGGGAGCGATGAGGTCCGTCTTGGAGCCGTCGTACTCGTCGGGGAGCTCGACGCCGGGGGCCTCGAGGTCGCCGAGTTCGTCCGCCAGATTCCGTGGGTCGACGATTTCGCCTTTGAGCGACGCGGCGGCGGCGACCTCCGGCGAACAGAGGTAGACGTTGTCGTCTTCGATCCCGGAGCGACCCTCGAAGTTGCGGTTGAAGGTTCGCAGCGAGACGGAGTCCGAGGAGGGAACGTGGCCGATGCCGATACAGGCACCGCACGTCGCCTCGGAGAAGTTCACGCCGGCGGCCATCATCTCCGCGACCCAGCCCTCGCGGGCGAGCATCTCGGAGGCCTGCTTGGAGCCGGGCGCGACGATCGTCTCGGTCTCCATCGAGGTCTCGCGTCCCTCGAGCATCTTGGCGACGGGGAGGATGTCCTCGTAGCCGCCGTTCGTACAGGAGCCGACGATGACCTGCTCGACGGATTCGCCTTCGACCTCGCTGACGGGAACGACCTTGTCCGGCATCGAGGGCTGTGCGATCAGCGGCTCGAGGTCGGAGAGGTCGACGACGATCTCGTCGTCGTACTCGGCGTCGTCGTCGGGCTGGAGTTCCTCGTACTCCTCGCCGCGGTTGAGACGCTCGAGGTAGTCCTTGGTCTGGTGGTCGGTCGGGAAGATCGACGAGGTTGCGCCCAGTTCCGTGCCCATGTTGGTGATGGTCATCCGTTCGGGCGCGGTCAGCGACTCGACGCCGGGGCCGGTGTACTCGAGGATCTTGCCGACGCCGCCCTTGACGGTCAGGCGACGGAGCAGCTCCAAGATGACGTCTTTCGCGGTGGCCCACTCGGGGAGTTCGCCCTCGAGGCGGACGTTGACGATCTCGGGCATCTCGATGTAGTACGGTGCGCCGCCCATGGCGACGGTGACGTCGATCCCGCCGGAGCCGATGGCGAGTTCGCCGATGCCACCGGGCGTCGGGGTGTGGCTGTCGGAACCGAGCAGCGTCTTTCCGGGCGCTGCGAAGTTCTCGCGGTGGACGTTGTGGCAGATACCGTTACCGGGTCGGGAAAAGTGAGCGCCGTATTTACCGGCCGCAGAGCGGAGGAAACGGTGGTCGTCGGTGTTCTTAAAGTCGAACTGGTAGGTCTGGTGGTCGCAGTACTGGGCCGCGATCTCGGTCTGGACCTCGTCCAGTCCCATCGCTTCGAACTGGAGCCAGACCATGGTCCCGGTCGTGTCCTGCGTGAGTACCTGGTCGATCTCGATCCCGATCTCCTCGCCGGTCTCGAGTTCGCCCTCGACGAGGTGGTCGTCGAGAATCTTCTCGGTGAGAGTTTGTCCCATAGCACTCAAAACTCGGCTTTCCGGCGTGATAAATCCAGCGTGTTTCTACGAGAGGAGACGGCCCCAACGCCTCGAATTCGGAAGATTTTCTGGTAATTCTTGCCGCTCGAATGGACGGGCGGAAACCCGGTACGTTCGATCGGTTCGATTCGACCCCGCCAACGGACGGTTCGGCCTCACCGACGGCCGGGTCTGCCACGCGTTCCCGTCACCAACGACTCGAGAACGGATACGCTTTTCTCCGTTCCCTGACCTTCTCCGGACATGTTCCGCTCCGGCACGTTCGTCGCCGAGCACGTCTCGCCGACGACGGACGACCAGATCCAGCCCAACGGCGTCGACCTCACCCTGGACCTCGTCTTCGAACAACTCGAGCCGGGCCGCATCGGCCGGGACGGCAAACAGGTCGGCGACCGCGTCGCCCGCCCGCTCGAGGAACTCGAGCAGAAGGATCCCGACACCTACTACCTGCCCGAGGGGGCCTACGTGGCCCGGTACGACGAGCGCATTCGCATTCCGGAGGGCCACATCGGTTTCGTCTATCCCCGTTCGTCGCTGATGCGCAACTCCTGTATGCTGAACACCGCGGTCTGGGACGCCGGCTACGAGGGGCGCGGCGAGGGGCTGTTGCAGGTCCACCACGACATCGAGATCGAACGCGGCGCGCGGATCGCCCAGTTGGTCCTCGCGGAAGCCGACCACGAGGACGTCTACGACGGGAGCTACCAGCGCGAGAACCTCTAGTAGCCACTGAAAGTCAATGCACACCCGATCGCACAGCTGTCGTGCGATCGGTGTGTGAATCGTTTCAGTTGTTACTATAGAGTGACGCGCCGACGGTCGCGGCCGCCCGGGGCCGGCGTCCGGTTCGCGTACCCTTTTGCCGACGCCCGTCGGAGGAGCCGGTACCGATGATGGCGACCACCCACGTCTTCGCCGGCCTCGCCGTCGTCGCGCCGGTCGCCTCCGCGATCCCCGAGTTCGCGACGCCGCTCGCCGTCGGCGCGATCGCGGGCGGGCTCGCGCCGGATTTCGACCTCGTCCTCGCCCATCGGCGCACGTTTCACTTTCCGGTCGCCGGCGCCGCAGTCGCCGTCCCCGCAGTCGGTCTCGCCGTCGCCGTCCCTACTCCGGTTACGACGGCGCTCGTAGCCCTCGCCGTCGCCGGGTGGCTCCACGCCGCCAGCGATTCGATCGGCGGCGGACCCGAGATGGACCCGTGGAACGACCGGAGCGAACGAGCCGTCTACGACCACGTTCGGGGCCGCTGGATCCGGCCGCGCCGCTGGATCCGGTACGACGGCGCGCCGGAGGACGCCGCCCTCGCGACCGCGCTCGCGGTGCCCGCGCTGGTGGCCTTCGACGGCCCGGTTGTCGCCCTCGTCCTCGCCGGCGTCGCCCTCTCGCTGGGCTACGCGCTCCTCCGGCGACGGCTGGTCGCGTGGCTCCCCGACTGGCTCGAGTGACGGGACCGTCGGCGGTCCGACGACGATTCCGGCCGCGAGTCGGAACGCTGATACTGCCACCCTCCGAGTGGGTCCGTATGGTTGATGTGTTCCTCGCCCAGACAGTTCACCTGATCTTCGCCGGAATCTGGGCCGGCAGCGTCTTCTACGTCGCGTTCGTCGTGTTACCGCTCGCTCGAGACGGGGCGTTCAACACGACGAAACCGCTCGAGGCTATCTCCGGAAAACTGACGACCATCTCGCGGGTGAGTGCGCTCCTCTTGTTGCTCTCGGGCGGCCACCTCGCCGGATCGCGATACACCGCCGACGGGCTCTTCGGGACGACCGACGGCCACCTGGTGCTCGGGATGGTCGCCCTCTGGGCGATCCTGGCCGCTCTCGTCGAAATCGGCGCGAAGCGACTCGAGGCGGGACTCAACGGGAAGAAACTGCGCGAACCGGCTGGCGACGCCCTGCCACTGTATCGGGCGGCGGCGGTCGTCGCCGTCGCCTTGCTCGTCGTCGGCGGCGCGCTCACGTCGAACGCGGCCGCGCTCCTCTGAAACGGGGGCCCGTCGCTCCCCGCGACCCCACCCGATTTCCCCCGAATCAGTCGCCTCGTCGACAACGAGATCCGGACATTCTTGCGAAAGATACTTAGTCAGTTACTGTAACGTACTCCCATGATGATCAGGGGCAAAGATATGGCGCTGTCGTTACTCGCGGTCGGTACCGCCGCAGTCGCCGGATACGTACTACACTCGGAACAGCGGACGAAACGCCCGTCGCGGTCGAAAGCGAACCTCGGGGCTCGAATCGTCGCTCGAGATGCGGTCCCCGAAGACGCGACCGTCGTCGACGTTTCCTCGCAGCGACTGAGCGACATTCCCGGCGCGCGGCGAGCGATCGACCGCGCCGTTCGCAACGACGCGCGCGACGAGTGGGAACACGTGACCCTCGATCGCGACGGCGCCTGGTCCGTCGTCGACACCGTCCGCGGCTCGCTGCCGTACTACGCCGACGCCGACGGCGCGTACAACGGCGTCTACGTCCACTACGGGGACCACATCGTCGTTCTCGACGCGATCGGCTGGGCGCACCTCGAGGAACCGCTGCAGTAGGACCGCCCCCACGCGGCGCTCGCACGGTCGAGTACCGACCGGCGTCGTCGCGGCGGCGGACGTCGATCGCCGACCCGTTTTCGCGCTCGTAGTGTTCCGTTTCGACCCGTCCAGCGTCCGCCCCGTCTCGACTCAGTTCGTCGTCGTTCGCGTATTCCGAGCCCGTTGGCCGTCGACGGTATCGGCGTCATCGCTCCCGTCCGCTCGCTCTCCAAATCACAACCACTACCTCACAGCCCCGCGGAGTGGCAGCCATGCAACTGGGCGTAATCGGACTCGGACGCATGGGACAGATCGTCGTCGACCGGGCGCTCGAGGCGGGCCACGACGTCGTCGCCTTCGACCTCGACGCGGAAGCCGTCGCGACGGCCGCCGACGGCGGCGCCGAACCGGCCGACTCGGTCGCCGACCTCGCGGACCGGCTCGGCGACGAGAAGCGCATCTGGCTGATGGTCCCCGCCGGCGAGGCGGTCGACGCGACGCTCGAGGAACTCGAGAGCCACCTCGATTCGGACGACGTCGTCGTCGACGGCGGCAACTCCTACTTCGAGGACTCCGTTCGCCGGGCGGAGGCATGCCCCGCGGCGTATCTGGACTGTGGGACCTCCGGCGGCCCCGCGGGCGCCGAGCTCGGGTTCTCGCTGATGGTCGGCGGGCCCGCGTGGGCCTACGAGGAACTGACGCCCGTCTTCGACGCCGTCGCGACCGGTCCCGACGGCCACGAACGGATGGGGCCCGCCGGCGCGGGCCACTACGTGAAGATGATCCACAACGGCGTCGAGTACGCGCTGATGCAGGCCTACGGCGAGGGCTTCGAGTTGCTCCACGAGGGCCGGTACGATCTGGACCTCGAGTCGGTCGCGTCCGTCTGGAACAACGGCGCCGTCATCCGGTCGTGGCTCCTCGAACTCTGCGAGGAGGCGTTCCGCGAGGAGGGGCCGGACCTGGGGACCGTCGCGGACCGCGTCGAGGGCGGCTCGACCGGCACGTGGACCGTTCAGGAGGCCCTCGAGCAGGAGGTGCCGCTGCCGCTCATCTACACCGCGCTGGCCGAACGATTCGGGTCGCGGGCCGACGACGGTCGGTTCTCGCGACGACTGGCCAACCGACTTCGGTACGGGTTCGGTCGGCACGAGGTCCCGCGGCGGGACTGACGTCGACTCGAGCGCGCGACTGGCGCGATCAGCATCCACGGATTCGCACTGTCACTCGAGTAAAACTGTGATTTTGCCTGTCGTAGCCGACCCGAAAAATTGAGTCATATTCTTAACTCCCGCTCTCGACATCACCGATTATGAACTCTCAGCATTCGACGACCGTGGCGGCTGCCGACGAGGAACCAGCGATGGCGGTAATCGACCTCGTCGCGGACGCCACCGGCATCGATCCCCTCGAACTCGACCCCCTCTACAACGCGATCGATCCCGAAGTGATCGATTCGCTCTGTACCTCGAGTCCCGGATTTTCGTCGCTCGAGTTCGAGTACGCCGGCCACACGATCGTCGTCGAACGCTCCGGCCAGGAAATCGAGATTTCGCTCGAACCCGTGACGATCGGCGCGGATCAGTCGCTGGGCGTCACGGACAACGACCCGTCCCTCTGAGATCGGTTTCTCGCGAGCGCGGTAGGGTGTCGTTTCGTCCCCGAGTACCGTTCCACCGTTCCGATAGCGGCTGGTCTCCGAACTGCCGATTCCGACGGCAGAGTGATCGGAACCGACGCTGGAGTGATTAGAACCGATGCTGGACTGATCAGAACCGACTCCACGGTCGGCGGGACGTGCACCGACGCGGTACAGCCGTCCGGTTTATGTATCACGTGTTCGAAGGGACGCAGTATCGCGAGTACGGATGGGTGAGCACAAACGCAACATCGCGGTCCGCTTCTTCGGCGGGGCGGGGAACTATACGGACGTCCTCGAGGACATGTGCGGCTACGTCCTCACCGAGGGCCCGAGCGAGGAAGCCCTCTTCGAGTGGATCAAAGCGAACACGCGGGCGACGAGCGACGACGGGATCGGAAATCGGCTGCGGTTTCTCGGAGCGATCGGACTGCTCGAAATCGACGCGGACCGAGTCCGACTGACCGAACGCGGCATTCAGTGGCTTTCGGAGACCGACCCGGAGATCCTGTTCGACGCACTCACCGAGAACGTCTCCGGCTTCGAGACGATCCTCGAGTCGCTGCTCGAAGGGCCGAAGACGGACGCCGAACTGGGAGCGGCGATCGCAGCCGACCATTCGGAATTCGACTGGTCCGATTCCGCCGGACCCGCACAGCATCGCGGCTGGGTACAGAGTCTCGGCTACGTCGAGCGAACGGACGGCACGAACGCGCTCACCGACAGCGGGCGACGGCTGGCTCGTCGCGTCGCGTCGGGGCTGCCCGCGCTCGAGCGCGGCGACTACTACACGCAGTCGGAACTCGAGGCGGCGTTCGACACGAGTTTCGGCTCGTACATCAAGGGGATCAATCCCCGAACGGACGACGACGGCGACCTCGCGTACGTCATCGTGAAGGCCCGCGAGGACGGCCCCTACGGCGACGATCTCGCGGGCGATGAGTTCACGTACATCGGCGAGGGCGTCCCCGCGAAGGGCGACCAGCAGTTGACGCCGGCGAACGCAGCGCTGGTCGACCACGCCGAGGGTGCAGTCGCGCCGGTGTACTTCTTCTACCAGCCGGCGGACGAGGATCGACTCCGGTACGACGGGCTGGTCGACGTCGTCGACGCCGAGTACGTCGCCGATCCTGACGGCGAGCGGATGGTCTACCGGTTCACGGTGGCGCACCTCGAGGTCGAGGACCCCGCCGAGTTCGAGGCGCTCGCGGACTCAGTTTCCGACGATAGCAGTTCGGACGCCGGCGAGGACGACGAACCGGATCTCACCGCCGACGAGGAGGAATTCACCGTGACACAGCGCCGCGTTCGCTCGAGCGCCTTCGCGAAGCGGGTCAAAGCCGCCTACGACAAACGCTGTGCGATCTGCGGGACGTCCCGCGAGTCGCCCGCCGGCACGGTGGATATCGAGGCCGCCCACGTCTACCCGAAACGGGAGAACGGCCGCGATCACGTCCGCAACGGACTCGCCCTCTGTCGGCTCCACCACTGGGCCTTCGACGCCGGCTGGCTCGCGGTGACCGACGACTACCGCGTACTGGTCGCCGACCGGCCCGACCTCGAGGGGTACGAGGAGTTCGTCCGACTCGAGGGCGAGGAGTTGACGGTGCCGGCGGACGAGGAAAAGCGACCGCATGCGACGTTTCTGGCCGCTCACCGGGAGATGCACGGGTTCGAATCGCCGTAGAGACTATCGTTCCCTCGTCGCGAGAGGACGATGCTCCATTGGTCTGGTGACCAATACCATTATTGCGCTGGTTGCCGTACCAATAAGCGAGGATGGCCTCGCCGACGGACGACGACCTAGATGGGATCACTACGACGGAGAAATACCGGGACGGAACTGTCGTTCGTGTATTCGTCATGCGAACGACTCGCGATGCGTATCCGTCGGGATGGGCCTACAAACTCCACTACGGTACGACGGAACCGAACCCACCGGAAACACTCGACGATGGGACGATTCGGCGATACGATAACTCACACGAGGATACGAAGGGGCACGAACTCCACGTCGCGCCCGATCCCGAGCCAGAAACCATCGAGTTTCCCGGCATGATCGAACTCTGGAACCGATTCTGGAGCGAGATTCCGAAAGACGAGTTCGACGACAGATGATGCGCCAGCTCACGAGGTGAACACCCAATGACCGACGATACCCCACCGCTGCACCCGATGGAACGCGAACAGCTCCAACGCGAATCGAAACTGGTCGTTACGGTACGATCGTCCCAGGAGTTCCACGACGACGTCGTCGCAGCGATCGAAACGCTCGATCACGGAAAGTCATCCGACCCGGTACCGACGCTCTCGTTCGGGAGTTACGACGACCTCATGGACACGCTTACGCCACGCGTGATCGACCTGATCGAGGCCGTTCGACGGCACGAACCGGGCAGTATCAACGAGGCGGCGCGAGTGGTCGATCGCGACGTCAAGAACGTCCACGAGGAACTCAGTCGGCTCGCACAGCTGGGCATCGTCTACTTCGAGGAAGACGGACAGCGAAAGCGCCCCGTCGTCTGGTTCGACGAGATCGTCATTACCCTCCCGTTCGACCCCCAGAGCAGCGGAACCGCGACCGCAGCGCCCTGACACACGGGGGACGGGCCGCTCGGCCTCGAGAACAGGTGAGAGGGGACGAACGAAGCTCAGTACCCGTCTCGCACTTTGTCGATCTGACACTGCACGCAGAGATCGTCGGCGAAACAGGAGACGTTGTCGTACGGACAGTCGTACGCCTCGACGTGAACCGACTGCCGGCGTTTCTCCCGACGCCAGATGCTTTCCCAGTCGTCGATGTCCATGTCGGCGGAGGTGAACACGACGGTCCCGTCCGAATCGACGATCTTGGCCGCCGTGACCGACGACTGATTGTCCTTGACGTGTTCGATGGCGTGCTCGTAGGACGAACAGGCGATCTCCGTCGTGCCCGTTTCGTCGTCCAGGAGCCGCACCCTGATCGAGCCGTCGTACTCCTCCGTCGGCTCCAGCCCGCGAGTCATGGTGGATACTGGCCGAACAGCGTGAAAAAGGGCGGGGAAGCGGCCAGACGGCCATCGGCCCGCTGGGGTCTCACACCGGCTCGCGAAGCGCCCAGACGTCCTCGAGGGGCTCGAGGCGGTGCGGCTCGGCCCCCCGCTCGGTCAGGATCCCGGTGTGATAGAGCATCGCCTTCAGCTGAAACACCGTCGGCGAGTGGTAGACGGCGCCGTCCGCGAGCGCCTCGCGTCGAAGGTCGCCGTCCTCGGTCAGCACCCGGCGCCGGACGTCGTCGTCCCCGCGGAGGAACAGCTCCACCGTGAACGTCGGATGAACTTCGTGGAGATGCGTGACGAGGTCCACGAGCGACGGCTCCGGTTGCCAGTCGTCGTGCATGGTCTGGAGTTCCGTCACGAGCAACTCCGTCGCAGGGTACTCGAATACCACCCGGCGGGCTAACTGCCCCCACGCTGGCGCGAGGTCGACGAACCGTTTCTGCGATCGGTACCAGTCCGCGAACTCCTCGAGGGCCGCCTCGACCGCGCCGTGGCGACCCACGCCGAACCGGACCACCTCCTGCCCGAGCGAGGTGAGTTCGACGCCTCGCGGGCCGTCCTCGATCAGTCCCAGGAACGCGGCCCCCTGCCTCGCGCTGTCGACGGCGCCGACGACATCGTACTCGGATAGCAGGGCCGCGGTGTCGCCGTCCGCGTAGTGGGCCAGCGGGTAGCCGAGGTAGTTCTTCGGGTGGTTCAGCCCGAAGGAGGCGTTCGCGACGCCCTGCGCGCCGGCCTGGAACCGCAGCGCCGTCGCCTCGCTCGAGGTCCGGTTCCCGACGATTCGGGGGACCTCGAGCGCCTCGACGTCGCCCGCCGAATCCACGCCCAGCACGCCGACGTTCAGCTCTCGGGCCAGTGTGCGATCGGTCGCCGAAATCGCGGCCGTCGGCGCCGCGAGGTACGCCGCGTTCGCCTCGTGGAGGCGGTCGTAGGCCTGCACGATTCCCAGTCGCGCGTCCACGCCGCCGCTGGCGTACCCCTTCGCCTCGACGGCGATCAGCGGCGGTTCGTCGCCCAGTCGATCGACCGCCAGCAGTTCCGACTCGAGGCTCCGCACGCCCACGAGATCCGGATAGCCGCCGCCGATGCGTACGTGGTTGAACGGCGCCAGCCGGTCCCGGACCGTCGGCTCGATCGGCCGGCCGGGGCGCCACTCGTCCTGCGAGAATTGCGTGTCGGCGACGACGTAGGATCGCTCGTCGTCGCCACCTGCCGTCGGAAAGAGCCGCCGCTTGGTGTGGGCCAGCACCTGCGGTTCCGAGAGCGATCCGGCCGCGCTACTCATGGGTCCCGATTGGTCACCGATCCCAATAATGTTGCGACGAATCGGCGGTTCGACAGCCGCTCTGCTACTGCCGGTTCGGCGATCCACCGCTGGGTGGGACTGAAAGGGGCGAGCGCTCTCGAGGAAGGCGGGCGACGAAAGGACCGCAGCGTAGCGAGGACCGCATCGAGCCCTCCGACTCGAGAGCGCTCGGGGCTTTCAGGCTGTAGCCGTCGACTAGATCTCCGCGCTTCACTCGACACCGAACGCATCGGACTCGAGTTCGCTGCAAATCCCGACCATCACGCCGAGGAAACCCAGCGCCGCGAGCGCGATCCCGACGACCCACGGCGTCGATCCCCACTCGAAGAGGGCGACGAGCCAGAACGCGCCGACGAGGACGACGCCGCCGGCGACGATCAGTCGGACGAACCGCTCCATGCGTCCGGATTCACGACCCCGAACCAAGTATCCAGTCGTTCGACGGTCCTCGTCGGGTTCCACGTCCGCGATCCCCCCTCGAGTTCCGCGCTCGAGGCGATCACGAGTCAGGCGTTTGTGTCTCGAGCCCGTATCACGACGTATGCTCGAGCCGACCCTGGTCTACGACGACGACTGCGGCTTCTGTACGTGGTGGGCCGACTACGTCGACGAGCGGACGGACCTCCGCATCGTGGGCTTCAGCGACCTGCCGGAGTACCCCGAGATCCGGAAGCGCCTCCCCGAGTACTACGAGGAGTGTTCGCACCTCGTGACCGAGGAGCGCGTCTACTCCTGTGGCGCGTCGCTCGAGGAGGCGCTGCGCCGCTACGACCGCGGCGGCCCGCTCAGCGAGACCGTCGGGTTCCTCCGGAACTTCGAGGACTACGCGCGGATCCGCGAGTGGGGCTACCGCCAGGTGGCCGACAATCGGGATACGTGGGGCAAGCTGCTGTCGAAGACGCCGCCGGTGCGACAGGAGTCGGAAACGGACGACGAGCGGTGAGGGTGCCGAGCGCTCGAGCGGGCCGTCGCAGGCCCAGCCCGCACCGTCCCACCGATCACAGTGCCACCGATCGCAGCGCTATCGATCACAGCGCCACCGATCGCAGCGCCACCGATCGCAGCGCCACCGATCACAGCCCCGGCCCGCGGAGCCGGAGGTCCTCGAGCGACGTCGGCGCGACGTAGGTTCCGACGCGCTCGCGCTCCCACCACCGGCCGGTCTCGGCGCGCTCCTCGGGCGTCGTGTACCGGTAGCGGTACCGAATCGCGCGGACGTGCGTCGGGGACGCCTCGCGCCCTTCGAACGGATCCTCGGCCAGCAGCGTCCGCGTTTGCTCGTCCTCCTCGAGCAGTTTCGCTAACAGCCGGGTGAACCACGGGCTGCGACGCGGCGACGGCGCCATGGCGGCGAACCAGAGCTGCCAGTCCAGCCGGAGGTGGTAGGGCGCGATCTGGGGCGGTCGGCGCTCGAGGTCGGTCGGCTTCCCCGTGAATCGGTACGTCTGCCACTTCGTGTCATCGGTAATCGTCTCGTCCGTCGTCCCCTCGATCACGATCTCGTAGCGATCCCGCGTGATCGAGCCGAACGCGCCGTAGGTGTTCACGAGGTGGAGCGGATCGTAGGCGGTGTTCATCGTCTGGCTCTCCGAGAGCATGTTCTCGATCGGGCGGATGCTCATCGCGACCGCGACGATCGCGACCAGGATCGCCGCGCCCTCGAGGTACGGCGGCGTCGCGACGGGTTCGGGCGCCGCGACGGGCAGCGCGGCCTCGAGAGCGGAGACGGGGAACGCGGCCTCGAGCACGCCGTCGCTGAACGTCGCGATCGCGAGGACGATCGTCAGGGCGTTCAGCCACGCGAAGTTGCCGGTGAGCATGAGCCAGCCCATGAAACCGATCGTGACGGCGCCGGCCAGCGACGAGACGGGCTGGGAAGCGAAGTAGAGAAACGGAACCGCGAGTTCGACGACGTGATTGCCGAACGTCTCGAGGCGGTGGAAGCGATCCGATCGGTGGTGGACGTACCAGCTAACCGGGTTCGGAATGGGCTGCGTCTCGTAGTGGTAGTCCATACACGTGAGGTCGCGCCAGCAGTCGTCCCCGCGGAGTTTGATCAGCCCCGCGCCGAACATGTTGCGGAAGAGGACCCACTGCAGGAGCAGGAGGATCACGAACGGCGGGGCGACCTCGCCGGCACCGAGGAAGATCGCGAGGAAGCCGGTCTCGAGCAGCATCGACTCCCAGCCGTAGCCGTAGAAGGTTTGTCCGGCGTTGACGAACGACTGGTAGCACAGCCACATCGCCGACCACAGCGCCATCGAGACGGGCGTCGGGTACGGCTCCGGCAGCCAGTACGGTAGGGCCACCAGCGCCAGCGCCGAGAGCGCGACGCCGGTCCACGCCGTGATACCGATGACGCGGTCGCTCGGATAGAAGTAAAAGAGACTCGGCCGCTCGCGGAACTCGGCACCCTCGGCGTACCACTCGAGGGGCAACAGGCCGTCTTCGCCGGCTAGCGGCCGGAACTGAAAAGCCGCGACGAGGAAGGCCAGCAGGAACAGCAGCGCGAGCCCCCGCTGGAAGAGGAAGCGAACGAGCCAGAACTCCTCGCCGTGGAACATAGTCGGCTCTCAGTTCGCGAAGCGCCAAAGGAGTGACGTACAGCCGATGGCGGCCGTCGGCCACAGTTCACTCCGGTGCATACACACCGGGAGTGGCCGGACGGAACTCGACGATCGCTTACGGTTCCATCACGACCTTGATGCAGTCGTCCGCCTTGTCGTTGAACGTCCGGTACATCTCGGGGCCGTCCTCGAGGCCGACCCGGTGGGAGATGATGAAGGAGGGGTCTATCTCGCCCTCCTCGATCGTTCCCAGCAGCGGATCGAGGTAGCGCTGCATGTGGGTCTGTCCCGTCTTGACCGTCAGGGCCTTGTTCATCAGCGGGCCGAAGGGGACGTTCGCGCGGCCGAGGTAGACGCCGGGCACGGAGAGCGTGCCGCCCTTCCGGCAGCACTTGATCGCCTCGCGAAGCACGTACGGGCGGTCGTCCTGCAGTTTCGCGCCCTCCTTCACCCGGTCGGAGACGCCGTCGAGACCCGTCCCGTGGGCCTCGGTTCCGACCGCGTCGATACAGCGGTCCGGACCGCGACCGCCGGTCATCGACATCAACTGGTCGTAGACGTCCGCGTGCTCGTAGTTGATCGTCTCCGCGTCGCCGTGTTCGCTGGCCATCTCGAGTCGTTCGGGGACGCGGTCGATGGCGACCACCTGGTTCGCGCCCATCATCTGCGCGCTCTGGATGGCGAACTGCCCGACCGGGCCGCAGCCCCAGACGGCGACGGTGTCCTCGTCCTCGATGTCGGCGTTCTCGGCGGCCATGTACCCCGTCGGGAAGACGTCCGAGAGGAACAGCACCTGCTCGTCGGGGATATCCGACTCGATCTCGATCGGGCCGACGTCGGCGTAGGGGACCCGCAGGTACTCCGCCTGTCCGCCGGCGTAGCCGCCCAGCAGGTGGGAGAAGCCGAATAACCCGGCCGGCGACTGGCCCATCATCTTGCGGGCCATCTCCGCGTTGGGGTTCGAGTTGTCACAGAGCGAGTACAGCTCCTCCTCGCAGAACCAGCAGGAGCCACAGCTGATCGTGAAGGGGACGACGACCCGGTCGCCGACCTCGAGGCTCTCGACCTCGTCGCCGACCTCGACCACCTCGCCCATGGGTTCGTGGCCGAGCACGTCGCCCTCGCGCATCCCGGGCATCTTGTCGTTGTAGAGGTGGAGGTCGGAGCCGCAGATCGCGGTGGCCGTGATCTCGACGATCACGTCTGTCGGCTCGACGATCTCGGGCTTCGGAACCTCGCTGACTCGAATATCCTTCTCGCCGTGCCACGTGAGCGCCTGCATCGTGTCGTCGGTCATAGCAGATCACCCCGTCCGCGAGCGGACGGTCTGTTCGCGGTCGTCGGAACTTCGCCGGTCTCCGCGAGACTCTTGAAGCGGTCGAGCGCCGTCCCGACCAGCGACTCGGGGACGACCTCGAGGCGCTCCACGGCCGCGCTGCCGACCGATCCGCCCGGCGGATCGAAGCGAACCTCGAGAGTCACCTCCGTCCCGCGGTCGCCCGGTGCCTCGTCGAACGAGAGCGACCAGGCGTCGAACAGCGCGCCGCTACCGCCGAGACCGCTCGAGACGCCGTCGACCGTCTCCCAGCGCAGTCGCTCGCCGGGTTCGTCCGCCGTACTCTCCATCTCCCACGACAGCTCCCGGTCGAGCGGGCCGGTCGCGCGCCACTCGTAGCGGTCGTCGCCGGTCTCGGTGACCTCGGCGAACTCCCCGACGATGCGCTCGAGATTCTCGGGATCGCGCACGAGTTCGGTCAGTTCGTCCGCGGGTTTCCCGATCGTGACCGAGCGCTCGACCGGGTGCGCGCCGCCAGACTCGGACAGGGAGCCGCTGAGCGTCCGGTAGGACAGGAACCCGCCGGCGAGCGCGACCACCGTCCCGCCGATCGAGCGCCGTCTGAGACCGAACGCGACGAGCGCGCCGCCGAGGGCGAGCGTGCCCGCTCGTTTCAACTGGGCGCCGTCGATCCTCACCCTCGAGCGCAGTCCGGTGCTGACGCCGTCCGACGAGTCGTCGATCGCCGCAGCCGATGCCTGCTCACCCATGATAGTGATCAGATCGGGGTCGCGGCGTGGTTTCGCGAGCGGTTCCGTCGTCGGCGTCGGTCGGGTCGGGGTTCCGTATGATCATACGAATACCGGTCCTCGTACGCACGAGAACGCGGAATCCGGCCTTAGATACCGGGGCTGAGAGTGAAGGCCGGACCGAGCCGAGCAGCGACGGGCCGGACCGCTACGGCCCCTCGTACTCGTTCAGCCACGAGCGCACCGCGGCCCCCAGCGCTCCGGTGGTGCTCCCCAGATTGAGAATCTGATACCCTGAGTCGGCCTTCTCGTTGACGTCGTCCATCCCGAAGCCGAGGCCGCCGAGGGGGACGCCGGCCTCGAGCGCCGCCTCCCGGACCGCCTCGACGCGTTCCTCGACTTCGTCGTGCGTCGGCTCCCCGGGATGGCCCAGCGACACCGCGAGGTCCAGCGGGCCGGCGAAGACGAACCCCAGCCCCGGAACGTCGAGGATCTCGTCGATGTTTTCGACCGCCGTCGGGTTCTCGATCGTCACGCCGACGACGATCTCCTCGTCCTCGGTGCCGGCGTAGTCGTCGGTCGTCCCCCACCGACTCGCGCGGGGACTCGCGAAGCCGCGTTTGCCGGGGTCGCCGTCGTACTCGAACTGCGAGGCCTCGAGCGCCCGCCGCACCTCGTCGGCCGACTCGATCCGCGAGACGAACAGCGACCGAACCCCCGCGTCCAGCGTCTTCCGGACCATGCCGGGGTCGGGTTCGGGTAACCGGATGAGGAGCTCCGTCCCGGTTACGTTCGCCGCGCGCGTCAGGTCCTCGAGTCGATCGCCGTCGAACGGGCTCGGCCCGGCGTGTTCGAGATCGATCCAGACGAAGTCGAGGCCGAGTTCGCCGTAGAACTCGACCAGCGTCGGACTGTACGCGTTCTCGAGGACGCCGAGCGCGACGTCGTCGTCCTCGAGCGTTCGCCGCAGGAGGTTGGTTCGTGGCGACGTCGCCATGGGCCACGGACCAGCACGACGAGGATAAACCTTCGTGGCGCGGCTCACAATCGTGTTTTCGTGGCAACAGCTTTTGACCGGGACCGCGAACGCGGCCACATGAATCACGTCGCCATCGAAGACGTGGATTCCGAACCCGACGAGGACCTGCACGCCGACCGTCGGGACCTCGCGGCGGCGCTGGGGACCGAGCACGTCGCGATCACGCGCTACGTCCTCGAGCCCGGCGAGCGGTTCAGCGGAGCGGTTCAGCGGGTCGGTTCACGCGCACGTGGATCAGGAGGAGGTGTTCGTCGTGCTCGAGGGCGAGGCGACGTTCGAGGTGCGGGCGGACGGTGACGACGAACGGGGCGTGAGAACCGACGACGTGACGGTCGCCGAAGACGAAGCGATCCGGTTCGCTCCGGGCGAGTTCCAGTCCGGACGCAACGCCAGCGAGGATCAGGTGGTTGCCTTGGCGCTCGGCGCGCCGCGAGAAAGCGAGGACGTTCGGATCTCCCGGATTCCGGTGCTCGACGACCGGAACGTCGCGTGTCCCGACTGCAACTGCGACCATATGCGCATCTCGAGGGGCGACGACATCGACTTCGAGTGCCCCGACTGTGGGGCGACGATGACGCTCGAGGACGAGTGACGGTTTCGCGGAACGTACTGTCTTCGTTCGCCGATCTGCTCACTCGAGGTGCGAATGAAACGACGCTTCGATTCGCGCGGAAAGTGAAGTGATGTGTCCTGCTATCGTGGCAACGGTGAATCACCACGCCCTCCCCAGCCGATTCGCTCTCTCGCTTCGCTCGTTCGCTCATCCCTCGCACGAGATCATTGGCTGCCCTCACTGTCGCTCGGACAGCCAATAGCGCGCGCCACCACCCTGCTGGACCGTCCATCTGGTGTGTGCTGTTCTCGACCGATACGTACCGCGGTCGTCTGTAACACTACAGTTCCGGTAGTTCCTCGGCGTTTCGATCGCGGCGATCACGAAGTCGCGTTGCGAGTTCCGCACCGATCTCTTCGCGTTTCGACTCCGGTAGATCGTCCGGAACGAGCAGGCCACGGGCATCGGTAAGCGTAGGCTCGCTCAGCCATCGATAATACGCTTCGCGGTATCAAAATATTCCGGGGCGAATCTGACCGTTATTCGGCCAGCGAGTGCAACGCGGCCCCCGCGGCGACCACGACGAGCGCGCCGCCAGCGAGTACGGCCAGTCCGGGGACGAACGAGCCGGTAGCGTCGCGCAACGCCCCGACGAGCACCGGGCCGACAAAGCCGCCGATCTCGCCGACGGCGAAAATGAAGCCGACCGCGGTGCCCGTTAGCCGGGCGCCGATCCCCTCGAGATCCGGCGGGATCGCCCGGACGAGCGGCGAAACGCCGCCGACGCCGAGGCCGGTGACGACGATGCCGGCGACGAGCAGCGGACCGGTGTCGCCCGCGATCACGCCGAGGATCCCCACGAAGGCGACGGTTCCACAGCCCATCAGCGCCGACCGCCGCGCCCCGAACCGGTCGGCCAGTTCCGGGACGGCGAGCACGCCGCCGACGTAGGCCGCGATCAGCAGGCTCGTCGCCCGGCCGGCCGTTCCGGTCGGCAGGCCGCGCGACTCGAGCAGCGTCGGGAGCCACCCCTGCAGGCCGTGGTTGAGCAGCAGGTACATCGTCCCGATGACGACGACCAGTTGGAGTTCGCGGTGGGAGAGCACCAGCCGGAGGTCGGCGACGACAGACTCGAGCGAGAAGCCGTCGTCGTCGGCCATTCGGTCGTCGATTCGGGCCCGCTGGGCGACGACCAGCCACGCGAGGCCGTAGGCGACGGCGACGACGCCGCTCCAGAAGAACAGCGGCCGCCAGCCGCCCAGCCACGGGCCGATGACGGGGCGGCCCACGCCGAAGACGAGCGCCGACCCCGCCGAGGCGCCGACGAGGTAGATCGACGACGGGCGACCCGTCTTCTCGGGCGGGAACAACACGCCGACCAGTTTCGGGAGGCCGAAGGTGATCGCGGTCGCGCCGACGCCGAGCAGGAGCGTCGTCGCGAGCAGCGACGGGAAGCCGGGGGCGGCGCTGCGGGCGATCTGTGCGACCCCGTAGATCAGGACGCCGGCCGCGAGGCTCCGTCCGGGACCGATCCGGTCGACGGCGATGCCGGAGAACAGCGCCAGCGGGATGTAGGTCAGCGGCACCGCCCCCGCGAGCACGCCGGCCTGCGTGCCCGAGAGCCCCACCTCGTCGATGATCACCGGGAGGTACGCCGGCAGCGAGAACCAGACGAACATCAGGCAGGTGTAGCTCAGCGCTCCGAGGGCGACGAGTGCGTACTCACGGCGATAATCGGCGCTCGAGCGACCCATTCGGCTGGTCTGAGTGGTGGCAGCCTCGAGTAGTTTGGCCTCGCGGCGGATCGGTCCGGGTTCGGCTCGTGACGGTCGGGACCGGGTGACGAGCGAAACGCGGATCGTTACGGTGGGTCGACGAATCCGTTCGGATCGTCGATCGAGCCCGTATCGTACGCTGCTCGCCACAGTGCGATCGTCGCTCGAGCGACGAGTCGGATCTCGGCGACTTCGATGCAGGACGATTCAACTGCGGCCGGATCGCTCGCGGCGTTCGGTGGCGGATGGAAGTGTGCGTCGTCGTCGGGCATCGGGTAGTCGTGGGGATGAACGTCCCAGCGGAGATTACGGCCGAGATCGTCCGTATAGTGAATGTTGTAGTCGTCCCGCGTCGACCAGACGACGTCGAACCGACCCCCGGTCGCCTCACCGATACCGTCCTCGAGGGTGATTCGGAGTTCGTCGGGATCGAAGAAGTCGTCGAGTTCCGCCGCCGCCAGCGGCTCCTCGGACTCGAAGACGTCCCTGAACTCGAGCAACGCGGTGCGATCGGTCGGCCCCCGAAGCGAATGGGTCTCTTCGCGTTCCCGGCCCGCCATTGATCACACCGCGTTCGGGCCCTGAACGGCGTCGGCTGCCTGATCCAGCGCGAGGGCGACCTTTGCGAATCCCAGGTTTCGTCGCGTCGTCTGCCACTGTCTGACCCGTTCGGCGTCGATATCGGCCTCCTTCCAGGAGATGTCCTCGGGTTCATCGACGCCGGTCTCCTCGCGATAGGAGTCGATTTCGTTCTGCATTTCGGCGACCTTCGTGAGCAACGTCGCAGCGTCGGCGTTCTCGAGCATATCCTGTGCCTGCTCGAGAACGAGCGACTCGGTCGAGCGTCGGTATCGCGTTGCTCCTCGGTCCGAGACCGTCTCGACGAACCCCGTCTCGGCGAGGTCCTCGAGATGCGTCCGAGCAGTGGTCTCGGAAACGAGCGCTCGCTCGGCGACCTCGCCGGCGGTTGCGCCATCGTAGGTCGTTTTGATCACCGACCGGACGCGCCGAAACGTCGTCGTCTCGGCTTTCCACTCGTCTCTTGCGACGTCGTTGACGTCCGTGTCGCCCGCCATGGTGTTCGGACCGACGGTATCCAAAATAATTAATCTGTGGGGCAGTATACTGGCCCAGATCAGATCGACACGACGTCGCCGAGTTCGGGCGCCGCCGCGTCGAAGCCGTCGGCGCGCAGTTCCTCGGCGAACGCCTCGCAGCGGTCGCCGTGGTTGACCAGCACGTCGCTCTCCCGGTAGGACTCGAGGAATGCGAGGATCCCCTGCCGATCCGCGTGGGCGGAGAAATCGTACTGCTCGACCTGCGCGCTGACGGGCATGATCCGACCGTCGATCTCGGCGCTGCCGGTCTCGAGGAGGTCGCGACCGGGCGTCCCCTCGACCTGGTAGCCGGTCATGGTGATCTTGTTCATCGGATTCGCCCGGATTTCGGGAATATAGGTCATGGCGGGGCCACCAGAGAGCATCCCGCTGGTCGTGATGATCGCCGCCTTCTGATCGGTGATGCGTTTGCGCTGGCCGTCGCGGCCGGTGACGAATCGCGCGTGAGAGATGGCCCGCCGGAACGCGTCGGCGTCGCGGACGAACCCGGGGTACTGTCGGAGCATCTCGGTCACCTGCTTCCCCATCCCGTCGACGTAGCAGGGGATGTCGTGGGCCGCACAGACGAGCATCAACTCCTGCGTGCGGCCGATGGCGAACGCGGGGACGACGATGGAGCCGCCCTCCCAAAGCGTCGTCTCGACGCTCTCGACGAACCGGTCCTCGACGGCCGACCGGTCCTCGTGTTCGACGTCGGAGTAGGTGCTCTCACAGAGAAGGACATCGGCCTCGGGACGCGCGGTGGTCCCCGGGACCAGCCGTTGCCCGTGAACGCGCTGTCCGTCGACGGCTGGGGCCCGTCCGTTTTCGGGACTCGACGTCGTGTCGCTGCCTCGGCGGTCGTCGACGTGGAAGTCACCCGTGTAGAGCAGTCGGGTGTCGCCGTCGTCGACGAGCACGTGCGCGCTGCCCGGGATGTGGCCGGCGTTGTAGAACGTGACCTCGTGACCGGCCGCTTCGAACGGCTCGCGGTAGCCGTGGGTCTCCGAGACCTGCGTGACCCGCTGCACGTCGGTCTCGGTAAACGGGCACTGCATCGTTCCGCCGTGGAGGTTCAGGGTGTCTCGAGCGAGCGTCAGCGCCAGTTCGTACGTCGGCGGCGTCCAGTGGATCGGCGGGCGGGCGTCGCCGGAGAGCAGCGACGGCACGGCGCCGACGTGGTCGAGGTGGCCGTGGGAAACGACGACCGCCTCGGGGTCGGGCGTCTCGACGGGAAACTGCGGCGGGTTGGCCGTCAACATCCCGAAATCGAGCAACAGCGCGTCGTTCACGAGGATCGCGCTGCGCCCCACCTCGCGAGCGCCGCCGAGAAATCGGAGCTTCATTACCGGGAGTCGGGACTCGAGCCGTTTTCTCCCATCGATTCCGTCCGCCACCGCTCGGTCGGTTCGGAACGATTCTACCCGTGGTCGCTCGGTCGGACTGGAACACCACCGCGGCCGCTCGAGCGCCTCCAAACCGAGATTCGGGGTCCCTCGCTTACCGGTCCCGGAGGCGGCTGCGATCGCTCGTCGACTCGCGGGTTCGATCGCGCTCGAGTCGGTCCGCGCCGCCGTCGGCCTCGAGGAGTCGATCGAGTTCCCGTTCGAACTCCGCCTCGCTGAGTTCGCCGTCGACGTACCGGGAGCGAAGGCGATCGGTGGGTGCGGCGGTCTCGGCGGAGCGGGTCGTGGGGTCACCGATAGTATCAGCGTCTGCGGCCTCGTCGCCCCGGAGCAGTGAGACGAGTCCGACGACGGCCAGCACGCAGACGGCGAGGATCGCCATCGTCACGACCGCGGCGACGACGGTCGCCACGATCGAGAGCACGATGCTGACGACCGTCGCGACGGCGCCGAGCACGAGCAGCGCCAGCAGGGCGACGCCAGCCCCCTTGAGGAGGACGGTTCCGAGTCGAGCCATACGAGTCGTTGCACGTACACCCACAAAAGGACAGCGTCCAGTCGGACAGTTGATGGGTCGACGATTAAGAGCCGTTGGAACGGGCCTCGTTCGGCGCCGCTGCGGGCGAGCGGGTCCGCCACGTGAGCCCGATGAGATAGACGTCGAGGAGCGAGACGAGCAAGACCGCCAGCGGGACGGCGATATCGGTGAAGCTGACGGCGGTAAACTGTAGCGCGGTCACCAAAAACGGCTCGCTCAACTCGAAGGCGCCCGACAGCGTCCGTGCGGAGAGGAACGCGAGCGCGAGGACGTAGAGCCCGAACCAGCTCGCGCCGCGTTTCCACTCGCCGAGATAGCAGTGGCCCAGTCCGGCGGCGAGCGCCGAGAGGGGGTACGCCGGCCAGATCGGTCGTCTGCGTTCGCTCATGGATCTGCCCTACGGCCCGCAGGACAATGCGTGTTACGTCAGACGCACCGCTGACGTCGTCCGACGGCGCTACTTCTGATACCGCCGAATACCGAACTGGCCGTAGCCGCCGTAGGCGAGTTCGAGGGACCCGATCCACCAGTTCCACCGCTCCGGCGGACTCCCGTCGGGGGCGTCCGCGAGGTGTTCGAGGACGACGTCGTTCGTCAGCGTCGTCCCGGCGTCGGCCTCGTACCGGCCGGAATCGGCGAGATCGACGGCCTGCCGGACGACCACGCGGGACTGGCCCATCGTGCCGCCGAACTCCTCGCGCAGGCGAATCTCGAGCCGTCCGGGATCGATGAACACGGCTAGTCGTAGGAAGCCGATCTACTTGATTGTTCGAGTAGCCGAGGCTACGCGGGTACCAGACCGAAGTGACTGCGATCACGGAGCGCGGTGGCCGGGAGGACGGCTCGAGCACCGCGAGAGCCGTCCGACCCGGGGGAGGGCAGGCGGTTCACCGATGACGACCGCGAGCGAACGGTGCGCGGCGCAACGCGCCGCGGAAAGACGAGCGGCGCAAGCCGCGAGTCAGTGAGCGAGCGGGCCGACGACCGATGTGGAGAGCGCGGCGCGTAGCGCCGCGTATGGCGAACGGCGCGAGCCGTGAGCCGGGCCCCGGAGGGGCCGAAACGGAGGGAGGAGTGCTTTTGATCGACCTTTTGCCGAGGGACGTAGCGCTGTGCGGCAGCAACGCTGCCGCCAGCGCTGCAGACCGCAGCGCAAAAGGTCGGTTGTGATCGATGATCTTTTGAGCGGCGGCCGTTATCGGTCGGATATGGCAAGTTTCACTGTCGTCGTCGGCGACCCCGACTCCGGGTCGTCCTATCAGCTCGAGGCGGAGGAACAGGACGCGAACCGCTTTATCGGCAAGTCGATCGGCGACGAAGTCGACGGCGGCTCGGTCGGGCTCGACGGCTACACGCTCGAGATCACCGGCGGCTCCGACGACGCCGGGCGACCGCTCAACCCGAAGGTCTCCGGCTCGAACCTGCAGGAAGTCCTGATGAAGGAACGCCAGACGGGCTACCACCCGTCCCGCGACGGCGAACGGCGCCGCATCACGGTTCGGGGCCGCGAGGTCTCCGACGCCGTCGCCCAGATCAACGCCTCGATCGTCGACCGCGGCAGCACCGACGTCGACGAACTGCTCGGCGAGGGCGACGCCGAGGACGGCGAGTAATCGACCACCGAGTTTTCCAATGGGAGATCGAATCGCGAGCGACCACCCGTCAGTGCGAACGGTCCGAGCGACGTGTGCGGAGACGGCGACCGGCGTCCGACTCGAGGTGCCGGCCGACGAGCGCGACGCGTTCCCGACCGACGAGGTCGTCCGGATCGTCCTCGCGGACGAGGAACTGTTCGGCCGGGTCGAGCGAGCCCTGACCGGCGACGACCTGTCGATCCCGGGAATCTACCCGACGCCGGACGCGGCCCGAGACCCCAGTGGCGCGACCGACCGATTGCTCGAGTGGGTCGACGACCGCGACGTCTCGGCCGGCGGATCGGTCCTGATCGACGTCATCGAACCCGAGTTCCTCTACGGCGTCCGGTCGCCCGGGGAGACGGTCTACTACGACGCCCACGAACCGCCGAGCTCCAGCCTGAGCGACATCGCGAAGGATCTCGAGGATAGCTGACGGCGGGCTGGGAGTGGCGCTCCCGACGCGTAGCGCACTGGAATTCTCCTCGCGGGGCTGTGAGTCCACATCGGCGGAGACACCGGTCGCTCACGAAGAGCATCTCGATGGCGCGAAAAATCGATCGTGACGAACCGCGACCGGCCTCAGAGACGGGGCAGGAACGCGTACAGTAACAGCCCGAAGGCCAGGTGCTGGACCATCGTTCGTTCGACGGTCGCCCGGACGTACTCCTCGTCCGCGATGGAGTACTCCTTCGTCCGGACCTTCGCGTGCATCGAGAGCACGTCCGCTTCCTCGAGGGAGTGCAGGCTCGGGTAGACGGTCCCCGGGCTGAGTTGCGCACCGAAGAGGTGGGTCAGATCGGAGAGCAGTTCCTTGCCGTGGGTCTCCTCGTGAAGAGCGATGAGCATCAGGAGAATTTCGTCCAGGTTCTCCTTGATGATTGCCTCGTCGAACTGCACGTCGTCGGTCGGCAGCGCCGCGTTGACCTGCTCCATCAGTTCGTCGAGCTCGCGCTCGACGTCCTTCGCTGACTCCGCGGTCGTTCCGAGGGAGATATCGTACGATTCCGACTGCGAATCTGCAGTCGCCGCCTTCGACAGTTCGTCGAACACGGACTCTGTGTTGGGGGTTTCCTCACGCATTGACGATCACCAGTTGGGGGGTTCGCGAGTGGATCCGCCACAGGAATCCGTCGGCCACGCACTGCCGACGAAGGGAGACGGTCCACACACGACTACTCTGGAACTGGGACTGGGAGGTATTAAACGACAGGGGAGAGGACATACACGAATAAAATAATTATAAGATAGTATGATTTATAAAATAACGGTTGTGGGAGGGTTTGTGGGTGCTTCGGGGGAGACTGTAGATATATGGCCACGGTTGTGAAGTGATCGCATTTATAAGTGGTAATTCGTATCCTTTGTTCCGCCTATCTAGGCCATCCTATAAGAGTTGTGGCCCACTCCCGACTGAACGGTCAATACGTCGACGGCCCGTCGCGAATGATGCTGACCATCTCGTCCGAATCGTCGGCGTCGTCCTCCTCGTCGATCTGTCGTTCGACTCGCCGTTCGGCCATCCGCGCGATCATTACGTGTTCCTCGAGGTCGTCGCCCCTGATCGTCGCGATGTACTCCAAACTCTGGGCGTGGGCGGCGAAGAGCGTCCCGCTGAGCGCCTCGAGGGGGTACTCGAGGGTCGTCGGTTCGTCGTAGCGCTTGTTGTGGATCTCGCCGAGCGAAAGTCCCCGCAGGTACGAGGTCATCTGTTCGCGCACGAGCGGACTGATCCAGCCCAGGTCTTCGTAGTACCGCAGGCAGTTGAGCGCGCCCGTCGTCCCGAAGGTTTCGCCGAGAAACCGGGCCCACTGAATGGTCGCGTCGGTTCGCCCGGCCGAGCGTTCGAGCGTCTCGAGGTACGGTTGTGATCCTGACATGGTGAATGGCCGGCGTCTCCGGTCTATACCGTCAACAGTCGTGGGAGTATCAAGAAGGTTCGTTCGATTACGAGCGGTGAGTCGCCCCGTTAGGGGCGATGCAGCCGGCGACACCCGCGTTCGCGACGGGCGCGAGTTCACATCACGAAGTTGACCACGTACTGCGTGCTGGCCGCGACGAGCGCGCCGAGCCAGGTCAGGAAGACGAAGTGGACCAGCCCGCTGAGCAGGTGACCGCGGTCGGTGATCCGGATCATGACCGCCGACAGCGCGGCGTTGACGAGGACCGTCGCGATCAGCAGGTACTCGATGACGACGAGGTTGTACTGCTCGGTGTGCATGAGGTTCCCCGCGACCTGGCTCTGCTCGCCGAGGTCCATCTCGCCGGTGATGTCCATCATGATCTCGACGACCTCGAGGCCGATGAAAAACGAGAAGACGCTCGCCGCGGTGATACCGTAGAGGACGCCGATCAGCGTCGTCGTCGCCTGCTGGCGCTTTTCGCGGACCTTGAGCACCTCGTTCTGGTTCTTGCTGATCACGTTGCCCAGCACCTGCGGGTCGCCCCCCATCTGTCGGCCGACGACGTACATGTCGCCGAACTTCTGGATGAGGTAGGAGCCGGTCTCCGCGGCGAACAGCCGCCACGAGCGGATGTTGTCGATCCGCATGTTGAGCCGCTTGTAGAGGGCGTCGACGTTCGCGGTCAGCGCCCCGAAGTCCTTCTTGCGCAGGCTCTCGAGGACGCTCCCCGTCGAGGTCTGTTTGACGCTCTCGACGGTCCCGAGCGCCCGGATGAAGCTGGGAAACTCGCTGTCGCGGTCTTTGACCTTGCTCTCCTCCTGGCGCATGCGCCAGCCGGGCAGGAGCAGCGGCGTCACCGGAATCGCCGTCAGGATCGGCACCGGGACCCGCTCGGTGACGAACGGCAGATAGCCGAGCAGGGCGGCCAGAACGCCGAGGGCGAGGAGGAGGCTGCAGCCGATTCCGATGGCGAGCGCGCGCGGAATCCGAGTCATCGGCCCCTCGCCGGCCGTCTCTTCGATGTACCACGTCGGATCGTACGGCGACACGACGTGGATCGCGTAGACGAACCCTACCTGCACGATCCCGAACATGGCGACCGTGCCGGCGATGAGCAGCGTCGGACTGGTACCGATCAGGATCGGCAGGACGATCGCGAACACGAGGACGAACGCCACCGACAGCATCATCGACATGTACAGCTCCTTCATCACGTCGAGTTTCGCCAGGTCCGACTCGTAGCGGGTGACGAACTGCTGGATGATCGTGTCCTGTTCGTCGATCAGGAACTCGCTGATCTGCTGGCCGCCACCGACCGTGTAGGCGAGTCGCTCGAGAAAGTCGGTCAGGAGCGGACTCGCGGTCTGTTTGGCGCGGATCCGACAGGCGTCGTCGAGGCTCTGGTTCCAGGTGTCGACCAGCGCGACGAGATACCCCATCTCCTCGGCCAGCGCGTCGTACTCGTCTTCCTCCGCGAGCGTCCGAAAGATCTCGACGCGGTTGATGTTCGTCATCGAGAGAACGGTGATGTGCGTCAGGAAGAGGTGAAAGCGCTGGCGGACCTGCTTTCGCTTGCGATCCTGGGAGAGTTTCGGATAGATGATCGCGACGGTCATCGCCAGCAGCCCCAGCAGGACGACCGGCAGGCCGACGAACAGCGGCAGTCCGAGTACGACCGTCAGCACAGCCCCGCCGACAAACAGGCCGAACGCGGGCGCGACCGCGAGCAGGAGATACCGCGTGGTGGCCATCTCCATGCTCGCGTACGCGCCGTTGAGCGACTTGAGGAACGATCGAGCGCTGGTGTCCGGCGCGGATTGGGTATCTGTCGACATTGGCGGTGTAGCGTTCGATTCGGTCGCGTCTCAGGCGAACTGGTTGAGGCCCCGTATCTGGATCGGGAGCCCCTCGAGGCCGTCGCGCTGGAAGTCGGCGATGGCCTTGTTGACCTCGTGGTAGCCCAACACGTCTGCGTCGATCAGCTGGCGGATGATCTCGGCCCGCCGATCGAGTTCGTCGTAGATTTCGCGAGTGTCCTCGTAGCCCAGCAGCGTCGCGATCTGTTCCTCGAGGACGAATGAGTTGTTCCGGCCCGTGAAGGCGACCTCGTCGTCGCGGGGATCCCACTTGAAGGCCTGACGGGTGACGACGCCGCCCTCGTAGTCGGAGTAGCCCTCGATCTCCTGGACCGAGGTCACCCGTCTGAGGACGTCGTCACCCTGTTTGACCCGGTTCTGGAACAGCGCGACGTCGCAGTTGTCCATGAACGTCTCCGGGACGTTGATCGGCGCTCCAGTAAAGCGCTGGATCATCGAGACGATGTCGCTGGCGTGGAACGTGAGCATGACGGGATGACCCGTCTGGGCCGCCTGGAACGCCATCTGTCCCTCCGCTCCGCGGACCTCACCCACGATGATGTAGTCGGGACGCGAACGCAGCGCGGCCGCGACCAGGTCGAACATGTCGACGTCAGCCGACTCGTCGCCCGACCCCTCGCGCGTGAGGAGTTGCTGCCACGTGTCGTGGGGCGGCATCACTTCGGCCGTGTCCTCTGCGGTGTAGATCTTCGAGTCCTGCGGGATAAACGAGAGGATCGCGTTCAGCGTCGTCGTCTTCCCCGACGCCGTCTCGCCGACGACGAACACCGTCTGCTCGTTCTCGAGACAGAGCCAGAGGTAGGCCGCCAGTTCCGGAGAGAGCGTCCCCCACTTCGTGATCTGGAGGATCGACAGCGGGATCTCCTCGCCCTGACGGATCGTCATCGAGGGGCCCTGCACGGAGACGTCGTCGGAGTAGATGATGTTGATACGCGAGCCGCCGGGCAGCGTCGCGTCGATGATCGGATCGGAGTCACTGACCGGATGATTCATCCGCTCGCCCATGTTGCGCAGCCACTGCTCGAACTCCTCGGGGGTGCCGAAGTCGACCGTCGCCTTGATCATACCGTAGGTGCCGTGATCGAGGTAACACTGCTTGGGACCGATGACGTGAATGTCCTCGTTGGCCGGGTCGGTCATCACCGGTTCCAGCGGCCCGAGGCCGACGATGTCCCGCTGGAGTTGATACCGAAGTCGGTCGAACTGATCCTGCGAGAGCGAGATCTTGCTGGTGCCGAGGGACTTGAGCCGACCGATCGACTGGCCGGTGATCCCCGACGTGACCTCGATGACGTCGTCGAGCAGTTCGTCCAAGTGCTCCTCGAACTCCTCGTTGTTTCCGGGGGCCGGCCGCGTGACGCTCTTGTCGAGGATCCGGCGACGGATCCGATCGTACAGTTCCTGATCCTTCTCCTCGAGGACCGGTTCGACGCAGTAGTACATCGTGCTGATCCCGCGATCGCCGTAGACGTGACAGAAGATCGGCGCCTCGGCCTCGTAGATGACGTTCGGCCGGCGGGACTCCCACTCGCCCGACGGCTCGTCGATGAGCTTCGGATACTCGTTGTACTCCTCGTAGAACCAGTCGAGGTGTTCCCGGAGGTGGGGGTACTCGTCGGCCAGTGCGTCCAGTTTGTTCTCGAGTCGCGCGGTACCGAAATCAGCCATCTTATGCCACCGTCCTGCTGACGATCGAGATGCCACGGCCCTGCTGGACGCTGAAGCCGATGGAGTCGTCGACCGGCGTTTTCATGTTCTGGAACCGGCGGACGAGGATCTTCCGTCGAATCTCCTGTCCGACCGTGTTCGTCTCGATCTGAAAGTAGACGTCGGCCACGTTGCGCAGCGGCCGCAACGCGTCGTCGGCGACGCTCGTCGGATCGACGGTCATCACGACCGTCTTGTCCTGCATGGTCACGTGCCGGAGGAAGGTAACGAGCCGCTGGATGACGTGGTCCTCGTTGCCGTCGGCGATGACCGCCTCGTAGTTGGGATCGTTCCGCAACAGCCCCGACAGCGTGTCGACGAAGACCACGTCGGCCTTCCACAGGGTCTCGGCGCTTGCGAACCGGGAGAGCAGTTGTCGTTTCTTCCCCTCGTCGTGAGTGTCGACGTTGGCGTGGAGGAAAAGCAACTGCTCGTCCAACAGGAGGTCGACGACGTCGTAGGACAGCGACGCCATCTGCTGGACGAACTCCCACGACTCGAGTTCCGTCGAAATGTAGGTGACGTAGGCGCCTTCGGAGGCCATCCCGTACGAAAAGCGCTGGGAGAGCGCGCTCTTGCCGGCGCCGTCCTCGCCCTCGATGAGGACGACGCTCCCCTCGGGGAAGCCGCCGCCGATGGCGGTGTTCACGCGATCCCGTCCCGTCAGTCCGATTGAGTGATAGTCGGTCATGGTACGTAGAATTCGAGCGTTTCCTCGTCGCCGTTGACGATGACGACGACCCGGTGCTCGGCGCCCGTCTCCAGCGTCTGTGGAATCTCGAGTTCGGCGACTTCACCGCGGCGCCACGCGCTCGAACTACCCTCGTGGACGGTGAGCGTGGCCGAGCCGTTCGAGACGTACTCGCCGTCGATCAGTACGTCGAGTGCAGAGGCGTCGCTACTAAGGGTCTTCTGGCCGGTGTTCTTGATGAGAACCGAGACGGTTCCGTTTCCATCGGTCTCGTTGTAGACCGCGTCGCTGCCCGGATCGCTGATGATCTCGACGTCGGTATCGATCTGGTCCCTGACGTCGCCGCTGTAGGTATCGATCGACCCGCTGATCTCGTTGACGTTGGTCACCAGCGTCCCGGCGACGCCGGCCGCGACGAGCATCGCCGCGATGAACAGGATCAGCGAGGAGACGGAATCACTGGCCATCGGTCACACCTCCGTCTCCGTGACGGCGACGCCGTGTTCGGTCACGAGTTTGACCCTGTTCGGGCGGTCGGCGCTCGAGGCGACGATCGAGAGCGTCTCGCCGGGTTGCCACAGGTCCCGACCGGTGGTCCCGTTGACGCGGGTCTCGAGCCAGTCGCCGTTGGGCTCGTAGACGCCGTCTATCAGCAGATCCGTCTCGGAAACGGAGAGCGTCGTCGAGCCGGTGTTCGTCACGTTCACGGTGAGGTTGTCGGTAGTACCGTCGTAGCTCGTTTCGTTGAGTTCGATCGCGGTGTTGCGGAGATCGAGCGTTCGATCGTCGCGGTCGTCGATCGCCGTCGTTCGGTCCTCGTGGGCCGTCTGGAGTACTGGATAGGCGATCCCGACGGCGACGAGCATCCCGACGAAGATGATCGCCGTCGCACCACTGGTACTGAATCCCACGCGTGATCACCTCGGTGGGCCGGTCACGGCCCTCGTTGCGGCGTCGATCGTTCGGGTTCGACTTCGCGTTTCGTCTCGTGGATCTCCTGCAGTTTCATGATGTACGTGTAACTGTCGGCGTGATCCTCGGCGGTCAGTTCCTCCGGCGGCGATCCCGGATCGACGTGAATATCGAGGTCCGGACCGCTGAGGACGCTCTCGAGGTGGTGCTTGACGTCCTTGCTGATCCATCCGATCTCGGCGTAGTAGGAGATCGCCCGCAACGTCGCGGCCGACCCGCCCGTCCGGACGAGCTGGGTGAGCCACTCGAAGACGAGGATATCCGTCGCGTACGTGTCCGCGAGCGTCGCCAGCGTGACGTCGTCCGAATCGTCGTCGGTCGACTCGTCGGAACGGCCGGCAGCCGCGCCATCGGCGCTCGCCGACGCCTCGTCCGGTCCTTCGACGCTGCTAGTTGCCTGCACTTCGACGCGCGTGTCGTCTTCGTCGTCGGTCGCGGTCCCGTCGGCCGCGTCCTCGTCGAACGTGATCGTCTCGCCGCCCGACGACTGCGCCGCGGCAGCGTCTTCGATCACGCCTTTGAGATCGTCGAACGACACCGTCTCGTCGTCGGCCGTCGATTCGGCTCCGCCCCCGGCCTGGAGTCCGAACCCGTCCGTCGCGGTCTCCCGGGCCCCCGCCTCGTCCTCGCCGAAGACGCCGAAGCCGTTCTCCGCCTCGCCTTCGCCGGTGAACGGGTTCACGTCGTCCGTCACCCGATCGTAGACGCCCAGGAGCTGGCGGACCCGTTCGTTCATCTCCTCCATCTGTTCCGCGACCTGTTGCTGGGAGTCCTGTACGGTGCCCAGCTCGTTCTCCTTGTCCTCGAGTTGCTCCTCGAGTTCCTCGATCCGATAGAAGAGGTCGTCGAGGTCGTCCTCGTCGCCCTTCGAGGAGCCGCGGCCGAACAGGCCGCCACCGGCGCTGCCGCCGTCGCTCTCGCCGTCGGACTCGTCGTCACCGTCGTCCGACTCGGTCGAGTCGGCTCCCGAATCCGGATCGGCGGCCGATCCGCCACCGGATTCGCCGGCGAACCCGTCGTTGCTTTGCCGACGCTCCTCGCGCTGGCGGCCGCGACGACCGCCGCTACTGCTGAGGAAGTCTTCGATGAGTTCGCGGAATGTTGCGAGTCCGAAATTCATATGCTCCTACACGAGATCCTGACGCGGCCGGGTGATCACTACGGTCGACTCGAGCGCGGGTATCGGCTCGAGGACGCCGACGAGCGGCGTTTCCCCGGTCACACGTCGCAGACTCATACTACTCCTCAGTAGTGGGCAGGGTCCTAAAGGTGTACCCTCGAGTTCGCCCCGCGTTTCGAGTCGTGAGTCGAGTCTCGATACGCCGACTGAAGTGATACAGAGCTTGATAGTCCGACTATCCGTTGTCATCGACGGGGTGCATCCCCAATACTGTGATGCCATCGAATTCGCCACACGTCGATCCTCGACGGGACACGACCGTTGTCCCGTCGCCACGCCCGCGGAGGGAGCGACGGGCTCGGCCCGTCAGGTCGGCGGTCGGCGTCCGCGACGACGTGGACGACCGGGCGCGTCACACGCGGTGTGACGCGTCGTGGGCGAGCACGGCACGCAGGGTGTACGCATTATGTTCGAAACTATAACAGACAACGACAAACGTGGCCAGGTCGGTATCGGTACCCTCATCGTGTTCATCGCGATGGTCCTGGTTGCGGCGATTGCAGCAGGAGTACTAATCAACACGGCCGGGACGCTTCAGAGCCAGGCATCCAACACTGGCTCCGAGACGCAGGAAGCCGTCGCGAACCAGATCGAAGTCATTCACGCGAGTGGTACAGTCAGCACTGTTGACGTAGATAATGAAACTATAGACGTTGTCGATACAGTCAACCTGACGATCATGAAGTCCGCTGGATCGAACTCGATTGATCTGTCAGCGATGACGATCCAGTATACAAGTGACACGACCGATCAGACACTGACCTACAACGACACTGCGCCCGATAGCCAAAACTTCACGACTAAAAGTGTCGCTGGATCGACCGACAGCTCAACCTCGCTCATCAACACGGATGATCGCGTGAAAGTAACGCTCAATGTTACGGCCCTCGAAAGTAATGGTTTCAACGGACTCAAGGGTGGCTCGAGCGCAACAGTCAAACTCGTCGACCAGTCCGGTGCACAGTTCACGTACGGTGTGAGCGTGCCGTCGACGTTCGGTAACAAGAAGGTCGTCGAGGTCTAACATGTTCGAAGACTTAACTAGCGCGGACGACCGCGGTCAGGTGGGTATCGGTACCCTCATCGTGTTCATCGCGATGGTCCTGGTTGCGGCGATTGCAGCAGGAGTACTAATCAACACGGCCGGGACGCTTCAGAGCCAGGCATCCAACACTGGCTCCGAGACGCAGGAAGCCGTCGCGAACCAGATCGAAGTCATTCACGCGAGTGGTACCGTCAACACTACGGAGGACCCAGACGTTGTCGATACAATCAACCTGACGATCATGAAGTCCGCTGGATCGAATGCGATAGATCTGTCAGCGATGACGATCCAGTATACAAGTGACACGACTGATCAGACACTGACCTACAACCCCGATGCGGCCGATGGTCAGAACTTCACGACTGAAAGTGTCGCTGGATCGACCGCCAGCCCAACCTCGCTCATCAACACGGATGATCGAGTGAAAGTAACGCTCGATGTTGCGACTCTCGAAAGTAATGGTGACAACGGACTTAAGGGTGGCTCGAGCGCAACAGTCAAACTCGTCGACCAGTCCGGTGCACAGTTCACGTACGGTGTGAGTGTGCCATCGACGTTCGGTAACAAGGACGTCGTCGAGGTCTAACCACCACACCACTCACTAACGTATCATGACCCCCGACCCGACGCAGGACGACGGCGTACTCACCCCCGACGAGTTGGAGTTAGACGACGACAACGTCGCCGACCTCGGTGAGAACCGCTATCTCGTTCGCTCGGACGGACCGACCGCTGCCGACGCAGCCACAGGAACTGCCGACGCGACGATCACCGGAAGCGAGGACTCGAGTCACCTCACGCGACTCGAGTCCGAGCCGTCCGACCACGCACGCGAGACACAGCAGTGGCTCGCCGACGCGTCGGAGCCCCACGGGGTCGATATCGCGCTGAAGACCGACGGCGAAATCGCACACCACCGCGCGACGTCACACGACGTCCGCGAGGTGTTCGTGGACCTCCTGACCTGGTACGCCGGCCAACTCGACGACGACATGTCGCCCAGCGAAGCGCTGCAGGTGATGCTGGCCGCGTCCGATCTCGAGGTCTGACGTCCCGTCGACTCGCAGCACACCGAAATACAGGGACCGGCGTGTTTCATTTTTCGAGAACATCGAACGACGAGCGTTCGCACTGTCGTCCATCTCGCGAGCCGATTCGCTCGCGGTGAGGACGACGGAACTGCGAGACGCACCGTAGCTCGATCTCTCGAGACGAATTCGATCTGAACGGGTTTCGTCTCGAGTGACGTCACGACTCAGCGTTCGATATCGTCCGGGTCTTTTTGCGGGTACCGCCGCGACGGAACGGTATGCAACGCGAGTCCTCCCCGTCCCGACGACAGTTCCTCGGCGCGGCCGCCGGAACCGTCGCGACGGTCGCGACCGCCGGCTGCCTCGGATCGCTGGTCGGCGCGTCGTCGACGAACCGTATCGAACCCGAAGAGCCCTCCGAACCCCGGAAGGGGTCACCCGGCGAGTTCTACTACTTCCTCGAGGAGAACGGCATCGAGGTCACGGAACTCCTCGAGGAGGACGACAAACTCTACCTGACCTACCGCTCCGAGGCCGAAACCGTCGAGGAGTCGGACGAGGAAATCATGATCGTCTTCCAGGTGTATCGACAGGCGTTGATTCACCGCGGCTCGTCGATCGAGTTCCTCTACACCGAAATCGCGAACCCGTTCGACGGTCAGGCCCACGGCTGGGGGATCAACTCCACGTGGATCCACGAACTCGACGGCGAGATGCAGGAGGATGGAACGTCCGCTGAGGACCCAGACGACGTCGACGCCGAGAACGAATCGATGGACTCCGACGCCAATGCGAACGACACGACCGGCGACGAGGTCGACATGGCCGAAGTGATGCTCTGGAGCAACATCATGAATTCGAAGGTCTACGGGGACGGCGGCGACGGCGGGAGCGACACTGGACTCGAGAACGGCCGTGACGATGGCACTGAACTCGAGGACGGCGGTGACGACGGCACCGAATCCGAAGACGGCGGGGACAACGGTACCGAACCCGACGAGAGCTAAGCTACCGATACCGTCGGCGAGGGATGGGCGGTCCAGATCCGTTCGCTCCCCGATGACGGGTCCTTTTTCCACCTCGAGCGAGAATCTCGAGCCATGACCGACCGACGCGAGGAGTTTCTGGCCGGCGAGCGGCCCGACGACGTAGCGTTGTTTCTGGCGGACTCGTACGTCTCCGACGACCGCCTCGAGGAGTTCGGCGAGCGCGTCGAGGACGGCGTGTTGATCGTCGTCGACGGCGAGACCGGCCGCAACGCCTTCCAGGCGGCGACGGGGACCCAGGCGATGCAGTTCGCGAAGTCCGCGATGGAACTCGAGGGGATCGTCGACGACGACCTCGCGGGCGGCCAGTGTCCCGAGGCGCCGACCGACGAGGACCACGCGGTCCAGTTCGTCTTCGCCTTCGCCGAGGAACAGAACGAGGACGTCGGCGGGATCTACGCCGACGGCGACGTCGTCCACGCGTACGCGAAGTGTACGTGTGGGACGGCCTATTCGGACAAGTGGAACGTTCCCGAGGTCTGAGTTCGATACTCCTCGATTCGGTTCGTTCGACTGTTGGAGATCGCGTTTCGTCCCGATAACCGCCGAATAGACTCGTTTTGGTGTTTATCGCGGGGATAAGAGAGGTAACTGTGTTACTGGTCAGTCAGACGTTCGTAGAACGAGCGTGGAGTAACGATATCGATCCCGCGAAACGAATCGAGATCGAGCAGGTGTTGGTCGCCAGAGACGAGGTACTCCACGTCGCCCGCGACGGCAGCCTCGAGGAATTTGTCGTCGTCGGGGTCAGCGTCCACTGCCGTAATGTCTTCGTCCGGTTCGACGAACTCGGCGAAATACCGGATCGTTTCGACTTCCTCCTGAACGGCTTCCGCGTCCATCTGGAACCGATCAGGGTACTTGAGCAGGGTGTCTCGAAATTCCGTGAGCGTGGCCACGGAGACGACGATCTGATACTCCCCGTCGAGTCCTGCGACGACGACCTCGTGGGGCGTGCCAGTTGCGATTACCGACGAGATGAGGACGTTCGTGTCGAGGACCGCCCTCATTCATCAGCGCCCCGCGCGTCGTGGACCAGCCGATCGACGTCCTCACTCGAGAGGTCGACGGTTTCAGCGCGTCTCTCGACTCGACTCTGAAACTCCTCGACCGAGGGGAGATCGATCTTCTTCAGAACGAGGCCGTACTCGGTCGGCACGACCATCAGTTTCGTCCCCTTCTCGAGGCCGAACTCCTCGCGCAGTCGGCTCGGGATCGTGATCTGCCCCTTCGAAGTAACCGTCGTCACTTCGGGATCGGTGCTCATTGTGCGTAAGATTTCCTTACGCAGACGCTTGAACCCACCGGTTAGCAGACGGTCCGAGTGAACAGTCAGCGGACGTGTACGAGTCGAAACCGTCAGCAGGACGCAGAGTGCGATGAAATCGCAGTCGCATGAGAGAGCGTCGGACTGGACGAGTAATTAAAGGCGCACGCTTTTGCGACTGAATCGGCTATATTCGGTCGATGAGTTCCGTCGAGACACCGCACGAAACCGGCCGTAGCTTCGGCCTCTCGAGTCGCGAGGCGCGGGTGATCGGCGGCGCGAGCGTCCTGATGGCGATCAACGTCCTGTTGATGTACGGTATCGTGTCGACGCCGCTGGCGCAGGTCAACGAGTACCTGTTCGTGACGCCGATCATCGGTGCGGTCGTCTACGGCGCCGCGATCATGGCCGGCCAGTACGTCGCCGAGCGGGGCGTCAAGGGGGGCGATATGGGAATCGCGTTCGTCGGGATGGTGCTCCTGCAACTCGCGTTCGGGATCTTCGGCGCGGGCGTGCTCCGCTTCGCGCCCCGCGAGAGCCACCTGACGATCCTCGGGACGACCGCCGTCGTCGTCGCCCTGATGACCGCCGGCATCTCAGGCTACGTCTACGCGCGCTCGAAGACGTTCGAGAGCTGGGGTCAGTACGCGACCTACGCGTTCCTGGGCGGCCTCGCCGCGATCCTGATCGGGTCGTTCGTCCAGCCCGTCCTGCTGGCGGGCTTCGTCCTGATCTTCCTCGGTTTCCTGCTCCGACTCGGCTACGAGATCTGGCAGGTGCGGGATCACCGCAACGCGTCCGTCGCGCTTCAGACGATCGGCGTCTACATCGCCGTCGCCGGCGTCTTCGTCCACGTGCTGCAGCTCGTGATGCGATATATGGGTTCGCGGAGCTGAGAAGCAGACGGTTCTAATCGATCGATTGCGAATCCGTTTTCGCTGGAGACGCGACCGCATCGGAAGCGGAAGCGTCCGCCGTCGCCTCGGCAGGCGGGAGCGTGAACGAGAACGTCGATCCCTCGCCGGGTTCGGAGTCGACCCGGATCTCCCCCTCGTGCCGCTCGACGATCCGATGGCAGAGCGCTAATCCGATCCCCGATCCCGGCTGTTCCTCGCTCGAGTGCAGTCGCTCGAAGATTTCGAAGACCCGTTCGGTGTCGTCGGCTGCGATCCCGGACCCCTCGTCGCGGACCGAGATCCGCCACTCGGCTTCCTCGGCTGTTGCCGCGACGCGTATTCGCGGCGGCTCGTCGCCGCTGTACTCGGTCGCGTTCGAGAGGAGGTTCTGGAACACCTGTCGGAGCTGGCTCTCGTCGCCGCGGACGGTGGGCAACGGCTCCCGCGTGAGTTCGGCGTCGGACTCCTCGAGTTTGAACTGCAGGTCGGCGAGCACGTCGTCGAGAACGGCGTCGAGGTCGACGGCGTCGAACGCACCGCCCTGCGTTTCGACTCGCGAGTACTCGAGGAGCGCGTCGATCGTCGCGTCCATTCGCTCGGCGCCGTCGCGGGCGAACGCGAGAAACTCCGCGCCGTCGTCGTCGAACTCGTCGGCGTACCGCTGGTCGATGAGGTCGAGATAGCTCGTCACCATCCGCAGGGGTTCCCGCAGGTCGTGGGAGGCGGCGTAGGCGAACTGCTCGAGCTGTTCGTTCGACGCCTCGAGTTCCGCGACCGTCGCCTCGAGGCGCCGTTCGGTTCGCTTCAGCGTCTCGTTTTGCTCTTCGAGCGCGGCGGCCTGGATGAGCGCCTGCGCCTCGTGGACGCCGATCGCCAGTCCCGCGACGGAACCGATCGCTAAGAAAACGGCCTGGGTCCCGAACGTGAACTGGACCTCGACGCCGGGATGGAGGACGCGAAGACCGACGGCGATTCCCATGACGGTGACGCCGACGACGACCCACAGCAGGATCCGCGGATAGTACGCGGCGTCGATGGACGTCTTCGGCAGCCAGAGCCCGATATACAGCAGCACGATTCCGAAGGAACCGATCAGCAGTAGATCGAGAATCGCTTCCAGCAGGATCCCGCTCCCGGCCATCGTGACGATCGAGTTACCGACTGCGACGAGCACCAAAAGCGCGCCCAGCGCGGAGAGCCCTCGGAGCCAGTTATGCGTCTCTCCCAGCGACGACTCGAGAATCGCGTCAAACCCGGATTCGATGGACTCCCCAACCATTACCGGTCATTTTGACGGCTTCGCCGTTCAGGTTACCTTTTTAGTATACAACCTATTTAAGTATCCAGTCAGGATCGCTGCCAATCACAGCCCGTAGATACCGCTGGTCGTCCGCCCGTCACGGGTTCGAGCAAACGGCCGCCGCCGCTATCGCTTCGAGTCAGTCGTCGCCGTCCTCGCTCCCGTCCGCGACGACCTCGCGGAACGCGTCGAGGATGACCTGCTTCGTCACGGCGCCCCGCGAGGTCCAGTGGGTCGCGAAGTCGAGCATGTCGTCGTAGATGTCGGGCTTGCAGCCGGCGGCTTTGGGGTGTCCGCCGCCGTTGACCTTGCCCGCGACCTCGTGGCACCGATCGAATTCGTCCGTTCCGCGGATCGAGGCGGAGCCGGCGGGTTTGACGACCACCGAGGCGTCGGCGCCCCGTTCGCGCATCCCCTCGGCGACCTCGTTCTGCGAACAACGGCCGTAGGTGACGCCGACCGTGTAGCCGCCGATCTCGCGGAACTCCGCGCGACCCAGCGCCTGATCGATCAGCGCCTGCTTCTCCTCGCGGCGCTCGGCGAGGAACTCCCGAACCCATTCGGGCAGGTCGACGCCGTACTCGCGGACCACTTCGACGTACTCCGCGGGGTCTGTCCAGTAGGCGTAATCCGCCAGATCGTCGCTGCGCGGGTCCTCGCGCAGCCAGAGGTCGTGATCGCGAGTGACGGCGGCCAGTTCCTCGTACATCGGCGAGAAGTCGTACTCGAGCGAGCGGTAGACTACGTCGGCGGAACACTCCTCGTCGGAGTCGCCGACGACGAGGTCGACGCCGGCGTCCCGAACGGACTGGGCGACCTCGTCGTTCCACTGGTGGTGGTCGTACCACGAGACGCGGTCGGCGGTCTCGAGCGCCGCCTCGAGCTCCTCCTCGACGTATTCGTACTTGTCGGGCGCGAGGTCACAAACGTAGAGGTCGATTCCCTCGTCACCGAACTCGGCGACGCGGGCCAGCGCGTCCTCGACGTCGTGGGGGCTGGCGGGGAGCAGCGCCACCTCGTGGGGCGTGGGTTCGGGCTCCTCGAGCGGGTCGACGGCCTCCGCCGCGAGCCCCGCGGCGACCGCATCGGCGTCGGCGTCGTCGACTGCATCGGCCGCGTCGGTGGCTTCGATCGGCGTATCGGCCTCGTCTCCGTCGCTCTCGTCGTCCTCGTCCGCAGCGTCCGGCTCCGGGACGTTCCGCACGTCGTCGTAGGCCTCCCGGAGCAGGGCCACGCAGGCCAGTCCGTCCGCGTCGGGATCGGCGACGACGGCGACCTCGGCCCCCTCGAGGGCGGCCGCGGCCTGCTCGTCCTCGACGTCTTCCTCGAGCGTGTCGGGCAGGAAGAAGCCGGTTCCCGGCAGCACGGACTTGCGGGCGATCGACAGATCGCCGCTATCGATGAGTTCCTCGTCCATGGGGGCGACTGCGTGACCGATCCGGAAGTAGTCGCCGGTCTCGGCCCTCGAGTCGGCTCCTCCCCGTCGCGACGCGGACGGGAGTGGGCGGGCTCGGACGGGGTGGGCGTACTCGGATAGGAGTGGTCGGGCACGGACGGGAGTGGTCGGACTCGGACGGGAGTGGCCGCCCTCAGACGGAACTGGTCGCGTCGGCGGCAGCGTCGTCCGCCGGGGCAGCGTCGTCGGTGGTCTCGAGTTGTCGCACCGTCAGCACGGGGACGGGCGAGGTCCGCACGATGCGTTCGGCGACGCTGCCCAGCAGGAGGCGGTTCTCGCCGTGGCGGCCGCGGGTGCCGGTCGCGATCAGGTCGGCGTCGATCTCGCGGGCGTACTCGCAGATCTCGCCCGCCGGTCGGCCCTCCCGGACGGCGGTGTCGATCTCGAGGCCCTCGTCGGCCCGCTCCTCGACGGTCGCGAGCGCGGCGTCGGCGGTGGTCTCGAGCGCGGTACGGAGTTCGTCCCGGAGCTGCTGGGGAGAGGCGTCGACCTCGCTGGCGTCGACGACCGAGAGGGCGTGCACCTCGGCGTCGAACCGGTCCGCGAGGTCGAGCGCGACGTCGACGGCCCGCTTGACGCTCTCCGAGCCGTCGGTGGCGACCACGACCGTATCGAACATGCGCGACGGTTCACGCCGAGACGGCTTAAACACCGGCGGCTCAGCCTCTGCGCGAAGGGGCGTCGGATTCGGGCTTTCTCAGATCCCTGGCGGACGGCCGTGGGATGGCTTTTTTGCGACGGGCGACACACCACCGCGTATGGTCGCCAGTGAGCCGGTTACCGTCGACACGGTCCTCGCGCCGGTCGACGGGAGCGAGGAGTCCGCCACCGCCGTCGAGTACGCCGTCGCCGTCGCCGACCGGTACGACGCCTCGGTCCACGCCCTGTACGTGCTCGGGCGGGGCGTCGTGCAGGGGATGAACGCCGGGACGCTCGAGGAAGATACCGTCGCGGAGGACACGCAGGGCTTCTTCGCGGACGTCGGCACGATCGCGGACGAGGCGGGCGTGTCGCTCGTGACCTCCGTCGACGACGGCTTCTCCCAGACGCGCAAGACGCGCCACCCCGGGAACGTCGTCCTCGACACCGCCGACGCCATCGACGCCGACTTCATCGTGCTGCCCAGAGAACCCGTCACCGAGACCGCCTCGGCCGAGGTGCTCGAGAAGGTCGCCGAGTACGTGCTTTCCTACGCGAGCCAACCCGTACTTTCGGTCTGATTCCGCGCTGTAAACGGATCCAGAGACTCGAGGAAGGCAGAAGCGAAGACAGTTCCTGCTATCGTGGACACTAGGGAATGCCACGCCCTCCCCAGCCGATTCGCTCTCTCGCTACGCTCGGTCGCTCATCCCTCGCGCGCTGTCATCGGCCGACCTCGTTTTCACTCGGCCGGCCGACAGCGCGCGCCACCGCGATGCCGGTTCCAAGGATTCGGTGACGGAGAAGGGAGCCACTCCGGTCGATCAGTTCGAGTCCGACAGCCGAATCGCCATCTCCTGTTCGAAGCTCTCGGTGCCGGTCGACTCGAAGCCGACCCGCTCGTAGAGGGCGATCGCCGGGTTGTTCCAGCGCTCGACGGTCAGCCAGACGCGTTCGATCCCGACGTCGGCCGCGTGGCCCAGCAGGTGCTCGAGCAGTTGCGTCCCGATCCCGGCCCGCTGGTAGTCCTGCAGGACGAAGATCGCGAGTTCCCACTCGATGTCGGCGTTGTCCTCGATCGCCGACGGGTCCTCGGTGTCGGGGACGAGCATCGCGTGACCGACGGCGGACTCGTCGTGATAAGCGACGACGTTGACGCTGTCGCCGCCGATCGTCTCGAGCCAGTTGCGGATGCGGTCTTCGCCGGTCGGGGGGATCCCCTGGGCCCGGTCCTCGGGACTGAACTGGACGTACATCTCGACGACGTCCTCGAGGGCGTCGTCGAACGCCTCGAGGGCCCGGATCTCGATCGAGCGCCCCTCCCGGTCCTCCCGGGTCGTCGGCGGCGAGGGGAACGGTCCGGACGGCTCGTCCGGATACTGTCGCGTTCCGACCATGGTTATCGCACCAGTTTGACGGTCGTCGGGGCGTTCAGCAGGACGAACTCGGTGATCGGCCCCAGCTGAATCTTTCCCATCGGGCTCAGGGTTCCGCCCCCGATGACCAGTTGATCGAACTCGCCTTGTTCGGCGTAGTCGACCAGCGCGCTCCCGGGGTCGCCCTCGAGCGTGACGGTCTCCGCCTCGACGTCGCCCTCCGAGAGCAGTTCGGCCGCTTTCGTCCGCATTTCCTCCTGCGAGCGTTTGGATTCGGGTTTCTCGACGATGGCGACGGTGAGGTCGTCGCCGACTTCGCGCGTGCGATCGATCGTCTGCCGGAGCGTTTTGAGCGATTCGTCGCTCCCGACGAGACCCACTAACACGTTCATACGCATGCATGTGTACCGATAGACGAAAACGATTGTGCCGTTGACCGGTCCCGAACGGGTACTCGCCGTCGAGTCGTGGGGGCGAGTCCCACGCAGACGTTGCGCAGGACGACGACGTTAAGAACGTGTGGTGAGTACGTTGACCGAATGAGTGATGCGGCGCTCGATGTCGTGGAGTTCCTGCTCACGACGAGCATATATTCGGACGACAGGACGCTGGACGAGAACGATCTGCCGCCGTCGTACCGCCGCGTGTTCTGGACCGGCGGCGTCGAGGACGACGGCGACGGCGGCTCGGAGCGAAAACCGGCCGGCATCAGTCGCCCGCTCTCGGTGACGACCGGGACGGCCCGCGAGGCGACCGAAGTCGACCGCCCCTGGGAGGCCGTCTCGGATCTGATGTTCACCGAGCGCGACGAGTTCTCGGGGACGATCACCCTCGCCCAGCAGGAGATGGCCGAGCAGTGGTTCGCCGAGCGCGTCGACGACGAGCGACTGCGCGAGAACCCGACGCTGGCGAAACACTTCACGAACCACGAGGAGTTCGGCGAGCAGTTCGACGTCACCCACGAGGAAGCGCGGGAGGCGAACCGACCGATTCAGGCCGACCGGGTCTGGATCGACGGCCTGCTCGAGGAGTACTTCGACGAGGAGGACGACGAGGAGATGCTCGACCTCGTCGAGGTCCGCGCGCCCGAGGAGGTCGAGATGTCCCTCGACGACCTCGTGCTCACCGAGGATCAGGAGAACGAACTCGACAAGATCGCGAAGGCGATCGAACACCGCGACTACCTCTCGAACATCGGCCTGCGCGAGATCGGCAAACTGCTGTTCGTCGGGCCGCCGGGCACCGGGAAGACCTCGACCGCGCAGGCGCTGGCCCAGGACATGGATCTGCCCTTCGTCGAGGTCAAACTCTCGATGATCACGAGCCAGTACTTAGGCGAGACGGCCAAAAACGTCGACAAGACCTTCGAGGTCGCCAAGCGGCTCTCGCCGTGCATTCTCTTTATCGACGAGTTCGACTTCGTCGCCAAGACCCGCAGCAGCGACGAACACGCCGCCTTGAAGCGGGCGGTCAACACCCTGCTCAAGAGCATCGACAACATCTCGCTCATCGAGGACGACGTCCTGCTGATCGGCGCGACGAACCACCCCGATCAACTGGACGACGCCGCCTGGCGGCGCTTCGACGAGATCATCAACTTCCCCAAACCCGACCACGGCATGCGGGCTGACATCCTCGACGTCATCACCCGGCGCATGGAGATCGACGAGTTCGATCCACAGCTCGTCGCCGAGGTCACCGAGGGGCTGACCGGCAGCGACCTCCGGATGGTGCTCCGGGAGGCCGTCCTCGAGGCGCTGACCGAGGACCGGACGACGCTGACCCAGCAGGATCTCCTCAACGCCGTCGAGGAGTTCGAGGAGCGGGACACGCTGAAGAACATGGACATGATGGGCGGCGACCACGACGCGCTGGTCGCGGGCGGTGATCTCGGGAAGGCCAGTGACGGGGGAGAGCCGAGCGGCCACGACCACGACCACGACCACGATCACTGACGCGGGTCGAACCGCGGGCGTCCGAGCGAAACTGTCATCCGTCGGCCCGGTGTCGTCGGCGTATGAGGGATTTCCACACGCACACGAACTACTCCGACGGGGGGTTTCTGAAGGGGATGGCCGACGCGGCCGGGGAGGCGGGCCTCGAGGGGATCGGCTTCACCGATCACTGTACGATCTCCGCTCGCGAGCAACCCGCGACCGTCCGGAGCGTCTACGGCTTCAATCTGGATCTGACCTACGAGCGCCGGCGGCGGGCGATCGAGACCCAGCGCGAGCGCGAGGACGTCTCGGTCGAGATCTACGACGGCGTCGAGATGGACTACGACCCCCGCGACGAGGCCGAGATTCGGGAGTTCCTCGAGGAAGCGAACTTCGACTACGCGATCGGCAGCGTCCACGCCGTCGACGGACTGAACGTGCAGGTGCCGAGCAATTTCGCGGACATGACCGACGCGGAACTGGACGCGATCGTCGACGGCTACTTCGAAAATCTCGTCTCGCTCGTCGAGTCGGACCTGTTCGACGTCGCGGCCCACCTCGATCTGATCGAGCGGACGCCGCCGCTCCGCGGCCGGGCGACGACGGACCACTACGAACGCGTGGCCAGAGCGCTGGCCGACTCGCGGACGATTCCCGAGATCAACGCCGGCCGAGCGATCGCCGACACGGCGATCGTCCACCCCGTCGAATCCTTCCTCGAGACGCTGCGGGAGTACGACGTCCCCGTCACCGTCGGCTCGGACTCCCACCGGCCGAGCGAGATCGGTGATCGCGTGGAATTCCTCGAGGAGTACCTCGCGAAGCGGGGCCTCGAACCGGTGACGCCGCCGGGACTCGAGTGAGTGGGCTCGTCGGGGAACATCCATATGTGACGACTCCCAACTACCCAGTAATGAGTGAGGCCACTCCGCACGAACGCGCGTCGGACGTGTTCGCGACGCGGGCACAGGAGCGCCACGGGGATACGATTCGACGACTCGTGGTTTTCGGCAGTACCGCTCGCGGCGATACGCACGGCGACTCTGACGTCGACGTGTTCCTGGTCCTCGAAAACGAGGAGTGTGAAGCGCAACTCAGGAACCTCGCGTACGATATCGGTCTCGAGTACGACGTCGTTTTCTCGGTTCACGCGCTCTCCGTCGAGCAGTTCGAATCGCGCAACGATCACCCGTTCATCCGAACGGTACTCGAAGAAGGACGAGCGTATGCGTGAATACGCGGCCGAGGAAATCGAAAAAGCGACTGTAGCGCTTTCCGATGCGCAGGTCCTGATGAAAGGAAATGGCACCGATACTGCGGTCGTCAATCGATTGTACTGTGCGTGCTTTCACGCGGCAACGGGGGCATTGTACGCGTTCGGCGAGGATCCGAACTCTCATCGCGGGACGATCGCGTTGTTCGGATCCCAGCTCGTCGTGGACGGTCCCGCGACCAGAGATGACGGACGATTTCTGAATCGAATGAAGGACTATCGAGAACAGGCGGATTACGGATACGACGACATCACTGCGGATACTGACGCCCTGTATACGCGCACCGAGGCTTTCGTCGATTCGATGAAAACGATCGTCGAACAGCGAGGTGACGGCGAACCGTGCGCGTAACCCTCCTCGGCACCGGCGACACCACCGGCACGCCGACCGTCGGCTGCGACTGCGACACCTGCGAGGCCGCCCGCGAGCGCGGCGTCGAGCGCACCCGCTTTTCCGTCCACGTCGAGAACGAGCGGCTCGACGAGTCGCTGCTGATCGACTTCAGCCCCGACTTCCGCTACCAGTTCCTCCGCGAGGAGGTTCCGCTGCCGGACGCCGCCGTCATCACGCACATCCACTTCGACCACCTCGACGGACTGGGCAACGTCTTCCGCATCCTCGACTCGCTGGACGTGTACGCGGCCGACGAGACCGACCCCGAAACGGGCAAGAGCGTCGCCGAGACGGTCCGCGACGACTACCACTACCTCGAGCCCCTCGAGGTCCACCCGACGACGCCCCGCGAGACGATTTCGGTCTGCGGGCTGGAGGTGACGCTGGTCCCTGTCGAACACCCGCCGCTGGTCTGTTACGGCCTCGCGGTCGAGGACCCCGTGACGGGCGCGAAACTGTCGCTCACCGGCGATACGAGCTACAACGTACCCGAGGCGTCCCGCGAGGTGCTGGCCGATCCCGACCTGCTGCTGGCCGACGCCATCGTGCCCGCCCACCTCTGTGAGTACCACCCCATCGGCGGCCGCCACGAGACCGACGACGGCGTTCCGCGGACGTTCGGGACCAAACACATGACTCGAGAGGGGGCGCTCGAGTTGGCCGACGAGTTGCGCGCCGACCGGACGCGACTGGTCCACCTCGCGCACTACTATCCGGCCGACGAGGCGTTCGAGGAGCCGCTGGCAGTCGACGGCGAGACGTACGTCCTGTAGGCGCGACAGTCCGGATCGGGGGGCGACGGCATCGGCCATCGATCCCGATGACCGGGAGCGGCTCTTCGAGGTACTGCAGTCGGCCGTCTCGTCCGGTTCGGCGCGCGACTCGAGTCGAACCCCGTCCGCAGGACACCGCCACTCAAGAGCTTCGAGCCCCGATTGTCTCCATGAACTGGACCAGACGACGGCTCGCCGGCGCGGCGCTGGCGACGGCCGGCCTCGCGGGCTGTCTCGGCAACGACGGCTCGAGCGGGAACGGCGGCGACGGCGACGGTGGCGACTCCGACGACGGGTCGGGCGGCCACGACGCCGAAGCGGCCCTCGAGGACGCCGACGTAACGGACTTCGTGGGCGAGGAGGAGATCGAGATCACGGTCGACCCGGACGGCAACAGCTTCGTCCCCGAGGCGTTCGAGATCGACAGGCGGACCGTCGTCAACTGGGTCTGGGAGGGCTCGAGCGTCGGCCTCTACCCGCTCGACCTCCCGCCGGAGTGCATGTGGGACGAGGAGGACAACGAGGACGACGAGTGGGCGGCCGGCGACCAGTTCGATCGCCTCTTCTGGGCGCCGGGTGCGTATCTCTACGCCAGCCGCAACGACGACGGCGAGGAGTTCACCGGCGCGTTCCGCGTCGTCGAGACCGACGGGGAAGGGGACGGTGGAAACGAGAGCACGGAGGGTGGAAACGAGAGCGCGTAGGCGCGACCGACCGTCCGTGACGAGGTGCGGGCTGAACGCGGGGCGGAGGGCTGACCGCGGCGCTCATGGCTGCATCAGGTGCGCGTCGAGACCCCGGTTAGCGGAATTGATCGAGTCCGGATTGCCGGCGTCGCGTGCCGGCCGGATCGGCCACCCAGGCCGTCCGGCGGGCGCGCTCGGCCTCGAGGTCGACGTCCGCTTCCGAGTCGGGATCGTAGCCCGGACAGGACGGCCCGCACTCCGAACCGGCGTCGACGACGCGCTCCTTCCACTCGCAGTAGGGCAGCGTGGCGCCGGTCCCGTCGGCCGGCCGGCAGGCCTCGCAGTCGGGGAACGCGTAGGTTCGCCACCCCTTGCCGTAGGCGCGTTCGGCGAGGCGTCGCCGCGCCCGGGCCTTCGCGTCGCGGTCGACGACGGCGACGTCGGTCCGACCGGGGTGAAATTCACGGGGTTCGATTCCGGGGTCGTCGACGGACAGTTGCGTCGGTTCGCGGACGACTTCGATCTCCGGCGCCGCGTCCGCGTCCGTCGGATCGGTCGGACGGTGGACGCGCCAGACGCCGACCGCATCGGGGATTCGATTCAGGTGCGCGCGCGTGACGTAGCTCTCGGTCGCCAGCACGACCTCGTCGACCAGCGCGAGGCTGGCGTCGGTCCGTAACTGCGCCTCGAGGTCCCCCGGCCGGCCGAGGTCGGGTTTGTTCTCGATGCCGACGATACGGCCGTACCAGTCGGGGTAGCGGGCGACCTGCCGGACGTACTCCCGGCTCTTGTGGCGTTCGCGCTCGAAGAAGCCGATCTCGCAGGCCCGTTCGGTGACCCGCCGAGCGTGATCGGGGTGGCAGTCGAAGGCGTCCTTCCAGTAGCGGGCGCGGCCGGTTCCCACGTCGGCGTCGATCGCCGCGTCGGGGATCGATTCGCCCGTGATCGCGACGCGGTCGTCGAACTCGGGACCGGGCTCGACGCAGACGACGTCGAGAATCCGACCGCCCGGATCGGCGACGCTCGCGCCGAGTTGACGGGCGACGACGCCCTCCTGGCGCTCCTCGAGGCGGGCGCACAGTTCGAGTTCGAACGCGAACTCAGACACGGCCGTCGAGAGGGGTGCGCTCGAGAAAAGGGCGTCGGGTGACTCCGGTTCGCCGCGTTCGTCCGGGGCGGTCGCGTCCGATTCGCTACTCCATCCACGCGCCGGCGTGCGAACAGGTGCGATCGGGAGCTAACCACCGAACGAACCGTCGCGCGCCGACGGCGCCAACGGTGACGGTCGCGGTTCCGACGAGCAGTACAACGACGGCGGTCGCCGACGGATCGTCGCGGACGGTCGACGCCGCGAGGAGGGCGAGGAGCGTCGACGCGACGAACAGAAACGTGACGCCGATCGCGAGGAGTGCGGTCTCGAGGACGCTGCGGTCGTCGATCGCCGGGATTCGTCGAGGGGATCTTGGGTCGTTCATCGTAGGTGGATCGACGGCCCAGCGGCGAATAAGTATAATCTGAAAATCATTTCTGTAACCGACGATACTGAAATTCGTTTCAGTGCCGACACCGGCGACTGTCGGGACGAAGCGCGAGGTGACCGGCCGACGGCTCCAAGACGGAGGCGGGACTGACGGTCAGCGAACGAATTGGGACGTACTTCGCCGCCAGAACACGGGAAAGACGAGACGGCTGCGGTGGACTCGAGCGACGGTCCGGAATCAGACGTCGTCGACGCGCGTCTCGAGGACGGTCAACTCCTCGTCGAGCGTCGCGCGGAGTTCGTCGCCGGCGAGGGGGATCCGCACCTCGAGCCGGAGCGGGTCGCGCGCGGTGATCCGCGTGTACTCGTCGGAGACGCACCACGGGAGGGTCCAGTAGGGGCGCTCGTCGAGCGAGACGCCGCGCTCGCGGTGGAAGCTGACGACCTCGGCGTGGTCGAGCAGCCGCAGGCCGACCGCAGAGCAGAGCGTGTGCTCACACTGGGCGCACTCGTGATCGACGCGGATTCCCACGCCGAGACAGCAGTGGCCATCTTCGACGACGGTCGTCTCCATCCGGCCGTTGCACTCCGGACAGACGCCGTCGGCGGCCAGACAGTGGAGGTGGCGGACCCGCTGGTCGAACGCCGCCGCGACCTCCTCCCGGGTCCGGTCGTTCAGCCCGCCCGGCGGGAACGCGTACTCGCCGTGGCCGTGGCCGCAGTCGGTGCAGTCGATGGCCAGCTGTTCGTCCTCGTAGCTGGCCGCGAGGGAGCCGCCGCAGGCGTAGCAGCTCCCTTCGACGGGGAACGGCTCGATCGACGGGTCCTCGGTGATCGAGCCCGCGATCACCGAGCGGACGATCTTCTCGCCGGCGTGTCTGAACGCGTAGCCGCCGTCGGACCGACCGTCAGACGAGCCACCGCTCTCCTCGTCCGCGGCGGACCCCTCGACCCGCGTGACGAAGTGATCGGTCAGCTGCTGGAGGTGGTAGTTGAACTGGGCCGAATCGCGCATCCCGACCTCGCGGCGCAGTTCGGAGAACGCCACGACCTCCTCGTCGGCGGCCCACAGCGCCTCGAGGATCGACAGCCGCGTCTCGTTGCCGACCAGCGCGAACGCGTCGGCGGGGTCCAGACAGTCCGTACACTCGAGCGGGCTCTCGCGCTCGCTCGAGGCGTCCGTCTTGCTCATACCTGCAGAGAGACGGTCGAGTGTCAAAATAGTTCCCTGAACGGCGTTTTGGTAATCAGTCTGACATCCATGGGGCGACGAGCGGCCGCGAGCTATCAGGGACGGGGTGCCGCCTTCTGCAGCGCCGTCTCGGCGATGTTCCCGCCGTAGTCGGCGCTTCGAGAGAGCGAGTCGACGATCAAGCCGAGCGACTGGGCCTGCACGGGTTCGAGGTCGCGGAGCATGTCGTCGATCGTCCGGGTGTGTTCGTCGATCTCGAGGACTGCCTCGAGGGCTGCGTGACCGAGATCGGTCGCCTCGTCGGGATCCTCGGCGAACAGCGCGTCCATCGACTGCTCGAGGATCGTCGCGACGTCGGCGTGGACCTCGAGTAACGCTCCCGCGACGTCGTCGGGGATCGCCTCGAGTTTGCCAGCGAGCTGGCTGATCTTGACGGCGTGGTCGGCGACGCGCTCGAGCTGGCGGGCGCTCGAGTGGAAGTCGAAGCAGTCCTCGCGGGAGACGCCCAGTCCCTCGGCGGCCCGCGGCGAGCGAAGCGTCGCCCGGAAGATCCGCGAGACGACGAGGAAGAGCCGGTCGACGTCGTCGTCGCGCTCGATGACGTCCTGGGCGATGTCGTCGTCGTTCTCGACCAGGGCCGTGACCGCGTCTTCGAGCATCGACGTCGCGATCAGGCGCATACGGGTGACCGCGTTGACGATCGACAGCTCCGAGGAGTCGAGCAAGTCCTGAATGACGACGCTCTCGGCCCCCTCCTCGACGACTTCGACGCCGACCAGCCCCTGCACCGCGCTGCGGATCGCCCGCCGCTGGTCGGTCGTGATCCGGCTGGCCTCGAGGCGAATGACGTCGAATCCGCTGACGTACATCGTCAGGACGGCGCGGACGAGTTGCTCGTCCGCGAGCGAGGAGACGTCGAGCGAGCCTTCCTGGCGGTCGGTCTCGCTCTGGGGCGTGACCAGCAGGGTGTCGTCCTCCGAGTAGATTTCCACGGTCGACCCGCTACTGACGCCGTTCTCGGTCGCCCATCCCTTCGGAAGCGACACCGTGTACGTCGATCCACCGGTCACCTGGACCTTGCGTGTCTCCATACGACGCGTTTTCTATGGAGGGAACATAAATCTACCCGAATCTATAGAGTGAATTCTACAGTCGCGTATTTGCCGTCAGTAGCGGTATAGAGCGCGATTAGTCCCGTAGACCGGAACGTACACGTATACCCATAACAGTACCCAAACGTATACCTATATAGTTAACATAGCGTATTATTTAGCCGATCCGTTCGTGTGAGAATCCAATGGGAGTCGACGCACGGACCGACCGGAGCGAATCCGGCGGCCAGCGGGGCGTGGAGACGATGGACGGTTCAAGCACGCGATCGGTCTCGGAGTCGATCGCGCTCGAATCGCGCGATTTCGACGTCTACTACGGGGAGGATCAGGCGCTGCGGAGTATTGACATGAAGATTCCCGAAGGGGAGGTGACGGCGCTCATCGGCCCCTCGGGCTGTGGCAAGTCGACGTTCCTGCGGTCGATCAACCGGATGAACGACCTCATCGACGTCGCTCGCATCGACGGGGAACTGTACTTCAACGGGAAGAACGTCTACGACGACGACGTCGACCCGATCGCGCTGCGCCGACGGATCGGGATGGTGTTTCAGACCCCGAACCCCTTCCCCAAGAGTATCCGCGACAACGTCGCCTTCGGACTCCGGGTCCAGGACAAGGACGAGGACGTCGACGAACAGGTCGAGCGCGCGCTGAAGCGGGCCGCGCTCTGGGACGAGGTTCAGGACCAACTGGACTCGAGCGGGCTGGACCTCTCGGGGGGGCAGCAACAGCGCCTCTGCATCGCCCGCGCGATCGCGCCCGACCCCGAGGTGCTCCTGATGGACGAGCCGGCCTCGGCGCTCGACCCGATCGCCACCTCGAAGATCGAGGACCTGATCGAAGAGTTGGCCGAGGAGTACACGGTCGTCATCGTCACCCACAACATGCAACAGGCCGCGCGCATCTCCGACAAGACCGCCGTCTTCCTCACCGGCGGCGAACTCGTCGAGTTCGACGACACCGACAAAATCTTCGAGAACCCCGAACACGACCGCGTCGAGGACTACATCTCCGGCAAGTTCGGCTGATCTGCCGATGCCTCGAGACGCGTACCAGCGACAGCTCGAACGACTGCGCGCGGACGTCCTCGAGATGAGCGACCGCGTCTGCGAGCGACTCGAGCGCGCGCTGACGGCCCTCGAGACGCAGGACGAGACCCTCGCCGCGGCCGTGATCACGGGCGACCACGGGATCAACGAGCGCTACCTCGAGATCGAGCAGCGATGCATCAAGTTGCTCGCACTCCAGCAACCCGTCGCGAGCGACCTCCGGTTCGTCGCCGCCTCGTTCAAGATCATCACCGACCTCGAACGGATCGCCGATCTCGCCGTCAACCTCGCGGAGTACGCCAAGCGGGCCTCGAGACGCCGCTACGCGGACATCGACATCGGCTACATCGGCGAGCGCATCGTCGAGCTGGTCGAGACGGCGATGGCGGCGTACGCCGCCGACGACGCGGAGCGCACCCGCGACATCGCGGCCGAGGACGACGAGATCGACCGCCTCTGTGAGAACGCCAGCGAGTTCGTCGTTCGGGACCTCCTCGAGACCGAACTCGAGGCCGAGATCGGGCTCACGCCCGACGCGCTCTTCGACGAGGTCTCGCGGATGTTGTTGACGATCCGGGATCTCGAGCGGGTCGGCGACCACGCGGTCAACATCGCTGCCCGGACGCTGTACATGGTCGAGAGCGACGACGAACTGATCTACTGAGCCGTGTAGCGGAGCGTCGGTTACTCGATCGCGACAACCGCATCGACGGTCACGGCCGCACCGCCGAGGAGGTCGCAGACGCCGACGGTGGTCCGTGCCGGACGGGTCTCGTCGAAGTACGCCCGGTAGATCTCGTCGACAGCCTCGTAGGCGTCCATCTCCGCGAAGTAGAGCGTGAGCTTGAGCACGTCGTCCGTCGTGCGTCCGCGTCGCTCCAGTTCCGACTCGAGGTTCGTCAGACAGCGCTCGAGCTGCCGGGACGGCGATTCGTCGGTTCGGAGTCGGCCGTCGGACTCCGGGAGTTGCCCCTCGACGAAGAGGAGATCGGAACTCCCAGTCTTCTTGCCGAACGCACCGGTAAACGCCGTTCCTTCTCGTTGCCGTCGGCCGCTCTCGCTCGTACGCGCGGGAGTCGTTCGAACGGAACGCGGTTCCTCGGTTTGGTCTGCTTCCATAGTACGATTTAGAGATTAATCAAGTAAAGTCCTTTCTCCGACACCAACTATCTGGGTACTTAGCCTGAAGATTGAACTGAAGGGTGAGAAGGGAACCGAATCGGAATAGTTAATTGAATTGCTGCTCAACTCAACTCCGATGGCACAAGCGACGGACCGACTACAGCGCTATCTCGAGGACGAGCTCGGCGAGTGTCGAGACGAAGACCTCGAGTGTCGTCTCGGAGAACTCGACGCGCTCGAGGAGACGATCGGGACGACTCGAGTCGAAACGGAACTGGACGTGCTCTCGGCGCTGGCCAACGAGACCCGCTATACCCTCGTCCGGGTCCTCGTGGCGGCCGGGGCGGAACTGTGCGTCTGCGAGTTGAACGCCGTCGTCGACGTCAGCGAGAGCGGGCTCAGCCACGCCCTCTCGGCGCTGGTCGACGCGGGCCTCGTCGACGGCCGAAAGGACGGCCGCTGGAAGAAGTACCGCGCGACCAACCGCGCCGTCGCGCTCGTGACGGTTCTCGAGGGGAGCGTGAGCGACGAGGCCGTACGGAGCGTGAGCGATGAGTAACGCGACCCACGAACACGGCCCGGACTGCGGCTGCGAGGCCTGCGGCGACCCGCGGTCGATGGACTTCCTCGACAGGTACCTGACCGTCTGGATCTTCGCCGCGATGGCCGTCGGCGTCGGCCTCGGCCACGTCGCCCCGTCGGTGACCGAACCGATCGGGGAGCTCCACCTCGTGGAGATCGGCCTGATCCTGATGATGTACCCGCCGCTGGCGAAGGCCGACTACGGGCGGCTGCCGACGGTGTTTCGCAACTGGCGCGTGCTCGGACTGAGCCTCGTCCAGAACTGGCTCATCGGCCCGACGCTGATGTTCGGGCTCGCGGTGTTCTTCTTCAGCGGGCTCGTCCCCGGCCTCCCGGCGCGTCCCGAGTACTTCCTCGGACTCGTGTTCATCGGGATGGCCCGCTGTATCGCGATGGTGCTCGTCTGGAACGAGCTCGCCGAGGGGTCGACCGAGTACGTGACCGGACTCGTGGCCTTTAACAGCCTGTTCCAGATCGTCACCTACGGGGTGTACGTCTGGTTCTTCGCGCTGTTTCTGCCGCCGCTACTCGGTATGGAAGCGCTCGCTGCCGAGATTACGACGTTCAATATCTCGCCGGAACAGGTGTTCTACGCCATCGCGGTCTTCCTCGGCATCCCCTTCGCGGGCGGCATCCTCACCCGCTACGTCGGCACCCGGACCAAGGGTGAGGAGTGGTACGAGGACGAGTTCGTTCCGAAGATCGATCCCGTGACGCTGGTCGCGCTGCTGTTCACCGTCGTGGTCATGTTCGCCACCCAGGGCGAGAACATCGTCGCCGCGCCGGCGGACGTCCTGCTGATCGCCGTCCCGCTCACGATCTACTTCGTCGTCATGTTCCTCGTGAGCTTCGGCATGGGCCGGGGCGTCGGCGCCGACTACTCGACGACGACGGCCATCGGCTTCACCGCGGCCTCGAACAACTTCGAACTCGCAATCGCCGTCGCGGTCGCCGTCTTCGGCGTCGGCTCCAGCGTCGCCTTCGCGACCGTCGTCGGCCCGCTCATCGAGGTGCCCGTCCTGCTCGCGCTTGTCAACGTCGCGCTGTACTTCCAGCGGAAACTGGACTGGGGCGGGCGCGACGCCGACGCGCTGGGCGCATCGACGCGAGAGACACCGACCGACGATTAACCGACCTCACACACCCACATACCCACGACCACCGATGCCACCAACCACCGATTCCACCGACACGACCCGTATCGCATTCATGTGCGTCCGCAACGCCGGGCGCTCCCAGATGGCCACCGCCTTCGCCGAGCGCGAACGTGAGGAGCGCGGCCTCGAGGACAGCGTCGAGATCCTGACCGGCGGTACCGACCCCGCCGATGCGGTTCACGACGGCGTGCTCGAGGCGATGGCCGGCGCCGGCTTCGACCTCTCGGACCGGACGCCCCGCGAGATCACGGTCGAGGAACTGCGCTCCTGTGACTACGTCGCGACGATGGGCTGTTCGACGCTCGACGTCGGCACCGTCGGCGACGACGTCGACGTCCGCGACTGGGCGCTCGAGGACCCCGGCGAAGCCGATCCCGAGCGGGTCCGCGAGATCCGCGACGAGGTCGAACGGCGGGTCGTGGCGCTGTTCGACGAACTCGAGGCGACCGGCTGATCTGCGTCCGAAGAGTTCCCGAGACGCGCTCGAGTACGCTATATAGAAGTCGAGTGTCGCCCGGTGCCAGCGACGGAATCGCAGTCGGTTCAGAAATCCATTCGAACGCTATTGTGCAGTTATCAGCGTATATAGGCCCTATACTTACGGATCGTTCCGACCTCCAATAGAGGCCAGTATCTAGATGTACTGGAACGTACGAATATATACCGCTCATAGCATCGCTTTTCTATCAACTGTGGCTCCCTTCTGGTGATGGCAGACAACCAGTTCGGACGCGACGCGGTATCGCGACGGAAGTTCATCGCCGCGACAGGTGCTATGGGTACGGCCGCTATCGCGGGTTGCAGTGAAATGACCGGCGAGGACGGCGGCGGAGAAGTCATCGTGAAGGGGTCGAGCACCGTCTTCCCGATCTCGGACGAGATGGCCCAGCGGTTCATGGACGAGAACGGGAGCGTCAACGTCACGGTCGACTCGACCGGGAGCGGTGGCGGCTTCGAGAACCACTTCTGTCCGGGCAACGCCGACATCAACGGCTCATCGCGGCAGATCAAGTCGGAAGAGGAGGACCACTGTGCGGAGAACGACGTCACGCCGATCGAGATGCACATCGCGGGCGACGCGCTCACGGTGGCCGTCAGCCCCGATAACGACTGGGTCGATAGCATGACCTTCGACGAACTGTCGCAGATCTGGGCCGACGACAGCGTCACCACGTGGGCCGACGTCAACTCAGACTGGCCCGACGAGGAAATCGAGCTCTACGGCCCCGCCACGACCTCAGGGACCTACGACTGGTTCACCGAGAACGTCAACGGCGGCAGCCACCGGACCGAGTACGAGGGCACCGAGGACGACAACACCATCATTCAGGGCCTCGAGAACAGCCAGTACGCGATGGGGTACTTCGGCTACGCGTACTACGCCGAAAACGAGGACCGCGTCAAGGCGCTCGAGATCGCAGAGAGCGACGGCGACGAGCCGTCCGCCCCGAGCCTGCAGGCGGCCAGCGAGGGAACGTATCCGCTGGCCCGACCGCTGTTCGTCTACCCCTCCGAGGAGGCGCTCCAGCGCGAGGAGGTCTACGATTTCATGGAGTTCTACCTCGAGAACTCCAACGCCGACTGGATCGCGGACGAGGTCGGCTACGTCCCCGCGAACCAGGATATGGTCGACGAAAACAGGAGCAAACTCGAGGACGCGGCGGGCGAGTAAGGCGGACCACAGATTCGATTTTTCGGGAGGAAAACCGGATAGAAAATGAGTGATACATCACTAGAAGCCGATCTCACGCGATCGGCGAACGGACGAATCGCAAAGGAACGGCTGTACCACGGGCTGTTGTTCTGCTGTGCGGCGCTGACGGTCTTCGTGACGGTCAGCATCGTCGCCACGCTGGCGATCGACGCCCTCGAATTCTTCGGGCGCGTCGACCCGTACGCGTTCTTCACCGGAACGGAGTGGGTCCTGCGGGGCGATAACCCGATTCTCGGTATCCTGCCGCTACTGTCCGCCACGCTCGTCGTGACGATCGTCTCGGCGCTCGTCGCGATCCCGATCGGCACGGCGGCCGCGGTCTATCTGAGCGAATACGCGAGCGATCGGATGCGGTCGGTGCTGAAGCCGGCGCTCGAGATCCTCGCGGGGATTCCGACCGTCGTGTACGGATTCTTCGCGCTCGTGTACCTGACGCCGTGGCTTCAGGGACTGGGACTCGAGGTGAGCCTGTTCAACCTGCTCTCCGCGTCGATCATGGTCGGGATCATGATCATCCCGATGGTCTCCTCGATCAGCGAGGACGCGATGAGCGCCGTTCCGGACTCGCTGCGACAGGCGGGGTACGGCCTCGGTGCCACGAAGTTCGAGGTCTCGACGAAGATCGTCATCCCCGCGTCGATCTCGGGGATCTTCTCCTCGTACATTCTGGCGCTCTCGCGAGCGATCGGCGAGACGATGATCGTCGTGGTGGCCGGCGGCAGCCGGGCCCGAATGTTCAACCCGTCCGAGCCGTTCGCGAATCTCCTCAACTCCGGACAGACGATGACCGCCGCCATGGTGCAGGCGGTGACGACGGATCTGGCCGGCGGAACCGACGGCTACTACTCGATGTTCGCGATCGGATTGACGCTGTTCGCCATCACCTTCAGTATGAACCTGCTCAGCAACCGTATCGCCGCACGCTACCGGGAGGAGTACCAATGAACCGAGCGACCACCGCGAACGTCACGTTCACAACGGAGGTGGATCGCTGATGGCGACGACCGACGAGCCGACGGACTCCTGGTTCGGCGCGGACGGGCAGGTGAGCCAGCTCCGCGGTGTGCTGTTCAAAGCCGGCTGCCTCGGCGCGACGCTGCTCGCGCTGTTCCTCGTGTTCGTCTTCCTCGTCTACGTGGCGGTCGACGCGATCGAACCGGGAACGGCCGACCCGGCCTGGTGGGCGACGGTCGTCGCGACCGTCGCTGTTCCGGGGGCCACCCTCGCGATCTACTACTACCGCTTCGATCCACGGGCGGGTGAAGTCGCGTACACGGCGCTCGGACTGCCCGTCGCCGCGACGCTGCTCGCCGGCGGCGTCGGCATCGTTTTCAGACACATCGTCAGCCCGTACGAGTGGCTCGCGCTCGTCGTCGCGGCGCTCGTCGCGTACGGCGCGCTCGAGGCCCACGAACGAGTTCGGAGGGCCGGCGCGTTCGAGCGGGCCGCAGTTGCCGTTGTCGTGCTCGCGCTCACGATCGTCGGACTCCCGGGACTCGTCCCGAGCCTTCGAGGGATGATACTGTCGCTCCCGGTCCTTCCGACGGCATCGCTATCGCTGCTGGGTACGTTCGTCGCACCGATCGCGCTGGCTGCCGGCTGGTACGTCCGTCGCGTCCGCGAGAGCGAGCGCGCGGGCCTGATCGCCGGCGGCGCGACGTTCGCCGCGGCCGCTCTGGGCGTCGCCGCCGAACCGATCGCGGGCGTCTCCTGGACGACGTGGATCATCCTGACGACGGTCATTGGCGTTCCCGTCGGTCTGTACGTTGAGGGCGTTCTCAGACGCGGCGAGGGCATCTCCGGACTCGCGTTACCCGTCGTACTCGCGGCCGGCGCGGTCGTCTGCGCCGTCGTCGTCGAAACGGCCGGGTTCACCGGGCCCGACGTCTGGCTCGATTGGGAGTTCCTGACTACCGCTCACAACCGGACACCGCGTGAAGCCGGGATCTATCCCGCGCTCGTCGGATCGGTGATGATGATCATCGTCGTGGCCGTCGCGGCGTTCCCCGTGGGCGTCGGCGCCGCGATCTACCTCGAGGAGTACGCGCCGAACGAGGGACTACTCGGATCGTTCGTCGAACTCATCGAGGTCAATATCGCGAACCTCGCCGGGGTGCCGTCGGTGGTCTACGGACTGCTCGGGCTGGCTCTGTTCGTCAAATCGGGCGGGTTGCAACCCGGCATCGTTATCGTGGGCGGCCTGACGGTCGCGCTGCTCATTCTACCGATCGTCATCGTCTCCGCCCAGGAGGCGATCCGAGCGGTCCCCGACTCCCAGCGAGAGGCGGCCTACGGCATGGGCGCGACGAGGTGGCAGACGGTCCGGAGCGTCGTCCTGCCGCGGGCGATGCCCGGCATCATGACCGGAACGATCCTCGCGCTCGGCCGCGCGATCGGCGAGACGGCGCCGCTGCTGATGGTCGGCGTCGCGGCGGTCGTCCGGATCTCGCCGGATTCGTTCTACGGGCTGTTCAACGCGATGCCGCGACAGCTCTACTCGTGGGCGCAGTTAGCGAAGCCCGACTTCTATCACGGCGTCCTGGCAGCTGGCGTCCTCGTGCTGCTCGTCGTCCTCCTGATGATGAACGGCACCGCGATCCTCCTTCGCAACAAGTATCAACGAAGCGACTGACCGTTTCCGCTTCTCATTCTTGACGGACGGGCTCGGAATCGTTCCGTCTCGAACCCGCGGGATGACCCCGCTCGAGCGAGTCACACGCCGCCGGTTTAGCGACGGCGCGCGGAGTTCGGGACGCCGTCGACTACGACTCCGACCCGCTCACACAGTACTCCTACAGTCGTCACGGGACCGGTCCGTACCCCTCCTAGCAATCGTCTTGTGTCGATCCGTCGTCGGTTCCGGTGATGGCCAACGATCCCCAGACCTGCCCGATCTGCGAGTTCAGTAGCGACGCCGAGACGGACGTTTACACGCACCTGCTGACCAGTCACCGGAAGCGCGCGATCACCGAGACGTTACTCGAGGTCCGGCCCGCGCACGCGCCGCAACGATAAACGCGGCGAGCGGCGTCCCGTTTTCACTCCTCCCCGAAGCGACCCGGGCTCGACCGAACGCGACCCGAGCCCGACGGCGGCCGAAACGACCTGTACGAAAGAGCGCTGCCGGGTCCGCGCCGCGCGCCGCGTCGGGAGTCGCCGCCAGGTCGGTGTGATGATGGCACGCACTCGGTCGGACGGCGACGGGGATCGATCGCACGTGCGATTCCTCGAGGATGACGAGGGTAACTGGCTGGGGGTGCGGCTTCGAGTCGGCGCACGCGCTCGCGAACCCGCTCGACGGCCCGTCGGTCGGCGTCCGGCCGGCGGCAGCCGTCCCTCGAGCCCGGGATCGGCGGCTCGAGGCGGAATCGATGGCGCGGATCTGACAGCGTGGGTTGGTCGCCGCGGACGTCCCATAACGGTTGCTAGTAGGGGTCTTTGGGCGATCCGTCCGCTATGAGCCACACTGAGCACTATATATCGCTCCGTTCGATACCGGAGTCCGGGCCGACGACCGGTACCGGTCGGTACGGACCGACGGGGACCGGTAGTGAGCGCTCCATACGACAACTAGAAGCGGCTTTGTACGGCTCCGGATTCCCCGTAGATACGGAGTCGTTCGAGACCCATATGAGCGAATCTTCAGGCGGATACGACGACCGGACCGTCGGGCGGCGACTAGCGGACGCGGCGGACGAGACGGACGGCGACCGGCCGACCGATCTCGAGTGTATCGTCGTCCAGTATCGGGATCGGCCGGACCGCTGTACGATCACGCCCCGGGAGTGCTCGGAGGGAGATCAGCTGACCCACTGGCTGTCGGTGGACGTGTCGGCGACCGTCGATCTCGACGAGGTTCGGTGATCGCTGGCGGCGCCCGCCGCGGGACCGTCGCCGCACCCGTCACCTGTCAGTGTCGCTGACGTCCACCGTCGGCGGGGAATCGCCAGCCCCGAGCCGGCCCAGAACAGTACCTTTATCAATCGCACGGGGATAGGCCTACCTAAGATTACTCATCGTCTTATGGCAGGAACTCAACAACCGGAGGTGAACATCGGGCTCGTCGGTCACGTCGACCACGGCAAGACGACGCTGGTGCAAGCCCTCAGCGGCTCGTGGACGGACCAGCACAGCGAGGAGATGAAACGCGGGATCTCCATCCGGCTGGGCTACGCGGACGCGACGTTCCGTTACTGCGAGGGCCTCGAGGAACCCGAGTGTTACACCGTCGAGGAGGAGTGTCCGGACGGCTCCGAGAGCGAGCCGCTACGAACCGTGTCGTTCGTCGACGCCCCGGGCCACGAGACCCTGATGGCGACGATGCTGTCGGGCGCCTCGCTGATGGACGGCGCGGTGCTGGTCGTCAGCGCCAACGAACCCGTCCCCCAGCCCCAGACCGAGGAGCACCTGATGGCGCTGGACATCATCGGCATCGACAACATCGTCATCGCCCAGAACAAGGTCGACCTCGTCAGCGGCGATCAGGCGCGCCAGAACTACGAGGAGATCCAGGAGTTCGTCGAGGGGACCGTCGCGGAGGGGGCCCCCGTCGTCCCGGTCTCGGCGGGCCAGGAGGTCAACATGGACCTGCTGATCCAGGCGATCGAGGAGGAGATCCCCACGCCCGAGCGGGATCCCGACGCCGATCCGCGGATGCACGTCGCCCGCAGTTTCGACATCAACAAGCCGGGGACCAGGGCTTCGGAGCTCGCCGGCGGCGTCCTCGGCGGCAGCCTCGTGCAGGGCGAACTCGAGGTCGACGACGAGATCGAGATCCGACCCGGCCGCGAGATCGAGGAGGGCGGCCAGACCGAGTACGTCCCGATCGAGACGACGGTCCGCTCCCTGCAGGCCGGCGGCGAGTCGGTCGATACGGTCACGCCGGGCGGCCTGCTCGGCGTCGGGACCGGCCTCGACCCCTCGCTGACGAAGGGCGACGCGCTGGCCGGCCGGCTGGCCGGGCCGCCGGGCTCGCTCCCGCCGACGTGGGACGGCTTCACGATGGACGTCGACCTGCTCGACCGCGTCGTCGGCGCCGAGAGCGGCGAGACGGTCGACGAGATCAGCACCGGCGAACCGCTGATGATGACCGTCGGCACCGCGACCACCGTGGGCGCCGTCACCAGCGCCCGCGAGGGCGAGTGCGAGGTCAACTTGAAGCGGCCCGTCGCCGCCGAACCGGGCGCGAAGATCGCCATCAACCGCCGCATCGGCGCGCGCTGGCGGCTGATCGGGCTCGGAACGCTCAAGGAGTAGCGACGAGGACGACGAGAGACGAATGACCACGTCGACGCGAGCGGCCCTCGATACGAGCGCGCTCATGATGCCCGTCGAACTCGACGTTCGCCTGTTCGACGAACTCGAGCGACTCCTCGACGACTTCGAGCCGACGGCCCCGCAGGCCGTCCTCGAAGAACTGCGCCGCCTCTCGGAGAAAGGCGGTCAGGAGGGGACGGCCGCGAACGTCGGCCACGATCTGGCGACCGAACGCTGTCTCGTCGTCGACACGGAGGCGTCGTACGCCGACGACGCGCTGGTCGAACTCGCTCGCGGGGGCGGCGTCGACTACGTCGTCACGAACGATCGCCCGCTGCGCGACCGGGTGCTCGAGGCGAGTGTACCGGTAATTGCATTACGCGGGAGAAACAAGTTAGCGATCACTCAACCATAGATGTACAAACGGGTCAGACTGAAAGACACGGTAGAAGTACCGCCGGAGGAGCTCGGCGACGTCTCGCCGGACCTCGTGAAGCGACTGCTGCAGGACAAACTCGAGGGGCGCATGGACGAGGAGGTCGGCAGCGTCGTCTCGGTCACCGAGGTCCACGACATCGGTGAGGGGACGGTGTTGCCCAACCACCCGGGCGTCTACTACGAGGCCGATTTCGACGCCGTCACCTTCGATCCGCAGATGCAGGAAGTCGTCGACGGCACCGTCGTCGAGGTCGTCGAGTTCGGCGCCTTCGTCGGCATCGGCCCCGTCGACGGCCTGCTGCACGTCTCGCAGATCAGCGACGAGTACCTCGCGTTCGACGGCGAGAACCAGCGGCTCTCCTCGAACGAATCCGACCGCGCGCTCGGCGTCGACGACGCCGTCCGCGCCCGCATCGTCACCAAGAGCATCGACGAGCGCAACCCCCGGGACTCGAAGATCGGGCTCACCGCGAAACAGCCCGGCCTGGGCAAGCACGGTTGGCTCGAGGAAGAGCACGAGAAACGCGAAGCGACGACGGCCGAGGGTGAGTAACCGTGGCATCGGATCGCCTCGTCTGTCGCGAGTGTCACCGGGTCAACGAACCGGACAACGACACCTGCGAGAGCTGTAACTCCTCGTCGCTGACCGAAGACTGGGCCGGCTACGTCGTCATCGCTCACCCGGAGGACAGCGACATCGCCACCGAGATGCAGGTCACCGAACCCGGCGCGTACGCGCTGAAGGTCCGCTGAGGGAGCCGTGACTGGCGATAATTCTCCTCCGGAGCCGAACGCGGACGACGTCGCCGACCCGGAGACGGAGTCGGCCGCGGATGCGAAGGCCGAAGCGGACGTCACCGACGTCGACGAGCAGCTGCTGGTCCTGCCAGACGACCTCCGCCACGAACTCAAGGAGCCGATGGGACCCATCGAGACCGACGCCGACCGGCTCCTCGCGGACGTCGACGGGCCGCTGATCGCCGTCGGCGACGTCGTCACCTACCACTTCCTGACGGCGGGCCGCCCGCCGGACGTCGCCCTCGTCGACGAGCGGACGAAGCGGTCGGCCGTCGACGAGGAGATCCGCGCGGCCGTCACCGAAGCGACGCACCTCGAGGCCGTGAACCCGCCCGCGGAGATTTCCCAGGCCGTCGTGGAGGCGCTCCTCGAGGGGTTGGCCCGCGACGAGCCGACCACGATTCTGGTCGAGGGTGAGGAGGACCTCGTCGCGCTGCCGGCGATCGTCGCCGCGCCCGAGGGCGCGAGCGTCGTCTACGGCCAGCCCGACGAGGGGATGGTCCACGTGAAAGTGACCGACGACCACCGCGCGGCGATGCGCGACCTGCTCGACCGCTTCGAGGGCGACACCGAGCGGTTCTGGCGGTTGCTCGAGTCCGAACCCGGCGAGTAAGTGCTCCGAACGGCAGTCGATCAGTGACGGCCCCGAACGTCGCCGGCGGCGGTCGGTTCGGCGACGAGAAGCGCGACAGTAAAGCGCAGTGTTCTCGAGACGGTCAGTCGATCAGTAAAAGTATCAGCCGTGTCGACACCGGGTCGATCGTCGTTCGACTGAATCGGCTACGCCGTCGAGCTAGTTCCAGACGTACACGTCGGTTTCGGCGCGTCGAGTCCCCCGTCCTCGGGGTTCTGGATCAGTTCGACGTCGAGCTCGTCGAGCGACAGCTGGGAGATGAACTGGCTGTCGGTCGTGATCTCGCCGTTCCGGATCGTGACGCTCGAGGACGAAATTCGCATCGTATCCACCTCGCCGCTGGTGTCGTACTCGGTGGTCTGCTCCCCGTCGAACGCGATGTCGCCCTCGAGGTGCGTGAACTGCTGGTCGAGTTGTCGGAAGGTTGCGTCGTCAGCCTCGATCGACACTCTGACCGTGTTTCCGGTCGCCGGCATCTCGACGTCCTTGAACAGGTGCAGTCCCTGAATCGTTCCGCTGTCGATCCGCGCGACGCTGGCCGGGTACTCCCCACAGCCCGCGGAACTGTCGAGCGTCGAGCGCTGCTCGAACCCGTTCCCCTCTAATTCGTCGAACGCGATCGCGAACGTCCCGACGCCGCTGAGCGGGACGGCTGTCGCAACGCCGGCCGAAACCATCCCGACGAGGACGCCGGCCAGAACGACGTTCGAGACGAGAAACCCGACGACGAACCGTTTGCGATCGATTGGCACGAGTGTCCGGTAGTCCAACAAAGGCATAGTTATAGATTGGGACGGTCATCACGGGGAGTATTTATCCGCGAGCGGTAGCTACAGGTATCGAACTGGTCGCGACAGTCGCTCGATCGCGGTGAACGAGACGGGTGGACGAGTCCGTCGGGTCGATCGATAATGCAGAGAAATAGCGCGACGACGATCGCCGACCGCGCCGAATAGGGACGGTTCCGAACCCCGCGGCTCCGTCACTGCTCTCGAGCAACGCACCAGAAAACGGGGCTCGAGCGAAGCGAGATCGAAACGAGTGAGACCGAAGCGAGATCGACCCCCTCGTCCGCGCCGTCACGACCGGTCCGCTACCCGATTCGCAGGAGATCGGTCGTCGTATCTAGGGTGTCCTCGACGGCGTCCGTCGTATTATCGACCGTTTCTTCGACGGCGTCCGTCGTGTTGTCGACCGTATCGTCGACCACATCGGTCGTGTTGTCGGCCGTGTCGTCGACCGTATCCGTCGTATTGTCCACCGCATCAGTCGTCTCGTCGACCGTATCCGTCGTGTTATCGATCGTGTCGTCGACGGCGTCCGTCGTATCGTCGACAGCGTCCGTCGTGTTATCAACGGTATCGTCGACCACGTCGGTCGTATTGTCGACCGTGTCGTCGACGGCATCCGTCGAATTGCCGAGGGTGCCCTCGACCACATCGGTCGTGTTATCGATGGTGTCGTTGACCGCGTCCGTCGTGTTCTCGAGTGGATCGTCGACGATATCGGTCGTATTATCGTCGGATTCGTTTCGCTCCGCCTCGGTCTCGCCCTCGTCCTCGATCCCGAACGCGTCCCTGATCGTGTCGATCATATCGATCGAGTCGGGGACCTGCGCCAGGAGGGTCAGCACCTCCTCCGGCGGGAGCACGACCGTCAGCGTGTCCGCCTCGCCCTGGGCGAACGCGACGTCGGTTCGCGGGCCGAGGAGCGTCGTCTCCTCGAACTCGACGCCGTTCATCCGGAGGCGAACCCCGCCGCTCTCTTCCGCCGCCCCGTCGATACAGAGCGTATCGGCGGCGATGTATCCGGATTCGATTCGGAACGTTGCTTCCACCTCGGTCCGTCGGTGCTCGCGCGACGTCACGGTCGACGACTGCGTCTCGAGGTTCGTCGACTCCTGCTGGTAGGCGTTCATCGAGATGTCCCTGAGCGACGGCGCCGGAAGACAGCCCAGGGAATCGAGGAGACTCGCGTCCTCCAGTTGCGGCGTCTCATTTGAGTCCGTCTCGGATCCCGTCAGGTTTCCCGTTACGGTCCCAGTCACGTTTTCCGTCGCGGTTCCGGTCACGTTTTCCGTCACGTTCCCCGTCTCGGTTCCCGTGACCTCCTGTGCCGCCGCGGTTACGGCGACGCCGGCCGGGAGGCTCGCGACGAGGACGACGACGAGGGTCGCGGTCGCCAGCGAAGATCGATCGATCATTGTCAGGTACGGTATCACGCGACCCAATGTCACACGCACTAATAGATATTGACGACGTTATCACTGGCTGTTTATATCAGTCCGTCCTGATCGTCCCGACGAGCGACTGCTCCGACGTCGCCAGAAGCAACTCTTCGCGGCCCAAATCTTCCCCCTCGCTGACGGCCCCTGTACGGTGATCGCTCCCCGCTCGAGTAACTCGGACTCGAATCGATCAGCCGGGAGCGTCACTCGACGGTCGGTGGGTCGGTCACAGTCACTCACCGCACGTCCGCGTGGAACCGCGAGGACAGCGATGACGGCAGGAACAATGGGGACAGCGACCGTCATCGTCAACGTGTCACGGAAATATTATCAGTAGAAGTTGTTGGTTCAGATATGAATTGGCCCATCGTCGCGGGAGGCGGAGCCGGATTGATCGCCGGCGGTGCGCTGCGCGTCGCGTTCGGTTCGAACTGGTTTCTGGTCGTCGCCGTGATCGCAGTGTACGCAGGCTGGGGGTACTTCGCCGCCCGATATCACCGACTCCTCCTGCGGGAGTTCCCCGCGTTCGATCGGTCGACGGACCGACTCGGCTACGCGATCGGCCTGTTCGGCGTCAGTATCGGTCCCGTCGCCTTCGGCCGGCAGTACACCGCGGCCGACGTCAGCCTCGAGTTCCTCGTCGCCTACCTCGGCGTCATCGGCTTCCTGCTCGCCTCGAGCGCAGCGAGCGCGGACGCCGACCGCGACTGAGACGGGGCCGACGGCCGTTCGGTCGACGCGCCGTCACTCCACGACCGTGTGCTCGAGCGTGCCGATCCCCTCGATCTCGAGTTCGACCGTCGATCCGTCCTCGAGGAACTGGCCCAACTCGAGGCCACAGCCCCCACCGACGGTGCCGCTGCCGACGACGTCGCCCGGATGGAGCGTCTCGGACTGGGAGACGTGTTCGACGATGTCGGCGAAGGAGTGGTACATCTCGTCAACGGTGCCCTCGGACCAGACCTCGCCGTCGACCCGGGCGGTCATGGGGGCCTCGAGGACGTCGATGTCGTCGGCGGGCACGAAGTACGGACCGAGGCCGTTCGCGAAGTCCTTCCCCTTCGCCGGCCCGAGTCGGCCCTCCATCTCCCGGCCCTGAATGTCGCGGGCGCTGAAATCGTTGAACACGGTGTAGCCCGCGATGTACTCCTCGGCGTCCGCGGCCGGGATATCGCGGCCCCGCTTCCCGATCACGGCCGCGATCTCGAGTTCGTAGTCCATGATCTGCGAGTAGTCGGGCCACCGGATCGTCTCGCCGGGCGCGACGACGCTGTCGGCGTTGCCCTTGTAGTAGACCGGGAGTTCGTACCAGACGTCGGCGATGTCTCCGTCCATGCTGTTCTGTACGTGCTCCTCGATGGCCATGAAGTCCCGCAGCGAGTTGGGGCGAGGAAGCGGTGCGAGCAGGTCGTACTCCCCGGATTCGTACCGCAGTTTCGCGCCGCCGGGACCGCGCTCGGCGTCGGTCTCGGCCGCGTACTCCAGCGCCTCGCGGGCGTCGTCGATCGCCCGATCGCCGCGCTCGAGGAAGGCGATCATCTCCGGCGGGACGTGGGCTCGCGCGAGGTCGGCCGGGGCGGGTTCGCCCTCGGCCTCGAGGGCGGCGCCGTAGGCGGCGGTGAGGTCGACGAGCGTGGCCTCGCCCGCGGCGGCTTCCTCCGTTCCGTCCGCCCCGGTCGCTTCGGAGACGGCACCGATGCGCTCGACGGGACCGACGGGGGTTTCGACTTCGAAGGTGGCGAATTTCATGCCTCTCCCTCCATTTCCCGCTCCTCGACGAAAGCGACAGGGCGAACCCAGCCCGCGCTCCCGTCCTCGATTGTGATGGGGAAGGCGACAACCGGGATATCCGTCTTGCGGGGCAGGGCATCGAGGTTCGCCATCTTCTCGATCTGGCAGTACTCGACCTCCCGGCCGGCGAAGTGGGCCGGCCACAACTCGGACTCGTCGCCGGTCTCGACGTAGCGCTCGCCCATCGCGGCGAAGGGCTTGTCGAAGCCGTAGGCGTCCGTTCCGATCACCTTGATTCCCTTCTCGACGAGGAATTTCGTCCCCTCGGCGCTCATCCCCGGGAACTGGGTGAGATACTCCGGCGTTCCCCACAGCTCGTCGGCCCCGGTCTGGATCAGGACGATCTCGCCGGGGGAGAGCTCGTGGTTCAGGTCCGCGAGGGCGGCCTCGAGATCGCTCGCCGAAATCTCCTCACCGGGCACCATCTCGCGGAAATCGAGGACGACGGCGTTCCCACGACACCACTCGAGGGGTATTTCCTCGATCGTCTTCGCCGGTTCGCCGTCGACCTCGGGGCCGTAGTGCCACGGCGCGTCGAGGTGGGTCCCCGCGTGGGGGATGACCTCGAGGTCCTCCCAGGCCAGCCCCATCCCGTCGGGGAAGTCGTCGGCCTCGACGTCGTGGCCGAGTTGGCGGAGGTTCTTCGCGAGGCGTTCCGCACCGGCCTCGTGGTCGAAGGCGTCGATTTTCGGCGGGGTCGGCTCGCTCGGAGCCCCGTCCTCGAGGCCGATGCTCAGGTCGATCAGCGCGGTATCGTCGGATGTCAACAAGTCACTCATGGTAGCCACGATCAGGGGCGAACATTTGAATGTGATCGAAGCGGTGGCCAGCGACGCGGCGGTCCCGCGTTCGGATCGCGGCAGCGAGCGGTCGCCTCAGAGCCCCCAGATGAGGACGATACCGACCGTCGTGACGACCGCGAGCAGCAACTGGAGGGGGCCGCCGACTTTCAGAAAGTCGGTGAACTCGTAGCCGCCGGGGCCGTAGACCATCAGGTTCGTCTGGTAGCCGACCGGCGTCATGAACGAGGTCGCGGAGGCGAACATCACCGCGAGGAGGAACGAGAACGGCGCGGCGCCGAGGCTCGTCGCGGCGTCGATCGCGACGGGGATCATCAACACGACCGTCGCGACCGGCGTGATGACGTTCGCCAGCAGCCCCGTCACGACGGTAAACAGCAACAGGACCGCCACGAGCGGCAGGTACTCCGCCGTCGACACCAGCGCCGCGGCGATAACCGCCGAACCGCCGGTGGCCTCGAGGGCGATCCCGAGCGGAATGACGCCCGCCAGCAGGAAGACGACGTTCCACGAGACGGCGTCGTAGGCGTCGTCGATCGAGAGACAGCCGCTGACGACCATCAGGAAGACGCCGGCGAACGCCGCGATCACGATCGAGACGATATCCAGCGCGGCCGCGCCGACGACGCCGGCCATGATCCCGATTGCGATCGGCGTCTTCGGCGAGAGCGGCGCCAGTTCCTCGGGATCGGCGTCGGCCAGTCGGTCGAAGGCGTCGTCGTCGACGACGACCAAGTCGTTCGACGCGGTGAAGTGGTCGATGGCGTCGTCGTCCGTCTGGATCAGGAGGAGATCGCCTGCGGCGAGGCGCACGTCTGCGAGGCCGGTCCGGAGCAGGTCGCCCTCGCGGCGGATCGCCAGGACGGTCGTATCGAAGAACTCCCGAAGGGGAGTCTCGCCGAGCCGCTCGCCGACGAAGGCCGACCGCTCGGGGACGACGGCTTTGGCGAGGCCGTTCTCGCTGGCTGACTCGTCGAACGTCTCCTCGGTCACCTGTTCCCGGACGACCTGGTGTACTCCCTGCTGCTCGACGAAGCGATTGACCGCCTGCAGGGAGCCGTGGACCGTGAGCAGATCGCCCTCGCGGATCGGCCGGTCGGCGGCGACCGCGACGAGGGACTCCCCCTCGGCGTGGGTCCCCGCCTCGCTCGTCTCGAGGTTCGTTCGGCCGTCACGAGGTCGCTGTCCGTCGGGAGCCGCCTCGAGTGCCGCCTCGTCGTCGCCGTCGTACGTGAGGGTCCGACCCGTCGTCTCGGCGTCGGCCTCGCGACGGAGTTGCAACACGCGAACGTTCGCGTCCGTGCGGGCCTCGAGGTCATCGATCGTGCGGCCGACCGGCGCGGAGTCCGCCCGGACGCGGACCGTCACGAGGTGGTTCTCGAGTTCGAACTCCTCGACGAGGTCGGCGTCGACGGGGATCCGCGCGGGCGTCAGCCACCGTCCGACGGTGGCGAGGTACGCGAGGCCGACGAGGAGAACGACCACGCCGAGCGCCGAGAACTCGAACATCCCGATCGGCTGGCGACCGAGCAGTTCGACGGCGAACTCGCTGGCGAGTAAGTTCGTCGACGTCCCGATGAGCGTCAGCGTCCCCCCGAGGATCGCGGCGTACGACAGCGGCAAGAGCAGTTTGGACGGCGAGACGCCGGTCTTCTCCGCGAGGTCCGAAATCATCGGCACGAAGATCGCCACGATCGGCGTGTTGTTGATGAAGCCGGCGAGCGGCCCCGTCGTACAGATCGTCGCCAGCAGCGCTCGCTTCTCGCTGCCGTTCGTGATCGAGGCGAGGGAGACCCCCAGCCGCTGCACCAGGCCCGTCCCCTGAATGGCCGCGCTGAGCATGTACATGGCGACGATCGTGATCGTCGCGGTGTTGGCGAAGCCGGAAATCGCACCGCGCGGACCGACGCCGGTCACCGGCTCGAGGGCCGCCAGCGAGACGATGATCCCGATCGCGGTCACGTCGGTCGGGATCGCTTCGGTGACGAACAGGACGAGCGCGACGGCGATGAGGGCGAAGACGACCAGCGCGCCCGTCGACAGCGTTCCGGCGATCATCGTGCGATCACCACCGAATCACCGGGGGTTCGGGGCGGCTGGGTGGTCCGGCGTCGAGACGATCGCTGTGAGGAGTGCGTGCACACTGAACTGAGTTCAGTGAATACACAAAATAATGACTGTTCGGACGACCACTATATTCGCTGTCGGCTCGCGCTGGAACGCCCACCGGAACGAACCGAACCGAGGCGACGGAGCGGGCCGAGACGACAGAGTGGGCCACGACGACGGCCAGCGAATCTCGAGAAACTATTTACCGCCCGCCGTGAACGTGGCGGACATGTACGATTTCGTCGTCGTCGGCGTCGGTCCGCCGGGAGCCCGCTTCGCTCGCCGGGCCGCCGAGGCGGGGTACGACGTGCTCGCCCTCGAGAAGGGGACGGTCGGCGAACCGCTGGCCTGCTCGGGGCACGTGAGCACCGACATCTGGGAGTTCACGGGGGAGGGCGCCCGCGAGGAACTGTTCCAGAACGAGATCTACGGGGCGCGCTTCCACGTCGGCGGGCCGGGCAGCGACGCCTACCCGTTCTACAAGCGCGAGGTCGCGTCGAACGTCATCGACCGCGTCGGGCTGGATCGCCACCTCGCCGACCTCGCACGCGAGGCGGGCGCGGACGTCCGCGAGGAGCACACGGTCACGGAGGTCACCGAGCACCGCGACCGCGTCGCGGTCGTCGCCAGCGGCCCCGACGGAACCGTCGAATTCGAGGCGAAGATGCTCGCCGGCTGCGACGGCCCGCGCTCGCGGGTTCGAGACGAACTCGAGTTGCCCGAACCCGACGAACTGCTCCACGGGGTGCTGGCGTTCTCCGACGAGACCGACCACCAGGACTTCGTCGACGTCCACCTGACCGCGCCGACGTTCTTCGCGTGGCGCATTCCCCGCGGCGACGCCGGCGTCGAGTACGGACTGGCCGCGCCGCCGGGCGTCCAGGTCACCAGACACTTCGCGGAGTTGATCGACGGCTACGAGATCGACGTCTCCCACCGGTGCTCGGGCGCTATTCCGATCGGGCCGCCGGATCGCGTGACCTCGCGCCGCGCATTCTTACTCGGCGACGCGGCCGCCCAGACCAAGCCCTTCACCGGCGGCGGCATCCTCTACAGCATGACCTGCGCCGACCACGCAGTCCGCGAGATCGATCCCGACCGGCCGACGACGCTGGCGGCCTACGAACGCGCCTGGCGGACGGACCTCGAGCGCGAACAGGCGCTCGGCCACTGGCTCCGCCGAGCGTACTCCCTGCCGGAACCCGTCCAGCGCCTTGGCCTCGGCGCGCTCTCGGGCGAGATCGGCGTCCACATGGATCGGCCGACGTCGCTCGTCTCGCCGTCACATCTGCGGGCGGTGCTCTCGGGGCTTCGGTGAGTCGCGGGCGTCGTTCATCCGTTCACGTCGCGGTTTTCAGTTTTCTCGAATTGCTCGAGACGATGCAACCGCATGCGGTGGCGCGCGCTGTCGACGGTCCGAGCGAATGCGAGGCGCGTCGACGATACTGTGCGAGGTCTTCGCGAGTTATACGAGCGAAGGCTTGTCAGAGCTTGCTCTGACAGTGGATGAGCGACCGAAGGGAGCGTTAGCGCTGAACCGAAGGTTCCGCGGCGAACCATGCGAACGGGCGCGCAGCGCCCGTGAGCAGAAATCGGTTGGGGAGGGTGTGGAAATCCCCGTTGCCACGGTAGCAGAACGCTCGCCTTTAGTTACACTCCTTCAACTACGGTACTCAGCTGCTGTGCTTATCGATTAGACTCGAGGAGTCCTCTGCTAATCCTGGCAACGGGGGATCGCCACGTCCTCCCCAACCGATTCGCTCGTTCCCACCAGTCACTCGCTCATCCCTCGCACGACTTCAGACCGCGGTTCGCTCATCGCTCACCGCGGTCCAGCGCGCGCCACCGCGCGCCGGGTGGTCGTTCCGAGAATTGTAACCGCGTCACTGAGCGAGTCCGATCGTCTAAACGGAATTTCTGAGAGCGGAACCACCTACCGGAGTGAGTGCCGGAGCCGACAGACCGAAGGCGACCCTCACGAAACGCCACGTAGATGGCCGGACGGCAGACGAGGATCGTCGAGTTCGTCGCTCGGACGCTCGAGCGACTCGGGATCATCGAGACCGAGCGGTTCCACCCGACGGTCGATCTCGCGTGGCCCCGGGTCGTGACGGGCTTCGCAATTATGTCGAAGCAGACGGCCGACCTCGCGATGGTCGGCATCGCCGTCGGGACGGCAGGTACCGCGGGGCTGGCCTACGCCCTCGCGTTCTGGCAGATGGTGACGATGCTGGGGCTGGGACTGGCGGGCGGGACCGTCAGTCTCGTCTCGCAGAACTACGGCGGCGAGGAGACCGGGCGCGCCTCGCAGGTGGTCAAACAGAGCGTGCTGCTGGCCGTCGCCCTCGCGGTCCCGATCCTGCTCGCCTTCTTCGCCTTCGCCGACTCGTTGATCGGTCTGTTCGACGCCGGTCCGGCGCCGCTCGCCCACGGCAGCACCTATCTCGCGTTCGTCGCGCCGGCGGTGCTCTTCGAACTGCTGAGCCTGATCGCCAGCCGAACCTACACGGGCGTCGGCGACACGTTCACGGAGATGGTCGCCCGCGCGGGCGGCGCGGCGCTCAACATCCTGCTCAGCGGCGTCCTCATCTTCGGGTTCGGGATGGGCGTCGCCGGCGCGGCGATCGGGACGACCCTCTCGACGGGGTTCGTGACGGGCGTCCTCGCGTGGGGGATGGTCGGGAAGTCCTACGGCGTCCTCGGTATGGAACCCAGTCCCGTCCCGCTGACCCGGTCGGGACCGTGGCTCGAGCCGACGCTGCTCCGACAGGTGATCGAGATCTCGACGCCCGAGATCGGCCGCCGGCTGGCTCAGGGACTCGTCGTCTTCCCCCTGCTGTGGGTCGCCGGCACCTTCGGCCCGGTGGTCGTCACCGCCCTCGAGGTCGGCCGCCGGGTGCGCAGCCTCATCAACAGCGTCAACTGGGGGCTGTCGCTGGCCGCGAGTTCGCTCGTCGGGCAACAGCTCGGAGCGGGCGACGAGGCGGAAGCGGGCGCCTACGGCGCGGCGATCATCCGGCTCTCGACGGTGCTCTACACCGGGCTGGCGGTGCTGGTGATCGCCTTCGCCGAACCGATCGCCGGACTCTTCGGCGGCGGGCCGGCGGCGGTCGCGCAGGCGGCGACGTTCGTGGCCGTCGGCGCGGTCAGTTCGATCGGATACGGCATCGACGGCACCGCGGCGGGGGCGCTGCTGGGCGCCGGCGACACCCGTCTGCCCTTCGTCGCCTCGCTGGTCGGCCGGTACGGGTTCGCGCTTCCGGCCGCGGCGCTGGGGCTGTTCACGCCGCTCGGCATCGGCGGACTCTACCTCGCGCTGGTGCTCGAGACCGCGGTGCCGGGCGGGATCAACTACTGGTTGTTCCACCGCGGGCGCTGGAAGGTCGTGAGTCGGCGGTATCGGCCCGATTCGGACGCCGAATAACGCGCGGTCGCAGAAGGATCGGGGCTCGAGCGGCGGCGCTCCGTCGTACTACTCGAGCGACGGCAGTCCGTTTCGTTCGAAGTGGACGAAGAGCCGAACGAGCGCGAGACCTAGCGCGATGGTGCCGACGGTGACGAGTCCGATCGCGGCCACGTCCTCGGGCATTCCCATCGACGCGACCAGTACCGACGCCGCGGCCGCGAGAATCGCGACGGACGTCAGCAGCGCCAACGCCCGACAGCTCAACGTCGTCCACGTCGACCGGGAAACGTATCGATTCCGTACGGTGGAACAGGGCATGTGAAGGTGTTGTATCCCCAACACCATGATAGTTGTCAGTCCATCAATTCGGGAGGGGCAAATCTCGAGGCGCGAGCCCGTGAACGGCACTCGCCTCCTCGCAGCGCCGTTCTCCAGCGCCAGCCGCTCCACTCCGATACCGGTGAAAGCTAGTATCCCGCCCACTACCGGTGTATGGCGGACCACGACACGGGACGGGCGGGTGATCGGGACGACGATACTGACGGCGAGAAACTCGGAGTGGGAATCGCGGTCGGCATATCCTCGGGGTCGTCATCGGTACCACGACCGACAACCTGGCGCTCTGGCTGCCGATCGGCGTCGCCATCGGCGTCACGATCGGGGTGGGATGGAGCGAGCGCGAGTAATTACGTCCCGTCGGCGGTCCGAATCGTCACGCGCTGTGCATCCGTCTCGTCGCCGTCGCCACGCTCTTCGGCAACGACGTACTGGACCTCGACGATCAGCGATTCGTCGCTGTGCGGCTGGATCGCCTCGTAGAGCCGATCGGCCAGCCCCGACTCCGGGCTCGGGTCCTGCCCGGAGACCGTGACGACGACCCGTTCGACCGATTGGATCGGATAGTTGCCGTCGAGTTCCACCGCGACGTCGTCGACTTCGCGGTCGTCGTACTCGGGTTCCGCGAGCACCGCTTCGACCTCCGCTTCGGCCGACGACTCGAGTTCGGTCGTGTGGAACTCGAGCAGGGTGACGCCCGCCAGCGGCGCGGCCAGCACCAGCAGGCCGACCCCGAAGATCGCCGCGTAGGTGTAGGTCGGCGTCCGGGTCGGCGACACCTCGAACAGCCCCTGCGGACGGTAGCCGGCGACCCACAGCGTCGCCAGCGCGGCGAGGTTGATCGACAGGAGGTTGACGATCACGAGGACCGCGGCGCCGATCGCCGCGCCGGACATCCCCCAGGCGACCGTGATCCCGACCGCCGCCGACGGCGGAATGAGCGCCGCGGCGATCATGACGCCGACGATGGCCTCGGAGAACCCTCGTGTGAGACTCAGGATACCGGCGATCCCGGCGCCCAGCGCGACGGCCAGCGAGAACAGGTTGGGCGCGACCCGCTCCTCGAGTTCCGTCGCGACGACGATGTCGACTCCGCCGGGCTCGAGGCCGGCGAACCGGGCGAGCGTCGCGAGCCCGATCGAGGCGAGGACGACTATCGCCACGCCGATCAGTTGGTAGCGGAAACCCGTCGACTTGAGCCGGTCGTCGCCGGTGACGATGCCGACGTTGGCGGCGAGCGCGGGCCCCAGCAGGGGCGCGATGACCATGGCGCCGATCACGACCGCAGGCGAGTCGGCCAGCAACCCGGCCGTGGCGACGACGGCGCTGATCAGCAGCATGACCGCGTAGATCGTAAACGGCGGCGTGAGTTCGTCGGCCTTCGTGCGCAACACCTGCCTCGAGGTGCGAGCGCCGAGCTGACCGCCCCGACTGTACCGATCCCGGAGCGACGAGAACTGCTCGGAGAGGACGGTCTCCGCGTTGATCACGACGACGCTCGCCTCGTCGCCGATGCCGGCCCGCTTCAGCCGATCGAGGAGCGGCTCGACCGCCCGCGTCGGAACGGGAAACCGAACGACGGCGGCGTACCCTCGCCCGCTGGTCTCGTCGCTGACGACGTAGTTGATTCCCTCCTCCTCGAGGATGTCGAGCACGGCCCGTCGCTTCCCCTCGGGCACCGTGACCTCCAGATAGCGCATACTGTGGTGACAATCGATCCGCGGATAGTACCGGGGGTGGCAGTGGACGGGGTGATGCGGGGGACGGGCGTGGGATCGACGGCAGCTCGCGACGGGAATCCGTCAGTGGTCGGTGCCGACGATCCCGCAGGCGATGGCGTCGGGGTCGTCGATCGCCTCGCCGTCGACCGCGTCCGGGTCCAGCAGCAGGATCGTGTCGTCGGGCATCTCGTCTTCGACCTGGACTGCCCGCCCCAGCACGTCCTCGAGTTCGTCGACGTCGTCGACGTCGAACTCCCGCTCGACGAGCAGTTCGGCGTTGGCCCGCGAGAGGACGAAGACGAGCTCACCGGGCGCGGTACCCTCGCTCTCCTCCGCCTCGAGCAACTCCGACAGCGCGTCGGCGTCGACCGCCTCGAGCGACCGGATCGTCACGCGTTCGGTGTCCGAACCGGGGGCGTTGTCCGACTGCGTGCGGAGGCGGGCGGCCAGTTCCTCGAAGTCGGTGGTCGAATCTATCGGGGTGTCGCTACGCGAGCCCATATCGGAGATCCAGTAGCGCCGGCCTTGAGGATGTGGCTGGCCAGTTCCGGTGGCGCTCGAGTCCCGGCGGCCGCCCCGAACAGCGGGGCGCGTCAGCCGGGCCGGGTGCCGACGGTGATCAAGCAGAACGAGGCGACGGTGACGGCGAACGTGAGCGCCACGGCGACGGCGTAGCCGTCGGTGTACGCGACGCTCGCGGTCCCGAGGGGCGGCATGGCCAGCGCGCTGATTCCCGCCGCGACGTTGAAGAGGCCGACGATCGCGGTGTCCTTGTCGGTGCCGTAGATCCCCATCAGGAGCGGGATGTACAGCGTCGCGGTGCCGCCCAGCCCGAGGCCGAGCAGGAAGACGCCGACGGCGAGCACCGACAGCTGCGAGGCGAACAGAAGTACCACGCCGGCGACCGAACAGCCGAGCGAGGCGAGGAACGCCCGTCTGGCGCCGACCTCGTCGGCGATGTAGCCGCCGCCGATCCGCGAGATGATGCTCACGCCGCCGACGAGGCCGAACGCGGTCGAGGCGGCCGACGCGGACAGCCCGCGGGCGGCGAAGAGGTCGATCGCGAACGCGGCGAGCAGCTGGTACCACGAGAACGCGAGCGCGATGCCGACGAACAGCAGTTTGAACGTTCGCGTTCCGGCCAGTTCACCGACCCACTCGAGCAGTTCGCCGGTCGTCGCGGTCGAGCCGTCCGCCCACCGCGGGCGCCGGCACGCGAGTCCCGCGAGGAGGAAGGCGACTGCGGTCACCGACATGACGAGGAGAAACCCCCGGCGGACGCCGAAGCGCGCGATGACGGACTGCCAGATCGGCGGCAGGAGAAAGAGGCCGAGCCCGTTACCCACGAAGATCAGTCCCGTCGCGGCGCCGCGGCGCTCGTCGAACCATCGCGGCACGATCGACGCGAGCAACACGTACACCGTCCCGAGCGCGAGGCCGAGCAGCGCGAACACGACGGTCAGCCCGAGGTACGACTCCGCGACGTACAGCGACGGGGCGATCAGCCCCGCGGTCGCGGCACAGGTGACGATCACCGCCCGCGCCGGGATCCGCGCGGCGAAGACGCCAACCGCCCCGGAACCGATGAAGAAGGTGAACAGCATGACGGAGAACACGCTCGAGAGGGTGACCGGCGCGATGCCGAACGCCTCGCTGAACGGCTCCCGGAAAATGCCGTAGGAGAGCGGCGTCCCGAACGTGAACACCATGCCGAGCGCACCGACGAGCGCCACGAGCCAACTCCGTCGGCTATCGGGCCGCTCCGGGGAATCGGTCGTCACGACGGGGCGTACCCCACACCGCGGCGAAAGCGTTTCGACTCGAAACTCGATCACGCGAGGGGACGACCGTCGACTCTGCGCTCGAGTTCGAACGCAGCGCGCTACTGGCCCGCTGCTGATCCGCTACTGGTACTGCGGCAGTCGATCCGACCGATCCGATCCCTCGATGAACGGCAGTTCGGTTACCGTCGCGGGGACCTCCTCGCCGCCGACGCGGACCGTCAGCGCCTCGCTCTCGAGGCCGTAGTCGACGAGCGCGAGCGCGATGACGTCCTCGAGCAGCGGGCTCTCGCCGGCGCGGGTCACGTCGCCGACAGACGCGTCGCCGTCGAAAACGGCCGCGCCGGCGTCGGGGACCGCTGACGATTCGGTCTCGCCGCCCGCACCGGTCTCGAGGGTCAACCCCACCAGTTTCCGGCTGGGTTGGCCGCGGTTCTCGACGCGGGAGACGACCTCCTGCCCGACGTAACAGCCCTTCTCCCAGTCGAGCGCGTTGCGCAGGCCGAGCACGTTGGGGAGCGTCCCCTCGAGTTCGGTCTCGAAGAGGGGCGACCCGGCCTCGAGCGCGAGGCTCTCGAAGGTCCGGTAGCCGAAGGGGGCGGCGTTGAGCCCCTGCGTCTCGAGGGTGTCGTGGACGGCTTCGGCGTCGTCGGCCGCGCAGATCACCTCGTAGCTCTCCTCGCCGGTCAGCGCGTCGGTGCGGACGACGGTCACGCCCTCGTCGCCCATCGTCCCCCGGACGAAGGTGTAGCGCTCGTCGGGCGATGCGGCGCCGTTGAGCACGCTGGCGACCTTCTCGGTGGCCGTCGGCCCGTGGACGCCGAAGATGGCGTAGTCGTCGGTCGCGACGCGGATCTCGACGTCCTGAATGAACACCTTCTCGGACCAGTCCTCGGCCAGCGGGTCGGCCTTCGAGGGCGGCGTGAAGAGGAGGAGGCGCTCGCCCGCGTTGTAAATGTAGAGTTCGACCTCGATACCGCCCTGCGGGTCGAGGACGAGCGCGTAACAGCCTCGCCCGTCCTCGTCGGGCACGCGATTCGAGACGACGTTGTCGACGTACTCCAGTCGGTCCTCGCCCTCGACGACGATCACGCCGTAGGCCATCTCGATCAGGCCTACGCCGTTACGGACCGCGCGGTGGGTGCGTTCGGGCCGTCCGAAGTGTTCGACGATCCTGCGCCCGTCCCGCTCGCCGAACGTGGCCCCGTGATCCGCGTGAATGGACTCGATGACGGTCATGCGTATGCAGTGTGCCCTGAGCGTATCAGGCGTTTCGATTCAAAAGGGAAGCCGCTCGCGGAGCCAGTCGACGATCGACTGGTCGTCGGGCTCGTCGGTCGGTGCCTCGGGAATGACCCTGTCGTCGGGTTTGATCACCGTGTCGCTCCCCCCGGACTCGACGACGATCAGGCCGTCGTCCTTCAGCGTCGACAGGGCGTCCTCGAGTTCGTCGATGTCGACCTCGACGGCCGCGCGGAGTTCGAAGACGCTCATTCCTTCCTCGGTCCGGTCGACGAGCGCGTCGAGTACCGCCACCTCCGTCTCGGCCCGGTCCCGGTACTCCCGCTTTGCTCTCATCCGTCTCCCCATTCGACGACCGGGGATTTGACGTTTGTCGTTCGATCGGTCGCCGGGGTCGGTCGAACCGTCGGCGTCGCGGCGACTGGTCGACGCGACCGGACGTCTCGAGAGGCAGTACGTTTTTTATGGTGTGACTGGGTACGGTGTGACTATGGCCCTTCGATGTTCGCTGCTCGGACACGACTACGGGGAGACCGAAGTCGACCGCGAGCGCGAGGAACGGGGCAGCGAAGTCGTCGTAACCGTCCAGGAGTACGAGGAGTGTGACCGCTGTGGTGACCGCAACGTCATCAGCGAGAACACCGAAGTAACGAGCCTCTCTGCCGGAACGGACGCCGATTTGCGCCCCGACGAACCCGAACTCGAGTCCACGACCGACGGCGATGCGGACGCCGTCGAATCAGCCGCCGACGCCGCGGACGGCGAACCCGACGCCGACACCGACGAGGATGCCGAATTCATCGACGCCGACGAGGCGGCTCCGGCGACCGCCGCCGCGGCCGATACGGACGACGAGGAGTTCGACGTCCCGACCGACGAGAACGGCGACCCGGTGACCGACGACGGCGAGATCCTCGAAGACGACGACGAGGATCCGAAGCCGGACCGCGACCGCGACCACGGCGAGTGGCCCGACTCCGACGACGTCGGTCCGCCGGTCGGCAGCGAGAACGAACCGACCGACTGGCCCGACGACGACGCCCCGGCCGACGCCCCCACCGACGACCCGGTCGACGACGACCCGGACCCGGCCACTGACGACGCGGTGGTCCTCGAGGACGACTCGAATCCGATCGGGAACTCGGGCGAGTCCCCCGCGGCGGCCGACGCCAGATCGGTGACCGCGGATCCGTCGACCACGACCGAACCCGCAGCGAGCGGAAGCGAGCCAGCACGGACCGGGTCGACCGACGGCACGGGTGCCGGAAGCGGAATCGAGCGTGCGACGTCGGCGACGCCGCCCGGCCAGGGCGACGGCCCGCGCGACGACGTGCCCACCGAGTTCTACTGCCCGCGGTGTGAGTACGTCGCGGCCGGCGACCGCGGTTCGCTGCGCGCCGGCGACATCTGTCCCGAGTGCCGGAAGGGCTACCTCGGCGAGCGCGAACGGCGCTGACGCCGTCTCGCGACCGTCACCGGCTCCGATTCGGTGCCGTGAAAATTCGCTTCGGCCGGCCGCGAATCGACCGTCTCCTCGAGTCGACGCTCTCGATTCGAGCGCCGACTGTCGAATCTCCGGAACGTTAGCTATGAAAAGAGGTAAACCGGCCGCCGTGCATCACCAATCCATGAAGGAGTACAAGATGCGTCGCGGTGAGTACCTCGAGGAGCGAATCCCCGATATGGAGGCCACTGTCCAGGATTACTTCGGCCCCATCACCGATACGGAGGAGTTCAAGGGGAGCGACCTCTTCGTGATCGGCGAACCCGACAACCCCGTCTTCGAGAAGGTCGTCGTCGGGACGGTCGAGTACTCCGGCAAGAAGGACAAACTCGCCGTCGAGTTCTACGAACGCGACCCGACCGAACTCGGTCCGGACGAACTCGAGGCCGCCGGCGAGGCCGTCGACGCCAAGAACGACTTCCTGCTCGAGGCGACCGGCCGTGACGCCAAGTCCCGTCGCGAGTCGATGAAACGCGCCGTCGAGGACGACCCCGACCACGACTTCTGACGACCCCGTTTGTACTCGGTCAGGCTCCGCCAGCGCGGAGCGGAATCGCCGCGTCAGCACGTAGCGGAATCGCCGCGATTCGGTGACGGTACGCCGGACGCTACCGACGGCGTATCGATCGGTGTGCGGATCGACGGCACTGCCGGGACAGCGACGACTAGTCGCGATCGGCGCGGCGTTCGTGGACCTCGACCAGCCGCGCGCCGGAACTCCGGGAGACGAGATCGATGATATCGCCGACTTCGACCTCGTTGAAGTCCAACCGGGCGACCGTCGTCAGTCGGCAGTCGTCGCTCCCGGGTTCGCAGACGCTGATCCGATACTCGACGCCCTCGAAGTGGGCCTCGAGTTTCTCGGCGAGCGAGTCGGAGATGACGAGGGGCTCGTCGGGATCGATCTCGAGGTCGTCGTGGAGTTCGAGGTAGAACGGGCCGTCGGCGGGATCGTACCGGCGAACTGCCACGTCTGCCGGTTCGTCGTCGCCACGCGGATAGAGCCGGATCGCCTTCTCCGCGACCTCGACGCGGTCGGCGATACCGAGTCGGGCCGCACAGCCCGCGAGCAGGAGCGACGGCACGGTAGCGAGAAACCCACGTCGGTTCACTACTGGAGTCCTTCGATGACGGTAGTGGTGTACTTTTCCCCAGCAAGAATCGACCGACGAATGAGTCCGAAACGGCTTTCACCGGGCCGCGAGAGTCCATGGACGATGGAACTGACCGCGTTCCTCGCCGCGACGCTGGTCGCCCACGTCTGCTTCGCGATATTCGTCACCGGCCACGCCGTGGTGACCGATCGGGACGCCGGGAACTGGCCGTACGTCACGCTCGCGCTGGGAATCGCGGGCGTCGCTGCGTACTTCTTCTACGACGAACCGTAGGTTCGGGTCACGGAACCGAACGGGAGGGAGCGACGAGGAAAACGCGTTGCATCCGCTCAGGCGAGGAAGACGTGTCTCGGCCGGTCGGCGAGGACGTCGCGGCCGAACTCGACGGCCTCCGAGAAGGCGTCGCTGCGGAAGAACTGCATCGCGTCCTCGCGGGCGTCCCAGCGGCTGGCGATGAACATGTCGTTCTCGTCCTCGCGGTTCACGAGGAGGTCGGTCTTTCGGTGACCGTCCATCCCCGCGAGGAGGTCGGCGGCGTCCTCGAAGGCGCCGACGAAGTCCCCGCGGTGCTCGGGCTTGACCGTGTAGAACATGCCCATCGTCCCCCAGGAGTCGCCCTCGTCATCGCCCGCCTGACGAACGATATCGGGCAGTTCGGCGAGGAAGCCGGCGGCCGTGTTCGCGGCGCGCTCGGTCTCCCAGAGGCTGACGATCGCCGTCTCCGCGTCGTCGTCGCGCTCGCGGGTTCCCCGCTCGCCATTCCGAGGCGGCTCCGCCGCCTCGCTCGCCTCGTAGACGGCCGTCTTCTCGTGCGTGTCGTAGTGGTCGAAGTTCCCCCGGAGGCCGTCGACCTCCTCGGACAGTTCGTCGGGGTCGGCAGCGGAGTAGAGCACGACCGCGTGGACGTCCTCGCCGTGGGGCTGGCCCGCGTAGACGCCCAGTTCCTCGAGTTCGCTGCGGACGTCTCCGTCGTCGCCGCTTTCATTACCGGAGTCGGCGCCGTGGTGGCCGTCGCCCGACCCGCCGTGGGCGTGTCCGCTCGAGTCACCGTGCGCGTGGTCGTCGGAGCCGTGGTGGTGACCGCCGTGCTCGCTGCCCGCGTGGGGGTGCCCGCCGTGGGCGTCCTCGCCCTCGTGCGGGACGGGGTCGCCGGCGAGGAACGCGCGGAGGTCCGCCGGCGGGAACCGGCGGGCCGAGAGGAACCGGCCGAACTCGGCGTAGCGCGAACTCGAGGGGTCGAAGCGCATCTCGTAGAGCAGGTCCTTCACGTCGGTCGGATCGTCGCCGAAGAGCGTGACGCCCCACTCGAAGTCGTCGAGGCCGATGCTGCCGGAGATGATCTGGGTAACTTTCCCGGCGTAGTCCCGGCCGATGTCGCCGTGGCTCGAGAGGTGTTCGGCGCGCTCATCGAAGGACAGGTCGTACCAGTTGTCCTCGGGGTCGCGGCGCTTGTTCATCGGGTAGAAACTGCAGAACTCGGCGTCCGGAATCGACGGGGTGAGTCGCGACTCGATGTAGCGGGCCATGCTGGCGTCTTCGACCTCCGAGTCGTCCTCGAAGAACTCCTGGGACATGTAGCCCGAGACCTCCGTGACGGAGAGGTAGGAGTCGGCCCGTTCGGTGAACTCGGCCAGCGCAGTTTGCTCGAACCGGCGCTCGAGCGCGTCGAGGTCGCCGAGCGTCGGCCGCAGGTGCAAGACGAGCAGGTCGGCCTTGTGGCCCAGCACCGAGAACGTCGCCGAGTCCCCCTCGTCGGCGTCGGTGACGGACTCGGCGCCGGTCAGGAAGTCGACGCCCTCCTCGATCGCCTGCGACCGACGACGCTCCGGCGCGTCGCGCCAGGCGTCCCAGTCGATCGACCGGAAATCGTGCAGGACGTACCAGCCCTCTTCGGTCTGTGGCGGCTGTCGTCGTTCCATACTCGCGGGTTGGGGTGGAGACGCCAAGAAGGACCGGGTTTCGCGCCAGCACCGATCGCACCCCGGCCGCCGGTTCTCGCGACGACCCGCACGACGGCGCCGGCGGCGAATTCCGGCGACCGAAACCATTTACGTACGCCCGGTCAAACGGCGTCCACATGCGGAAAAGTGGGCCGCCGAAAGGACTCATCGCCTATCTCGTCCTCGAGTTACTCGAGGAGAAGCCCCGGTACGGCTACGAGATCCTGAAAGAGATCCGAGAGATCAGCGGCGGTCACTGGGAGCCCTCCTACGGCTCGGTCTACCCCATCCTCTACAAGTTCGAGGAGAAGGGGTGGACCGAACGGATCGAACGCGAGGACGAACCCGATCGGAAGTACTTCGAACTCACCGACGACGGTCACGCGGAACTCGCGGACCGCCGGGAGAACTGTACCGAGAAGGCCCGGGACTTCGCCGACGTCATCCTCGGCTTCTTCCACGTCTACGCGGCGTTCTCGACGGACGAGCGGTTCGAGATTCCCGACCACGACGGCGAGTGGCGCTTCGACGAGACGTTCAGCGCGTGGATCGTCGAACAGATGGTCCGCCACCACGAACACTACTTCGACAGCGAGTTCGAGCGCGTCGAGGCGACGCCGGACGAGTTCTACGAGCGCCACGGGGTCGACGCGGACCGAGAGGACGACGACGCGGAGGCGGCGGTCGACGGCGACTCCTGATCGCCGGCGCTCGAGCGATGGTCCGCCCGTTCGGCGCTCGTCCAGCGGACCGACACGCCGCGGGCGACGTCGATCAGCGCCTTGACGGCGATGGCGTCGAGGAGCTGTTTGAACCCGACCACCAGCAGCGGCGCGTGCAGGAGGAGTCGCCGGTCGTTCCCGCCGACGGAAAGCGCGACGGCGGCAGCGAGAGTCTGTATCGCGAGGAACGCGGCGAAGAAGACGGCGAGTTCGGCGACCAGCCCGCCCGCGATTGCGAGCGCGATCGCCGCCAGGACGACGACGCCGGCCAGCGGGAGGAACGTCATCGAGAGCGCGAACGGCGGGAGGACGAGCGGTTGGTGACCGCGACGGCCGAGGTCGCGGCCCCGGCGTCGGGGTCGTCGACCAGCGTGGGACGAGGATGGCAGCGACGCGGCCTCGACGCGGGTCGGTTCGCGGACGGTCCCGGCGATGCGGTCCCCCGCTTGCCGGGATCGGAGCTAGCGGAGGAACGGCAGGAACAGCACGGCGAGGAAACTGACGAGCATCGTCAGCCCGATGGTCGTCGTCACCGAGCGGACGTGGCCGCGGGTGGTCTCGAAGGGGAGCCGCGAGACGATCGCTTCGGTACTCGTTCGGAGGATGTGACCCCCGTCGAGCGGGAACGCCGGAATGCAGTTGAAGAAGCCGAGTTGCACGTTGATCCAGCCGGTCCAGAACAGCAGGTTCGCGAGGAAGAAGACCGTGCTATCGCCCAGTGGAGCGAGCGCCCCACCGACCTCGTAGAAGTTCTCCACGCCGCCGGTGAAGCCGGCGAAGTTGAACGGCAGGAAGCCGGCGACGCCGCTCACCGGGAGCATGACCGCCACGCCGATCTTTCCGAGGAAGGAGTCGGTCAAGGCGGTGGACGATCCTCCGTCGCCGCCGAGGACCGACAGGTACGTCCCGGCGGGATACAACTGCACGCCGATCGGGTCGAGTTCGAAGCCGGACGTGCCGGGGTTCTGAAAGACGCCGAGGAAGCCGCTGTCCTGATTCGGGTGCTCACCGAGGGTCACCGCGTACTCGACGCGTTCGCCGTTCATGACTCCCGCGACGGAAACCTCCGCGCCCGGTTCGCTCTCCGTGAGCAGCGCGTCGAGGTCGTCGTTGGAGTAGACGCGCTCGCCGTCGAAGCGCGTGACGACGAGCGTGTCGTCGGTCGGACCGGTCGCTTCCTCGAGCGGACCGTCCTCGGCGACGTCGACGGCGGCGCCGATCGGCACCTCGCGCTCGAGTTCGTCGCCGTCGCGCTCGATCGTCAGCGAGACGGTGGCGTCGTCGCCGACGGCCTCGAAGAAGGCGGCTTCGGTGCCGACACGCTCGCCGTTCACCGCGACGATTTTGTCGCCGGCGGCCAGTCCGCCGGGTCCGTCCTCCATCGCCGTGGTGACGAGCAGCGTTCGCTCGACGGTGGCGGTTCGCTCGCCGTTGATCTCGACCTCGAGTTGCTCGCCGTTGGCGGTCCCGACGGCCTCCTCGAGGTCGTCGTTCGTTTCGACGGGCGTTCCGCCGACGGCGGTGATTCGATCGTTCGGTTCGATGCCGGCTGTCTCGGCGGGGGAGCCGGGTGCGACGCCGCCGACGGCGGCGCCGGATGCGACCCCGATCGAGCCGGCGATCGGGCCGAATAGCAGGGCGAAAGCGATGATCGTCACCGCGAAGTTGTTGGTGACGCCGGCCGCGAACATCCGCGTCTGGCCCCCTCGGGAGGCGTTCTTGCTCTCCTCCTGATCGGGTTCGACGAACGCGCCCATCGGGATGATCGCGAGCATCGCGACGCCCATCGACTCGATCTCGATGTCCTCGACGCGACAGAGCAGGCCGTGACCCCCCTCGTGGACGACCAGCCCGACCAGCAGCCCGAAGACGATTCCGGGCGTCGCGGACAGCGGCAGGAAGTCGTTGACGCCGGGGAAGGGGACGATATTGCGCGGTTGCTGGACGTCGCTTGGCGGCTGCGGCGAGAGGATCGCCGAGATCCCCGCGAAGAGGAACATGACGAACATCGCCACCATGACGACGATGGCGATGCCGACGCCGACGTTCGCCCACGCGCGCCAGAACCGCGTCGGTCCCGCGAGACGGTCGAGAAACGCCCGCCCGCGCTTGGTGTGAAAGGTCAGAATCGGCCCCTGCGTGCCGACGTACTCCGGGAGGAGATCCGCGCGCTGGAGCGCGACGATGGCGAACCAGTAGACGAGCAGGCCGACGGCGACCCACGTCAGCGTCTCCGAACCGGCGAGTTCGGGAACCGAAACGACAGCGAGGAAACCGTGATCCATCGCTCGTATCTCCGGGAGGCGTTCTCAAAGGGCTTTTGACTGTGCCGTCGCCCGCGTATCGGGTCGCGCGGTCGCCTCGAGGCGGTCCGCGTCGCCTCAGCGTTCGCGGCGCAGGCGGGCGACGACGAACTCGCGGTCGACCTTCGCGAGGAACGGGCCGAGCTTCGGCCCCTGTTCCTCGTCGAAAAACAGGCGGTAGCCCGCGCCGAAGAAGTCGCCGACGTCGACGTCGTGGCGCTTGGCCGTCTCGTAGATCTCGCCCTGGAGTTCGTCGGGGTCGACGGGGACGGCCGACTCGACGAAGTCGGCGAGGTCATCGAGGGCCGCCTCGGTGGCCGCGTCGAACTCGTGATCCGGAATCTCCGTGCGCTTGAGTTCGTAGTCGAACTCGTTTCCGGTTCGGCGCGCCCAGTTGCGGGCCTGCTCGACGCGCTCGAGGGCCTGGTCGACCGCCCATTCGGGCGCGTCGTCGGAGATGTGACCCTCCTTGCGGGCGACTTCCTCGCGAAGGTCGGGATCGTCGAACATCCCGAGGACGGCGGCGAAGGTGTAGGGGAGACGGATGCGTTCTTCTCTCGGTTCCTCGACTACGAGTGGATACACCCGCTTCGCGAAGGCCGTCTCGTCCTCGCTGGCCTCGATCTCGTCGAAGTAGATCGCCTCGAGGCGGTCGAACTCGTCGACCAGCTGATCGAGGCGCTCGATGCTGAAGTCCCGCGCCTTCGCGGGGTCCTTCGCGAAGAAGTACCGCAGCACTTCGGGCTCGAGCAGTTCGAGGACGTCCGAGACCAGAATCACGTTCCCTTCCGAAGAGGAGAACGGCTCGCCCTCGAGGGTGAACCACTCGTAGACCATCGGAACGGGTGGTTCGATCTCGAGAACGTTGCGGGCGACGTCCTGGCCGCTGGGCCAGGAGCCCTCGGCGTGGTCCTTGCCGAAGGGCTCGAAGTCGACGCCCAGCACCTGCCACTGGGCGGGCCACTCGAAGCGCCAGGGAAGTTTCCCCTCCCGCAGCGTGGCGGTGCCCTCGTGGCCGCAGCCGTCGATGGTCCGGTCGCCGGCGTCCATATCGGTACAGCGGTAGTCGACGGTACCGGCCTCGCCGGCGTCGAGGTCGACGCTCGTCACCGTCTCGGTGATCTTGCCACAGTCCTCGCAGATCGGATTGAAGGGAACGTAGTCGCCGTCCGCGTCGACCTTGTCCTGGTACTGCGAGAGGACCTCGCGTGCGCGCTCGCGGTGCTCGAGGACGAAGCGCGTGACGGCCTCGAACTCGCCGGATTCGTACATCTCCGTGTTCGAGACGAGGTCGATCGGCACGTCGACGGCGTCGGCGCTGTCCTGGATGATGGTCGAGAAGTGGTCGCCGTAGGAGTCACAGCAGCCGAACGGATCCGGGATGTCGGTGTAGGGAGCGCCGAGGTTGCGCCCGAGCGCACCCGCGTCGACCTCGCCGAGATCGACGAGGGTGCCCTCGAGGTCACAGAGGGTGCGGGGCAGCTTGCGCAGCGGGTCCCGGTCGTCGGCGGTGAAGACCTGGCGGACCTCGTGACCGCGCTCGCGCAGGACTTCCGCGACGTAGTAGCCGCGCATGATCTCGTTGACGTTCCCGAGGTGGGGAACGCCGGAAGGCGAGATGCCGCCCTTGACGACGATCGGTTCGTCAGGCTCTCGCGCTTCGACGCGGTCCGCGACCGTATCGGCCCAGAAGGCGTGTCGTGCGTCGTCGCCATCCTCGTGCTGGAGGGTATAGGGACTCTCCGCGTCCGCGCCGGCATCGGGCTCCGTCGCGTCATCGTGTTCGGTGCTCATCGTTCGTCGCTGGCCCAGTAGGTCGGTTCCTCGCCGGCGCCCTCGGGGATGATGTCGGTCCCGTCGTGGTCGCCGTACCGGACGGCGCGGGCGATCCGGTCGGGATCGGTGCCGTCTAAGACGATCGTGCGCATTCCCGAGCGCTCGATGATCTTCGCCGCCAGCAGGTCGACGGGCGCCGAGGCGCCGGCGTTCATCTCGAGGCCGGCGATCACGTCGACCAGTTCCGTCGCGGAGAGGGAGTCGTACTTGGTCGCCTCGGGGTTCTCGTTCGGATCGTCGCTGTAGACGCCGGGGACGCTCGTCGCGTAGACGAGGAGGTCGGCGTCGATGTACTCCGCGAGCGCGGCGCCGACGGCGTCGGTCGTCTGGGCCGGCGCGACGCCGCCCATGACGCAGACGTCGTCCCGACGGAGCGCCTCGCTGGCCTCCTCGTAATCGAGGGCCGGCGCGGTGACGGACTCCTCGCCGAGCGCGGCGATCAGCAGGCGCGCGTTGAGTCGGGTGACGTCGATACCCAGTTGATCGAGTTCGATCTCGTTGGCCCCCAGATCGCGAGCGGCCGAGATGTACTCCCGGGCGACGCCGCCGCCCCCGACGACGGCGCCGACGCGACAGCCGTCCGCGACGAGGTCTTCGACGACGGCCGCGTGTTCGGCTACCCGATCCGCGCCCGGTTCGGGCACGAGCACGCTCCCGCCGATAGAGACGACCACTTTCATACTACCCCGGTGTAACCGGGTTGCTATCTTAAGGGTTGCCAACTCCGGACCGGCGCGCGTGTCCCCCTCCAACACGCGGGGCGGTCTCGAGGCCGTCGGAATCGAAGCGACACCGTGCGCGACGGCTCCTCGAGCACGGTGGTGGTCACTGAGCGCAACAGCTACCGTCGAGAGAACTGGTTGTCACTGCGCGCGAGGGCGGCCCGACGACTCGAGCGACACCACGAGCGCCGCCCGATTCCGGCTCCGTGCATAGCTGACCGGGTGCGGCTCCGTGCATAGCTGACTGGCCGCGGCTCCCGGGCGGGACTGAAAGGGGCGACTCGCTGCGCGCGAGCGCGCAGCGAGTCGGGGCTTTCGTCGACAGCTACAAAGTCCGACGCCCCCATGAGTCGTGCATGCACGTACTCGGCGTTCTCGATCGCGGGGCCGGCGGCGATGCCCTCGAGCGGGTCCTCGACCGCCTCGTCGATCGACTCGAGCGGGAGGGACGGGTGGGCGTCGTCAAGTACGACGCGACGATCGCGGACGGGACGGCCGTCCACGACTCGACGACGGTCGGCGGCGACGTCAGCTACGATCTCGGCGCCGACGGCGACTGGACCGCCTCCGGGACGGGAATGACGGTCGGCGACGCCCTCGATCAATTGGCGACCGACTGCGAGTACGCCGTCGTGGTCGGCATCGACGATCTCAGACATCCGACGGTCGTCGTGGGCGCGGCCGACGCCGACGGCGAGGACGTCCTCGCGGCCGCCGAGGCGCCCGGCGACCTCGACCCGGACGCCGTCGCGGCCGAACTCGCGGCGCGAGAGCCCTACGAGACCCTCGAGTCGCTGGTCGAGCGCGTCAAGCGGTCGCCGGCGGCCGACCGCGCGGGTGCGATCGCCACGTTCACCGGCCGCGTCCGCGCGAAAGACGACGCGGACGACGCGCGCACCCAGTACCTCGAGTTCGAGAAGTACGAGGGCGTCGCCGACGAGCGCATGGCGGCCCTCGAGACGGATCTCGAAGCCCGCGACGGCGTTCTCGAGGTCGAACTCTACCACCGCACGGGCATCGTCGAGGACGGCGAGGACATCGTCTTCGTCGTCGTGCTCGCGGGGCACCGCGAGGAGGCGTTTCGGACCGTCGAGGACGGGATCAACCGGTTGAAAGACGAGGTTCCGCTGTTCAAGAAGGAGGTGACGGTCGAGGACGAGTTCTGGGTCCACGAGCGATCGTAATACTTGATTTCGTGAATATTTCGTTCAAAATAGGTCAACCGTCTCGGAACGCGACGTTCTATGAATCTGGATTATTCGGGGCACGATAATAGGTTAGAGACGGTTATAAAACGTCTAGGTCACTCTCAGCGTTCAATAAATATTCAATGATTCGAGAATAAAACGTCGATTACCCCCCAGATCGTTGAACACAAACGAAATGCCGCTAACCATCCGCCCTTTATAACATCTATACCCAACAACGGATGGATGTCGATGAGCACGACAGCCCAACCCTCCACGGAAAGCAAAGAACGCCGCCTGAAGCGCTACCTTCGCGAACGTGCCGAAGACGGAGAGCTGTACTTCAAAGGCAAGTTCATCGCGGACGACGTCGGGATGTCCCCCAAAGAGATCGGCGCGTTGATGGTCAAACTCTCGGACTCGGTCACCGACCTCGAGATCGAGAAGTGGTCGTACACGAGCGCGACCACGTGGCGCGTCGCTCCGGCCTGAACGCGACACCGCGGACACCCTGCGGTCGCAGCCGCCGGTCCTCCTGACCTCCGACTCGGCGGCGCCTCCCGACCGTCCGCCCTGCGTGCCGGCGCGTCACCGACGCTACCCGGCCACACGCGGCGGTATCCCCGCTTCCTCCCCGTTTTTGCTGCCGGTCCCATCGGGACCGCTACCGTTCTGTATCGGAGATAGTCACGCCCGCCGACAGCAGTCGATTTATACGACGCGGCCCTGAATCACCGGTGATGGACGACGCCGAATCGCCCCGGTTCGGACCCTCGCGGACCGACGAGTCGGCCCCGCGGGACGGCCCGTCACTCGAGCGTATCGAGTCGGTGTTTCGGGTCTACGAGACGCGAACCGAGGACGATCAGCTGGTGTACTACGGCGATCCCCGGATCCATCCGGAGCGGGCGATCCGGGAGCTGTGGCCCGCCTTCAGGAAGGCAGGATACGAGCCCGAGTTGACCACCCGGCACGGCGAGTACGTCATCGTCGCCGAGCCGATCAGCGTCGGGATCGACGGCATTCCGTGGACGAACATCCTGCTGCTGCTCGCGACGATCTGTTCGACGCTGTTCGTCGGCGCGTTCTGGTGGTATCCGGCGATCGATCCGATCGGCAATCCGGCCGACATCGTTCGCGCGTGGCCCTTCTCCGCCGCGGTGCTGACGGTGCTCGGCGTCCACGAACTGGGACACTACGTGATGAGCCGCTACCACCAGGTCGACGCCTCGCTGCCGTACTTCATTCCGGTCCCGACGATCATCGGGACGATGGGCGCGGTGATCAAACTGAAGGGGCGCATGCCGGATCGACGGGCGCTGTTCGACATCGGCGTCGCCGGGCCGCTGGCCGGGTTGGCCGCGACGGTCGCCGTCGCCATCGTGGGCCTCCACATGCCGCCCGTGATCGTTCCCGAGCCGCTCGTCCCGGACGGCGACGAGACCGCGTTTCAGCTGGGGATCCCGCCGCTGCTCGAGTTCCTCGCGGTGGCGCTCGATCGGCCGCTGTACGGCGACGACCCGACGCGGAACGTCAATCCCGTCGTCATCGGCGCCTGGGTCGGCATGTTCGTCACCTTCCTCAACCTGATCCCGGTCGGCCAACTCGACGGCGGTCACATCCTCCGGGCGATGGCCGGCGACCTCCACGAGACGATCAGCGCCCTCGTTCCGGGCGCGCTGTTCGCCCTCGCCGGCTACCTCTACTACGTCGGCGGCTACGGCGTCCAGACGGTGTTCATCTGGGTCTTCTGGGGCGTTCTGGCCGTCATCCTCGCGTCGGCGGGCGCGGCCCATCCGATCACCGACGATCGGCTCGGCACCTGGCGGTTCGCCGTCGGCGTCGTCACGTTCGGCCTCGGGCTGCTCTGTTTCATGCCGGTTCCGATCTCGATCGTCCAGTAACCCGTCGGTCCGGCCCCGTCGTCGCGTTCGTCGTCGTTCACTGCGGAACCGGGCTCAGTGCGTGTAGCCGCGGTCCGCGAGTCGGTCGCCGTCCACCGTGATCCCCGCCGCGGGTTCGGTCACCGAACCGATCACCGAGAGTTCGACGTCGGTCGCGTCTCGAGTCGCCTCGAGCGCCGCGTCGGGTACCGTCGCGACGAGTTCGAAGTCCTCGCCGAAGGTGAGCGCCCGCTCGAGGACGTCCTCGCCGTCGGCGACGTCGAGCAGCGCGTCGGCGACCGGGATCCGCTCCGCCTCGACGGCGAACCCGCAGTCGCTGGCCTCCGCTAACTGGTGTAACGACCGGGCGAGGCCGTCGCTCGAGTCCATCATCGCCGTCGCGTGGGGTTCGAGTACTCGGCCTGCGGCGACGCGGGGTTCGAACCGGAACAGTTCGTTCGCGCGCTCGAGGGTCTCCTCGTCGATATCGTCGGCTTCGCTTCCGTCCGCTCGAGCGCCGCGCTCGAACAACTCGAGTGCGGCCGCGCTCCGGCCCAGCGTGCCGGTGACGACGACGCGGTCGCCGGGCCGGGCGCCGCTCCGGCGAACGGGGTCGTCGGCGCGGCCGACGGCAGTCGTCGACACGGTGAACTCGTCGTGGTTGTCGAGATCGCCGCCGACGTACTCGGCGTCGACGCGCTCGCAGACGTCTCGGGCGCCGCCGACGAAGGCGAGCAGTTCGTCGGGATCGAACTCGGGGGCCGCGTAGGCCGCCACGGCGGCCGTCGCCTCGGCGCCCATCGCCGCCACGTCCGACAGCGACGCGCCGACGGCCCGCCAGCCCGCCGTGTAGCGGGTCGTTCCCGGCGGGAAGTCCGTCCGCTCGTGGAGCATGTCCGTCGTGAGCACGAGCCCGTCGACGACGGCGGCGTCGTCGCCGGCGGCCTCGAGTTCGCCCTCGAGCAGCGTCAGGGCGGCGCGCTCGTCCATGCCTCTCCGTTTCGGGCCCAAGACGAAAAACGGACCGGACCGAGGCGCCTCCGCGTCTCGAGACGGCGCTGTGCTCGCCCGTCGCTGAAACCCCTGCGAACGATCGGCACGCCCCCGCTGCGCGGGACAACGATGGCCTTAAATGCCGCGGACGGAAACCACACGCCAATGGCTACGATGTACGACGTTCCGGCGGACGACCTCATCGAGGCGGTCGCCGACGATCTCGAGGAACGGCTCGACGAACCCGACTGGGGCAAGTTCGCAAAGAGCGGCGTCAGCCGCGAACTGCCGCCCGAACAGGAGAAGTTCTGGGCGCGACGCGCCGCGAGCCTCCTGCGGAAGGTCTCCGACCGCGGACCGATCGGCGTCGAGCGACTGTCGACGGAGTACGGCGGCTCGAAGGGCGGTTCCAACCGCTACCAGGTCGCCCCCGCCAAGCGCGCCGACGGCTCGAAGAACCTCATTCGAACGATCCTCCAGCAACTCGAGGAGGAAGACCTCGTCGAGACCGCTGAGGGCGAGGGGCGACGCATCACCCCCGAGGGACAGAGCCTCCTCGACGACACCGCCGGCGCCGTCCTCGAAGACCTCGACCGTCCGGAACTCGAGCGCTACGCGTAACGCGGGATCGATTCCAGTTTTCCCGAAACACCCCCTCCAGCGACGGCAGTCTCGACGACCGTCCGAAATCATTTTCCGCTCCGCAACCGAACACGTCGATAGCTATGAGTGGCTCACCCGACGAGGAGAAACTCGAGGAGCTGCGACAGCAGAAGATGGAACAGCTACAGGAGCAAGCCCAGGGCCAGCAGGGCGACGCCGGACAGGAGGCGGCCCAGCAACAGGCCGAGGCCCAGAAGAAGGCGGTCCTGCGCCAGCACCTGACCGACGAGGCGCGCAAGCGGCTCAACACGGTCAAGATGAGCAAACCCCAGTTCGGCGAGCAGGTCGAACGGCAGGTCGTCACCCTCGCTCGGAGCGGTCGCATCCAGGGGAAGATCGACGACGAGAAGATGAAACAGCTCCTCCAGGAGCTGAAGCCCGACTCCCAGAGCTTCGACATCAAGCGCCGCTGATGGAGCTCGGCGTGCTCTACAGCGGCGGCAAAGATTCGACCCTCGCGGCCCTTCTCCTCGAGGAGTTCTACGACGTCACGCTGGTCACCGGCCACTTCGGGATCAGCGACGACTGGAAACACGCCCGCGAGACCGCCGCGGCAATGGGCTTCGCGTTCGATCGCCTCGAACTCGACCCCGACGTCGCCCGCGAGGCCGCCGCCCGGATCCGCGAGGACGGCTTCCCGCGAAACGGCATCCAGCAGGTCCACCGGCACGCACTCGAGCGACTCGCCGAACGGGAGTACGACGCCATCGCCGACGGCACCCGCCGGGACGACCGCGTCCCCACGGTCTCCCGCGCCCAGGCCCAGAGCTTAGAGGACCGCCACGAGGTCGACTACATCGCGCCCCTGTCGGGGTTCGGTCGCACCGCCGTCGACCGACTCGTCGACGCCCGACTCGAGGTGACCGTCGGCCCAAGCGAGGAGATCGATCGGGCCGACTACGAGGCGGAACTCCGGGCGATCATCGCCGACGAGTACGGGCCCGGAGTCGTCGACGAACTCTTCCCGGATCACACGCAGACGTACGTGACCGGCGTCCGCCGAGAAAAGGAGTGACTCGACTCGGAGACGTTCTCCCGACGGGCGAAGCCGAAACCGAGTCGGTTACTGTGTGACCGAGTCGATTACCGAGTGAACTCGAATCGAGCGCCGCCGTCCTCGCTTTCAGTAACCGTCACGGACCAGCCGTGGGCGTCCGCGATGGCGCGGACGATAGCGAGCCCCAGTCCCGACCCCTCCTCGGACGTCGAGTACCCCTGTTCCAGGATCTTGTCCCGTTCGTCCTCGGGAATGCCCGGACCGTCGTCCGCGACGAAGAAGCCGCCGGGACGGGGACCGACGCGGACGTGGACGTCCTCGCGGCCGTGTTCGATCGCGTTGCGAAAGAGGTTCTCGAAGAGCTGTTTCGCGCGGAGGGGGTCGACCTGTAGCGTCCGGTGGTCGACCACCTCGTAACTCGCGTCGCCGGTCGCCGTCGACGACCAGGCGTCACCGGCGAGTTCGGCTAGGGGGACCTCGTAGGTCTCCTCGACCTGCGTCCCGCTGCGGGCGACCGACAACGACTCCTCGATCAGTTCGTCCATCCGCTCGAGAGCGGCGTCGACCTCCATCAAGTGGTCGGCGTCGCCGGTCTGAAACGCGGCGTCGAGGCGCCCGCGCGCGACGCCCAGCGGGTTCCGCAGGTCGTGGCTGACGACGCTCGCGAACTCCTCGAGGCGTTCGCTCTGGCGGCGGGCCTCGCGGGTCGCGGCCCGCTGTTTGATATCGTAGACGCCGGCGACGGTGCCGGCGCCGACGCCCATCGTCCCGCTCATCAACAGCAGGTACAGCGGCGAGCGGGCGCCGAGCCCGTCGAGGTAGGCGATGTAGAGGTGGAGCGCCGCGACGACGAACGCCGCGAGGAAGCCCCCCAGCCCGTACGCGAAGACGGTAAGGCGGTCCCGCGCCGCCACGTCCTGGGCGACGAGGAAGCGGTCGACGAGGACGACCGCCGTCGCGGTCGCGAGGGGGAAGATGCTCTCGAGGAGGGTCTTCGTCGAGAGGGTCTCGCCCGCGATGCGGATGCCGATGGTCGCGGCGAGGACGAGCCCCAGAATCGACAGCGGCGATACCGGTAGCTGATCGCTGATGGTGGCGACCCAATCGTCGTCGGCGACGCGTTGCACACGGATACGCTCGACGCAAGAGGGTATCAAGTTACGGGAGAAGCTCAGCCCCGTTTGAGTCAAAATAACTGAACTGTCCGCCGAACCAAACTATTCGACCGGTGCTGTGGACCCCGTCTCCGAACGGAAGGATAGAAGTTCGCCGTTCTCGAACGACTCTCCATGTACGACCGGATCAAGGGCTTTCGCGACTTCTATCCCGGCGAGATGGCCGCGCGGCGGGAGACCATCGACGCGATAGAGGACACCGCTCGCCGCTACGGCTTCCGCGAGATCGGCACGCCGGCCGTCGAGCGCGCCGAGATGTGGACCGACAAGAGCGGCGACGAGATCGTCGACGAACTCTACTCCTTCGAGGATCAGGGCGGACGCCACGTGACGCTGACGCCCGAACTGACGCCGACCGTTGCGCGGATGGTCGTCGCCAAGCAACAGGAGCTCTCGAAGCCGATCAAGTGGTTCTCGACGCGCCCCTTCTGGCGCTACGAGCAGGTCCAGCAGGGCCGTCAGCGGGAGTTCTACCAGACCAACGTCGACATCTTCGGCTCTTCGGAGCCAGAAGCCGACGCCGAGATCCTCGCGTGGGCCGCCGACGCCCTGACGAACCTCGGGCTGACCGGCGAGCACTTCGAGTTCCGCGTCTCCCACCGCGACATCCTCGGCGGCGTCCTCGAGAGCTACGACGCCGACGTCGACACCGAGGCGGCCATCCGCGCGGTCGACAAGTCCGAGAAGATCTCGCAGGCCGAGTATCACGACCTGCTAATCGGCGCCGGCCTCTCTGCCGACCAGGCCGCCGAGTTCGACGACCTCGTCTCGAGCGGCGACCTCGAGGCGGTCGAGTCCGTTGCCGACACCGATCGCGTCACCGCGGCGGTCGAGAACCTCCAGAACGTGCTCGAGGCCGCCGCGGACTTCGGCGCCCGCGAGTACTGCACGATCTCGCTCGAGACGGCCCGCGGACTCGACTACTACACCGGCGTCGTCTTCGAGTGTTTCGACTCGGCCGGCGAGGTCTCGCGGTCGATCTTCGGCGGCGGTCGGTACGACGACCTGATCGAGGGCTTCGGCGGCCAGCCGACGCCCGCGGTCGGCGTCGCACCCGGCCACGCCACGCTGTCGCTGCTCTGTCAGCGCGCGGGCGTCTGGCCCGAGGAGGCGGTGACCACGGACTACTACGTGCTCCAGATCGGCGATACGCGGCCCGAGGCGGCCCGGATCGCCCGCGACCTCCGCGAGCGCGGCCACGTCGTCGAGACCGACGTCGCCGGGCGCTCCTTCGGCGCGCAGTTGAACTACGCCGACTCGGTCAACGCCGAGACGGTCGTCGTCGCCGGTGAGCAGGACCTCGCGAACGACGAGGTGACGATCAAGGACATGGAATCGGGCGACCAGACGCAGGTGCCCGTCGACGAGTTCCCCGGCGACCTCGAGCGGCCCACGTACGACGACTTCGAGTGAGCGGGAAGACGAATCGAGTGGGTGGGTAGACGAGGAGCGCATCGCGGAGTCGGTCCTCGCGGGGAGAACGCAGTCGGTCCTGGCGAGGAGAATGTTGAAGAGCGTGTGCGGGCGATACCGAGACGATGACAGAGGACGACGCGGGATTTTCGGAGCTCATCGGACTCGAGTTCACCGACGCGGGCGACGGCTACAGCCGCGGCACGCTGACCGTCTCCGACCGGTTGACCAATCCGAACGACGTGTTGCACGGCGGGGTCGCGTACACGATGGCCGACTCCGGGATGGCGGCCGCCCTGCAGTCCGAGATGACGGCCGACGAGCGCTGTGCGACGATCGAGATCAAGATCAGCTACCTGGAACCGGTGACCGAGGGGACGGTGACCTGCGAGTCCACCGTCGTTCGACGGGGCGGTTCCGTCGCTTTCCTCGAGTCCGAGGTCCAGCAGGAGGGCGCGTCGGTCGCTCGCGCGACGGGATCGTTCTCCATCTTCGTCCCCTGAGGGAATCGCGTCCCCGACGCAGGCCCCACCATTAATGGCGACGCCAGCGTACGACGCCCGATGGCCGACAGCCGCCCGAACGTTCTGTTCGTCCTGACCGACCAGGAGCGCTACGACTGCAGCGCCCCCGACGGGCCGCCGGTCGAGACGCCGGCGATGGATCGGCTCTCGAGCGACGGGATGCGCTTTTCACGGGCGTTCACGCCGATCAGCATCTGTACGAGCGCTCGAGCCTCGCTCATGACCGGCCGGTTTCCCCACGGCCACGGGATGCTCAACAACAGCCACGAGGCCGACGCGATCCGGCCGAATTTGCCGCCGGAGCTGCCGACGTTCTCCGAGGCGCTGGCCGAGAGCGGCTACGAGTGCAGCTACACGGGCAAGTGGCACGTCGGCCGCGACCAGACGCCCGAGGACTTCGGCTTTGCCTATCTCGGCGGCAGCGACAAACACCACGACGACATCGACGAGGCGTTCCGCGAGTACCGCGCGGAGCGCGGGGTACCGCTCGGCGAAGTCGACCTCGAGGAGGAACTCTACACCGGGGACGATCCGCGCGATACGAGTTCGGGGACGTTCGTCGCCGCCAAAACGCCGGTCGACGTCGAGGAGACCCGCGCGTGGTTCCTCGCCGAGCGGACGATCGACGCGATCGAGGCCCACGCCGGTGACGAGAGCGGCGCGAGCGAGGGGGCTGACGGCGACGCGCCGTTCTTCCACCGCGCGGACTTCTACGGCCCCCACCACCCCTACGTCGTCCCCGAGCCGTACGCCTCGATGTACGACCCCGACGAAATCGAGCCGCCCGAAAGCTACGCCGAGACCTACGAGGGGAAGCCGCAGGTCCACGAGAACTACTACCGCTACCGCGGCGCCGACGGCTTCGACTGGGAGCACTGGGCCGAGGCCACCGCGAAGTACTGGGGGTTCGTCTCGCTGATCGACGACCAGCTCGAGCGGATCCTCGAGGCGCTCGAGAATCACAACGTCGCCGACGAGACGGCCGTCGTCCACGCCTCGGATCACGGCGACTTCGTCGGGAACCACCGGCAGTTCAACAAGGGACCGCTGATGTACGACGACACCTACCGGATCCCGCTGCAGGTGCGCTGGCCTGAGGTCGTCGACCCCGGATCCACCTGCGAGGCGCCCGTCCACCTCCACGATCTGGCCGCGACGTTCCTCGAAATCGGCGGCGTCGACGTCCCCGAGAGCTTCGACGCTCGGAGTCTCGTGCCGCTTCTCGAGGCCGGCGGGGACGCAGACGCAGTACCCGAGGGGTGGCCCGACTCCACCTTCGCCCAGTACCACGGCGACGAGTTCGGCCTCTACACCCAGCGGATGGTCCGCACCGACCGGTACAAGTACGTTTACAACGGCCCCGATATCGACGAACTGTACGACCTCGAGGCGGACCCCGCCGAGTTGCAGAACCTGATCCACCACCCCGACTACGCCGACGTACGCGAGGAACTGCGAGAGCGGCTGATCGGGTGGATGCGCGAGACGGACGATCCGAATCAGGGGTGGGTTCCGGACGTGCTCGAGGACGCGTCGTAACCGATCCAGCCGAGATACGTGCGGTGGCGCGCGCTGTGCCGTGGTGAGTGACGAACGAACCACGGCACGAAATCGTGCGAGGGACGAACGAGCGGAGCGAGTGAGTCGGCTGGGGAGGGTGTGGCGCTCCCTGTGGCCACGGTAGCAGGAAACCCGTCAGGGCCGTCGGCGTTCACTCGAGTACGATCCGCTCGCGCTCGAATCGCTCGTCATCACCGTCCTCCCGCCACCGCCACGAGCTGACCTCGAGCGGCTCGAGCGAGACGATCAGAGACGACCGATCGGGCCACGTCGCCTGCGCTTCGTCGGTCGCGCTCGGCTGCGCCGGCCCGCGGGGATGGGAGTGGTAGAAGCCGACGATCTCCTCGCCGCGAGCCTCGAGGCGCTCGAAGATCGCGAGTTGTTCCTCGGGATCGATCCGGTAGCGCGTGCGGGGCGTCTCGGCGACGTTGGTCGCAGGATACTGCGAGCGGACGCGACTCCGACCTTCGCGCTCGAAGTCACCGCCGAAAACTCCGCAGATCTCCTCGGGAACGCCGTCGCGGGCGCGCTCGAGGATTCGATTCCGAATCTCGCTTGGAACGACGAGTTCGGCGTCGGAACTGCGTTCGGACGTCATCGATCGAGTCAGGCGTCCGCCTCGAGCCCCGCTCGCTCGGTCAACCGCTCGAACGGCACCGCGATCTCCTCGAGCGCGACGGGCGGCGTTTCCTCGTCGAACAGGTCGGGCTGGACGATCGGGGCCAGCGCCTCGAGCGTGTCCACCAGCCGCGGCCCGGGCCGATTCAGATAGTGGTGGCCGTCCATCGCCCAGACGCGGCCCTCCCGAACCGCGGTGAGATCCTCCCAACCCGCGCGCTCGGTGAGGTCCGCTGCGTTTGCCGCGGTCTGCTCGAGGTCGAACCCGCAGGGCGCGACGACGACCAGTTCGGGGTCGTACTCGCGGATCTCGTCCCACTCGCGGGGACTCGAGCGCTGCCCCGCGTCGGCCAGTCCGTACTCGCCGCCGGCCCACTCGACCAGGTCGGCCGTCCAGTGGCCCGCGACCATGACGGGATCGGTCCAGTCGAAAATGGCGACGCGCGGGCGGTCGTCAGGCTCGAGATTAGCGTCGGCGGTTCGCTCCCGGACGCCGTCGATGCGGGACTCGAGGCTGGAACGGACCTCGCGAGCGTGCTCCTCGCGGCCCGTCACGCGGCCGATCCGCTCGAGGTCGTCCAGAACGTCCGCGACGCTGTGGGGATCGGTAGTGAGGATCTCGGGGTCTGCATCGTCGTCGGACTGCGTCCGACTGCTCGAGGCGCGTCGCGCCTCGTTGATTTCCTCGACCGCCGCTTCCACGACCGCTTCGTCGACCGCGCAGACGTCGCACATCCCCTGGGTGACGATCAGGTCCGGCTCGAGGTCCTCGAGCAGGTCCGTGTCGACGTCGTACACGCCCCCGGCGTCCGCGGTCTCGAGCACCTGCTGGTCGATCTCTCCGCTCGAGGCGTCCGCGTCGATTCTCGAGTCAGTTACCGCGGGCAGCGACTCGACGCCGGGCGGGTAGTCGCACTCGTGGGAGACGCCGACCGGTTCGATTCCGAGCGCGGCGACGGTTTCGGTCGCCGAGGGGAGCGTCGTGACGATTCGCATGGCTGAGTGTAGGGCCGGGGGGCAGAAAAACGGGCGCCTCGAGGAACGCTCGGGGAGGAGGGCGGCAGCGGTGTTACGAAGACGACGACGTGACCCACTCGCGAGTCTCGCCGTCGACGACGACCTCGCGCCCGACGTCGTCGAACGTGACGCCGCCGTAGGCGACGCTGCTGCCGGGGCCCGAGTAGATGCCCGCGCCGCCGCAATCGGCCGCTCGAGCGGTCGTCAGCGTCGCGTCGACGTTCTCCCGGAACCGGAAGGCCTGATCCTGCGCGCCGTTGGCCGTCACGGCGCTCAGTTTCAGATCGACCATGTCGTCGAAGAGGATCGCGTTCGTGAACGCGCCGTCGACGATGGTGTTCGAGAGCAGGGCGCCGTCGAATCCACCTGCGTAAATTCCCGATCCGGCGGCCAGCCCCCGGTTGTCGGTCCTGATCGTGACGTTGCTGATCGTCAGCTCGCGACGGCCGCCCTTGATCTGTCCGAGCGAGATTCCCCTCGCGTTTTCGATACACGAGACGCCGTCGATCGTCAGGTCCGTGATCTCGTCGCCGGTGTCGCCCCTGATCGCCGAGTGCAGGCAACCGGTGATGTACCCGTCCCTGATGGTGATCGACTCGTTGCCGTTTCGGTGCATGTGGACGCCGTACTCGGGGCCGTTCGCCGGATCGATCTCGAAGTTCTCGAGGGTGCAGTTCCGCGTCGGCGTCCCGTCGCTTCCGGCCAGTCGCTCGTCGGTTCCGTCCCAGACGCTGTTCGACGCGATTTCCGAGGTCTGGTTGTCGAACTGGATCGGTGCGTTCGACCCGGCGTCGCCGCCTCGAGTCGCCCAGTAGCCGTCGATGACGACGTTCTTCGACGAGACGACGTCGATGTGATGGTAGTAGATTCGGTCGCCGTAGACGTTCTCCAACCGGACGTTGTCCGCGTGTGCGGGCATGATCCCGTTCGAGGCCGGCGAATCGATGCGGACGTTGCGGACGCCCCAGTTCGACGCGCCGCCGTAGTCGACCGCGTCGTAGCCCCTGTTCGAGATGAGGGCCCGGCCTTCCTCGCCGTCGGCCCGCACCCCCTCGAGGACGGTCGAGCGACCCGCGCCCAGAACGATCGTGTCGTCGCCGATCAGCGGCGTCCGCTCGAGCAGGTACCGGCCGGGCGGGAAGTAGACGATTCCGCCGCCGGCCCGATGGACCCGCTCGAGGAGGTCGTAGACGGCCTGACCGACCTCGGTCTCGCCGTCGCCCTCGATGCCGTGGGCCTCGACGTTCCAGACGGGGCTCTCCGCGGTTCGGGCGTGAACGAGTTCCGCCGCCTCGAAGTGGCTCGTCCCCGGCACCGGCTGGTCGGCGCTGCCCCCGCCGCTGAAGTACGTCCAGTCGCCGCTCGAGGCGTCCCAGCGCCAGGTGATCCCCTGGTCCGTCGCGTGGTAGAGTTCGTCGTCGTACTCGCCGTCCGCCGGGCGGTCGGCGATCGGGCCGCGAACGATCGCGTGCTCGTCGACCGCCTCGACCGTATCGGTGTGGTCCCACTCGTCGCCCTGTTCGAACGTTCCCAGCCCGAGACGCGGGGTGCGATCGGCCACGGTTACTCGGCCCCCCGTCCGTATCCCTGGCCGTACGCCGTTCCGTACCCGTGCTGGACGGACGATTCCTCGTCGGACAACCATTCGCCCTCCGTACACCCTGCAAGCGAGAGCGAGCCGGCCGACGCTGCGACGAGGACGTCCCGCCGTCGCAGTTCTGAACTACGCATATCACCTGACTCGCCGACTAGAGTACTTAACTATTCTCGTTCAATAACCAGTCTCGAGAACGACGTCGAGCGGCGAGGTGTCTCTCGAGTGGCGAGGCGCCCCTCGAGCGTCGGGGTGGTTCTCGAGCGGCGACGTGACTCAGTGGAACCGCACGCCCACGTCGTGGAGGTCGTCGTTGTACTTCGCGATGTTGATGACCAGCGGCGTGACGCTCTCGACTTCGGCCGCGTTGGCCAGCGGGCCGACGTCGAGCGCGCGCAGGCCCTCGATCTCGCTCGCGAGGTTCCGGACGGTTCGCTTCGCGTCGTCGTCGTCCGCGACGACGAGGGTATCGAGGTCGAGGTCGTTGTCGAGATCCGAGAGCGCGTCGGCCGCGAGGTTGTGGAAGGCGCCGACCACGGGCACCGCGTCGGGCGCGCGCTCGGCGACGAGTTGGGTGACGCTGCCGGTTCCAGGCGGGTGATAGTGCAGGCCGTCCTCGTCGCCCTGCATGCCGACCGCGGGGGTGACGAGGATCGTGTCCGAATCGAGGACGTCCTCGATGGCCTCGACGGTGTCGCCGACGTAGTACGGCGGCACGCTCAGGATCGCGACGTCGGCCCGGTCGGCCGCCATCTCGTTGGCGAAGCCCTTGAGATCCGCGTCGGCGCCGCGACTCTCGAGTTCGGCCTCGTAGGTCTCGACCGCGGTGCGGGCCTTCTCGGGATCGCGCGAGCCGATGAGGATCTCGTGGTCCGTATCGCGGGCAAAGCGCAGGGCCAGCCCCTGTCCGATGTCGCCGGTTCCGCCGAGTAGTGCGATTCGCATACGCGACTCTCGGGACGGCATCCGAATAAAAGGGGTGGAGGGCGGCCGTTCTCGCCGGGTTCTCGGACGCCGGCGGAAGCCGACCGGACGAGAGCGGGGGTCCGACCGAACGGGAGCAGCGGCCGACTGGACGGGGCGACGACCCGCCGGACGGGGGCTGCGGCCCGCCGGGCCAAACCGCTTCCCGCCTAGGGCGCCTCGTCGTCCTCCGGATTCATCGCCGCTCCCAGCCCGCTGTCGTAGGCGTCGCGCTCTTTGACCTCGCGGATGCGCTGGTCGAGTCGGTCCTCGAGTTCGCGGCGCCGCTGCTCGTCGACGTCCGGGTTACTCCCCAGATCGGCGACGTCCTGCCGGGCGGTCCGCAGGACGGAGACGGCCTCCTCGGTCTCGAGGTCGGTCGCGCGGTCGAGGCTCCGTTCGACGTCCTCGAGCGTGGTCTCGGTCATGGGCACGGCTTCGACGGCGAGCGGGGTGAATGCTGGCCCGTCAATAGTCGGGCGACGGGATCAGCATCCGGACGAGAGTCGGCAAGGGCTCGCCGAAAGCGTACACACTTGCCGCCCTGCCCCCACCACCCGGTATGGAGCTCTCGATCGTCGACCTCGCGCCGGTTCCGGAGGACGGCACCGCGACGGACGCGTTCGAACACACCGTCGAGCGCGCCCGGCGGGCCGAGCGACTCGGCTACTCGCGGTTCTGGGTGGCCGAACACCACGACTTCACCGACTCGGTCGCGAGCACGACGCCCGAAGCGCTGATCCCCCACATCGCCGCGAAGACAGAGGACATCCGGGTCGGCTCCGGGACCGTGCTGCTCAACCACTACAGCCCGTACAAGGTGGCGGAAACGTTCGGCGTCCTCGACGCGCTCGCGCCCGGCCGTATCGACCTCGGACTGGGGCGGGCGACGGGGAATCCGGCGAGCGACCTCGCCCTGCAACCGGATCGAAGCCAGCGCCGCCGGACCGGCGACGATCAGGCCGAGAAGATCGACGAGGTCGTCAAACACCTCCACGGCGGGTTCGAGGACGACCACCCGTTCCGCGGTCTCGACATCGCGCGATCCGGCGACTCCACCCCCGAGATCTGGGTCCACGGCTCGAGTCCACAGAGCGCGAAGATGGCCGGCGAACTCGGCCTCCCGTACTGTTTCGCCGCGTTCATTCGCCCCGGACCGGCGGTAGAGGCGCTCGAGACCTATCACGACCACTTCGAGCCCTCGCCGCAGGGTGCCGGCCCCGAGGAACCCTACGGCGCCATCGCGGTGAACGTCACCTGCGCCGAGACCGACGCGGAGGCGGCGCGGCTCCGGGCGACCGCCGAAGCCTCGTCGCGACTGCTCCGCAGCGGGCAGATCGATCAGCTTCCGGTCCGCTCGGTCGAGCGGGCGATCGACGTCCTCGGCGGAGTTCCCGAGCCGACGCCGACGGACCTCGAGGCCGGCGACTGGCCCCGACAGGTCTCCGGTAGCCCGGAAACGGCTCGGGAGCTACTGGACCGGATGACGTCGCAGACGGGCGTCGACCACGTCGTGATCCAGAGCCAGCACGCCGATCCCGAGACCACGCTTCGATCGCACGAACTGCTGGCCGACGCGGTGGGGCTCGAGCCGCGCGAATAGGACGACACTCGAACCGACGAACCGGCGTGCGGTGGCGCGCGCTGTCGACCGTCCGAGTGAAAACGAGGACGGTCGATAACTGTGCGCGAGGGATGAGCGAGTGACCAACGGGAACGAGCGAATCGGCTGGGGAGGGTGTGGAAATCACCGTTGCCACGGTAGCAGCGTGTTCACCGCTATTCCCCGGCAAAAAGCGTGTTCACCGCTGTTCCTCCCACCTTCAAAACGAACTCGAGACGGTTATCCGAAGCAAACACAGCCTCCATTACCCCGGCCGTCGTCGCCCGAGTATGACCAGTCCGGCCGTCATCGCCCACCGCGGCTACGCCGGCGTCGCACCCGAGAACACCGTCGCAGCCGCTGAAACCGCTGCACGCCACGACGAAACGGCGATGCTCGAGATCGACGTCCAACCAGCCGCCTGCGGCACCCCGGTCGTGATCCACGACGAGCGCCTCGAGGGCGACCGCGTCCGCGACGGCCGTCCCCTCACCGACGCCTCGGGCTTCGTCCGGGAAATCCCACTCGAGGACCTCCGGTCGACCCGCGTCCTCGGCACCGACGAGACGGTCCCGACGCTCGCGGAACTGCTCGAGGCGGTCCCCGAAACCGTCGGCGTCAACGTCGAACTGAAGAGTCCAGGGACGACCGGTTCGGGAACGACGGACCTGCGGTTCTCCGAGTCGCTCCCCACCGAGACGGCCCGAAACGAGCACCGCGCGGTCTGGAAACCGTTCGTCGAGCGCGTCGTCGCGGCGTGCGACGCCTTCGACGGCGAACTCCTCTTCTCGTCGTTCTACGAGGGCGCGCTGGCGGCCCTCCGCGCGGTCGCGCCCCGCTACGCCGCCGCGACGCTCGTCTGGGACGACCTCGAGGCGGGCCTCGAGACCGCCCGCCGCTACGACTGCGAGGCGATCCACCCGCCCAGAAACGCGATCGACGGAACCGCCCTCGCGGACACTGCGTACGCCGGATTCGACGAAACGCCACCCGAAATCGACGTGCTCGAGGAAGCCCACGCGGCGGGCCGGACGGTCAACGTCTGGACGGCGACGAACTGGCACCAGTTCGAGGCGCTGGCGAACGCGGGCGTCGACGGGATCATCGCCGACTATCCGGGCCTGGGAGCGTGCTCGAGCGCTCGATAACCGCTCCCTCTCGGAGACCCGACGACTCCGAAACCCTCCGTCTCAGAAATCCTCCGACTCCGAAACCTCCCCTCTCGAAAACCCTACGACTCGAGCAGGTCGGGTAGGTCGTTGACCGACTCGAGGACCGCCGACGCGTCCTCGGCCTCGTACTTCCGCCGTCCCTCCTCGCCCGTCAGCCCGCCCGTGAGGACGCCGACGCCGTGATACTCGCGCTCCGAATCCGCTTCGCGCGCGTTGTTCGCCGTTCGGATATCGTCCAGCGTGTCCCCGACGAAGACGACGGCGTCGGCGTCGAACCGCTCGGCGAGCGTCGTCAGCGCCCGCGGGTGGGGCTTGCCTTCCTCCCAGTCGTCCATCGTGAACCGGTGCTCGAGGGGGATCGCGCTCTCGAGGCCGACGCGCTCGAGGGCGATTTCGGCCTCGGCTTCTGGTCGGCCCGTGAGCACGCCGACGGCGAGCGCGTCGGACTCAACGAGCGCGTCGCGGGTCGATTCCTCGAGCAGGATCGGTTCGTCGTGGATGAACCCGCGGGTCTCGATATCGGGGTCGCCGCCCTCGAGGCCCCGATAGAGATCGGCCCCGAGGTACAGTTGTTGGAAGACGTCCCGGAGGCGCTCCCTATCCCACCGTTCGAGCACCCGCTGGGTCGCCCGGGCGCCGAGCGCCTCGCGGATCGCGTCCTCGGCGGCCTCGAGACCGCCGCCGCGGGCGGCGATCGCGTCCGTGAAGTCGTCGATCGACTCGCCGTACCCCTCGCTCGTCGCGAGGACGTAGAGCGCGGCCGCGTAGGTCAGTTCCCAGTCGTTGTTGAACCCGCCGGCGTCCTTGAACCGCTGGATGTCGTCCTTGCGGATCGTTCGGTCGTAGACGCGCTCGACGGACTCGACGATCGCGCGCCGGTAAGAGTCGGCGACGTCGACGAACACTCCGTCGACGTCGAGCACGACGGCGTCTGCGTTCATACCCGTCCGGACGGGCCGACGGGAATAAAGGCGGTCGGATTCGCTCGGCGACGACGGACGGTGGCCGGTAACGATTGACGGTGGCGGACGACGATTGAGGGTGGCGGGCGACGATTGAGGGTGGCGGGCGACGACGATGGAGGGTGGAATACGGTCCGAACAGTACGAGCGTCCGCACTCCCGTCTATCTTTGGAATGCGGTTCAAGTACCAGAACGTGGTGGACCTCGGTACAGCCGAATGTTACACCTGATGTTTCCGACGCATCTGGCGGTCGGCTACCTCCTGGGGATCTACAGCAAGTTGCCGGTCGCCTACCTCGTTCTCGGCTCGATCCTACCCGATATCGCCGATCGACCCCTCTACTGGCTCGGACTGGCGCCGTCGACGCACGCGCTCGGCCACTCGATCGCGGTAGCCGTCCCGGCTTGCGCTCTCGCGATCGCCATCCTCGGACGAGGGGGCGTCGCGCTGGCGATCGGCTGGCTCGGCCACCTCCTGGCGGACTTCCTGAACGTGGTGACCACGCAAGGGCTCGCACAGACGCCCTACTACGTCCTGTACCTCGCGCCGCCGGAGAACCTGCACCAGACGTTTCCCTCCGTCACGATCGACGTCCCGCTGATCGACCTCGCTCACACGCTCCATCCGCTCCTCCTCGTCTCCGAAGTTGCCGTCCTCTGCTGGACGGTCGCAGTACTGCTCCGCGACCGGACCGTTCCGGACCGAATTCGGCAGACGGAATCGGGCTGAGGGCAGCCGATGGCGGCTGTGCCTCGAACCCCCTCAGAAACCGACCGCGCCGACCGCGTAGAACGCCACCGCGGCCAGCCCCAGCGCGTAGAACACGTCCGCCCACAGCCTCGAGAGCAGGTTCGCGACGTAGATCACGATCACGACCGGAATCCCCAGCAGGACGACCGGTGACCGGCGCCACTCCGCTCGAGACCGACTCCAGAGCGAGTTCGCGTCGCCGGTGCTCGGAAACGCCTGCGCGCCGACCGCGAGGCCGAGCCAGCCGAGAACGCCGAGGGTCGCGAGCTCCGTCCTCGAGGCGGCCCGGAGGTCGGCCACCAGTGCGCTACCCGAGAACCCGGCGTCGCCGATCCCAACCGAGGCCGCCAATGCGGCGGCCCCGAGAAAGGCGAGCAGCGAGACGACGGTGTTGACGAGAAACGGCGCGACGCTGATGAGAAACGACTCGCGGTACCGCTCGGGTTGCTCGTGGCGCACGTAGCCCGGCGGCTCGCCGAACCGAAAGTAGGCAACCGCCGTGACGGGGACGCCCACGAGGTGACAGGCCTGTTTGTGGGCGAACTCGTGGACGACGACCCCGGGTGCGCTCGCGAGTCGTATCGCGATCCGGGACAGCGAACTGAGGACGGCCAGCACCGCCGCGAGCGCCACGATACCGAGCGCGATCGCGACGGCGGGCGGAACGGAGTCGGGAATCATCGATCGGCGAACTGTTCCGGTTGGTGGTAATTCTGTCGACCGAGAACGACTCCCTCGAGTCGCACCGTCTCCCGCGTCATCGCTCCGTCGCTCGAGCAACGTCTCCCGGTCACCACCCTCGCTCGCGTCACCGATCCATCGCTCGAGCCACGTACAGCGTCCCGCTCTCGATCCTCCGTCGTTCGACCGGCACCGCCGGCTGGTCGCCGCCGAGCGTCGTGAACAGGAAGTCGGCGACGGCGCCGCGGGCGGCCTCGAGCGCGGGACGGTGGAGTTCGGGCGGCAGGTTCAACGCGTAAATCGCCTCGGCATCGGCGTAGACCGCGGGGTCAGGATCGACGACGTCGTCGCGGACGAATCGCACCCCCTCTGGAACCGCGCGGTCGTGGACGTCCGTCGCGGTGACGTCGACGCCGCGGTCGGCCAGCGCGGCCGCCACGTCGGTCCGACGACCGATGCCGACCTCGACGACGCGGTCGTATTCGGTCAGCGCCTCGAGGAGCGGCTCCGAGTTACGGCGAGAGTGGGACACGGCGGGACGTTTATGCCACCCGCGGCCATAGCCCTTGCCATGCTCGTCGATATCGTGCCGGTCGGCAACGTCCCCGCAGAGGTCAAGCGGGCGGCCTCCTCCGCGTTGCGATCGGTCTACGACTGCGACGTCACGGTCAACGACGCCCAGTCGGTGCCCAACGGTGCGTACGATTCCGACCGGAACCAGTACTCCGCCGAAACGTTCATCCAGCTCGCCGAGCGGGTCGGCCGCGGGACGAAGAACATCGCGATCACGCCCCACGACCTCTTCTACCGGCGGCGCAACTACGTCTTCGGACTGGCCTACCTCGACGGCAGCGGTAGCGTCGTCTCGACCTACCGGCTCCAGACCTCGAGCGACGGCGGCTTCTCGAACCAGAGCGCCGCCGAAATCTTCGAGGATCGAGTCCGCAAGGAGATCGTCCACGAGATCGGCCACACCTACGGGCTGGAACACTGCGACAACAACCGCTGCGTCATGAACTTCTCGCCGACGGTCCGCGAGGTCGACATCAAAGAAGAGAACCTCTGTGGCAGCTGTCAGCGCCTGTTCGACTGATTCGGTCGTTCTCGAGACGGATTCGATCGTCGCCCGACCTCGGAGCGACGGCGCTGATCGACCGGTGGTGGCGCCCCCACCCCCAGTTACGCCCGAAAAATTACCCGCTGGCGGACCCGTCGGCGTCACGACTCCGAGATCGCACGCCTGACTCGAGCGACGAGCGCCGACGGACTGAACGGTTTCATCACGTAGTCGTCCGCGCCCAGATCGAACCCTTTGGCGGCGTCCTCCTCCCGGCTGCGGGCGGTCAGGACGATGACCGGAACGTCCGCGAGGCGGTCGTCGTTGCGGATCCGGCCGAGCAGCCGAAACCCGTCCAGCCCCGGCACCATAACGTCCAGCAGGACCAGATCCGGCGGCGCTTCGTTCGTCAGGAACGACCAGCACTCCCGTCCGTCGGCCAGCGCCGTCGTCTCGTACCCGCTGGACTCGAGTTTGTGCGTCAGCAGTCGCCGGAGCGAGTCGTCGTCCTCGAGGAGGAGCACGTGCGACGACCCGTCGTCCGTCTCGACCGTTCGCTCCTCGATCGGCTCTCCGTCCGAACCGGTCCGCACCGACGGCGGCGGCTCCGTTCGCTCGTCGTCCGCGGGTCCCGAAAAGCCGTTATCCGTCGTCATACGCGGCTCGCAAACGTGGCCAGACTGCCGAGTAGCGACGGCGACTCGAGGCGGAAACCGTTTCGACGAGACGTGCGGTATCGGTCGCGAGCGGAACCGGCGGCCCGTCTGCGTCACCACACACACCCTGCGGTTCTCGGCGTCGGTGCCCGCCGTGGGCCGAGCGGGCAGCTATCGACTGTCGGCTGGTGTTCGTCATCCCCCAATCCATTCGGCCGGAATTTTCGTCCGAATCACCAAAGAAGTTCCCAAAAATTAGAGCGATCGGGTCGACAATCAGTCAGGGGGCGTAGTAGTACTCGCCGTCCTGTTTCTGCTGTTTGTCGAGTTGCGACGCCGGCTTGTTGATCCGCGGCCGCGAGGTGCGCTCGTCGCGGCGGAAGGTGACCTCGAGGTTCGCGAGGAACTCGTTCATGCCGTCGCGCATCGGCTGGGGCTGGCCCGCGCGGCCGCGGACGGCGGGTTCGCCGTCGAAGACCATCAGCCGGTCGGCCAGCAGGTCGATCATGTAGATGTCGTGGTCGATGACCATGACCGTCGCGTCCTGCTGTTCGGCGTAGCGGCGGATCGCGCTGGTCGCCTGCACCCGCTGATCGACGTCGAGGTGGGCGGAGGGTTCGTCCAGCAGGTAGAGGTCCGCCGAATCGGAGAGGCACGCGGCGATGGCGACCCGCTGGCGCTCCCCGCCCGAGAGGTCCGAAAGGTTCTGCTCCATGATCCGCTCTAACTGGAGGGGCTGGGCGATCTCGGTGTTCCAGTACGAGGAGCCGAACTGGTCGGTGATCGACGAGAGGAAGGCGTCGACCCGCATGTGCTGGTCGATCGTGACGTACTGGGGCTTGTAGGAGATGTCCAGATCGAGGTCGGCGTCGCCTTCGTCCGACTCGAGGTTGCCGGTCAACAACTTCGCGAACGTCGACTTCCCGATCCCGTTGGGACCGACGATGCCGAGCACCTCGTTTTCCCGGATCTCGCCGCCCTCGACCTCGAGCGTGAACTCGCCGTCGCCGTAGCTCTTGGTGAGATCGGGGTACTCGACGAGGGTGTCGCCGCGGGTCGCGCTGCGGGGGGCGTGTTCCTCGAACTCGATGGGATCCGGCCGGATCCGCATGTTCTCGTTGTCGAGGTAGCCCGAGAGGTACTCGTTGATGCCGTTGCGGACGGATTTGGGCGCCGTGATGACGCCGTAGGCGCCGGGCTCACCGTAGGCGACGTGGAGCGTGTCCGCCAGCAGGTCCAGGATCGCGAGGTCGTGTTCGACGACCAGCATCGATTTGCCCTCCTCCTCGGCGAGTTCGCGGATCAGTCGCGCCGCGGTCACGCGCTGCCCGATGTCGAGGTAGGGCGTGATCTCGTCGAGGAAGTAGAAGTCCGTATCGCGGGCCAGCGTCGCCGCGAGGGCGACCCGCTGGAGTTCCCCGCCCGAGAGGTCGTCGATCGACTGCTCCATGACGGGACCGATCGAGAGCCGCTCGACCAGGTGGTCCAGCGCGTCTCGCTCGTTCGTGCGCTCGAGCAGTTCGCGCGTGTTGCCGTCGAAGGTGTTCGGAATCTGGTCGACGTACTGGGGTTTGCGTGCGACGGTCACCTCGCCGTCGCGGACGTCGGCGATGTAGTCCTGTAGTTCCGTGCCCCGGTAAGCCTCGAGGACTTCGTCCCAGCCGATCTCGTCCGCGTCCGCGTGCCGGCCGAGATTGGGCTCGAGTTCGCCCGCGAGGATGCGGACGGCGGTGGTCTTCCCGATCCCGTTCGGTCCGAGGATCCCCGTCACCTGTCCCTCCTGTGGCGCCGGTAGACCGTACAGCGAGAAGGCGTTCTCGCCGTAGCGGTGGGCGGGGTCGTCCTGCAGTTCCTTCGGCAGGTTGATGATCTCGATGGCGTCGAAGGGGCACTTCTCGACGCAGATGCCGCAGGTCTCGCCGAGGCAGATCTCCTCGGAGATGTGGATCTGGTCGGGCTGGCCCTCGTCGGCCTCCTCGCCCCGGAGGGTGATACACTCCTTGCCGGTGCGGTTGGGCGGGCAGTAGTTCTTGCACTCGTAGCCACAGCGATCGGGCTGGCAGCGATCGAGGTCGACGACGGCGATACTGTCGTCGGCCATGGTTAGCCGGCCGCCCCCGTGGTGAGCAGGATGCCCCACGTCACGAACCACAGCGAGAACGTCATGAACACGATAAACAGGTAGTGTTTCGCCCCGACCTCGTCGTCGCTGTAGATGTCCGTGAAGTCGTAGAGGACGAACTGCGCGAGGACCGCTCCGGCGACGAGCAACAGCGTCCGGTTGTCGGTCGCCGCCTCGGCCGCCGGGAGACCGCCGGTGATCTCCACTGAGGCGAACGCCGCGGCGACGCCGAGCAACGCCGACAACGCCGTCACGCTGACCGAGCGGATGTGCTCGCGTCGGTCACTGATCGATTCGGTCGACATAGGAGGAAATCCGGGGGCGGGGCTAAAAAGGCGTTCGCATTGGGCATCTGCCGCATCCGATTCGACGTCGCTGCTCGCGGAAAGGGACCGAGAATTGCCCGCTGGGCGCATCTCGTCCTTACGTGATGTCGAAGAAATCACCGTCGTCGCGGCCCGTCGTGTCCGAATACGACACCGGATACGACTCACCCGGATTGCCGACGACGTCGATACCAGAGATTTCGATCGTTATCGTCCCGTCTTCGTTCCCCTGCGGACTGTACGTGAGCCGTGACGTTTCCGAATCGAACGCGACAGTCCCACCGTGACCCTGGCTCTGAACGGTCAGGTCCCCGTCGGTAACCCCCGAATAGTCGACGCCACCGTTCTGCTGCGGGTTCGAGAAGTCGATCGTCACCTCGTCCTTGTTTTTCACCGCACCGACGTCGAACGAGACGGTCTGGGTCGTGTCGCCGGTCCCAACGTCGCTCACGTTCAGATCGGCCGAACCGCTGAACTTGCCCTTGCCACACTGAATGTCGACCGTCGCAGTGAACGTCGGCTCTGCGATACTGATGCCGGTCCCGGTCACGCGAGCGACGCGAACGACGATTTCCTGTTCGCCAACGGTCGTATCGTCGTTACATTCGATCGTAACGGCCGTCGAATCGTTTCGTTCGATAGTCCTGCCCGGATTCGGTGCGGCGATGGTCACGATATCGTCGTTAACAGTGTCGTCACCGATCGAGTCGACGACGACGCTTCGAACCTCGAGGTCCGCTCCGGCGTTATTATGAAGCGTACCGACCCGCAACGGGTCGCTGTCGCCCCGAAGCTGGGTCCCGCTGACGTCCCCTTCGCTCTCGATCCCGAGATACGCCTCCGCATCGTCGGCGGTCGTCATATCCACCCCCCTGTCGGCAGCGAACGAGCTGAATCCGAACGACGGTCCAGCCAGTAGTAGCGACCCCGCGAGCAACGCTACGACCCCGACTTTCGTAATCGCGTTCAGATGCATCGTATTCCCCCACCGCGTGCGTCCAATCCGTATCTCGGATTCGGTCTCCGATACCCCTCGTTACGGGTTCAATCGAATTGTTCTGGTAAAAACACAGTCTATCTTCCAAACCGTTCACTGCGTTTATTACTGTTCAGCGAGCGGAGAAGATGTGGGTATCGAGTCGATCGGTAGGTCAATGGCCACATTCGGGGTGACGTCGGCTGCGAAGAGGGAAGCGACGATCGTCGTACTGTCACCCGGTGACAGGGGTGGCGGTTTCGTGCACCGTCGGACGGTCGTTACAGATCGAGGGGAATTTCGACCGGAATCTCCTCGGTCGGATGGTTCGGGTCTGCCCCCTCCACGTACAGAACGACAGTTACGGACTCGCCGCTCATATCCACCTGATTGCGAGTGCCTCCGTTCTCTCCATCGCGGAACTGCTCGAGACCGAGCAGCAGTCGCTCTCCGCTGCCGGCCGTCGCGGAACTCGATAAATCGTACCGATCGGTGCTGACCGAGAGACTCCCCTCAAGATTGATTGTCGCGGTCTCGCCGGTCGCATCGTTCGTAATCGTCACTTCGTCGCCGTCAGAGGGCCATATGAATCCATCAATCATATTGACATGGGTCGCATCGGTGGCATCAGTTACGGTGATCCCGGTTACGGTCATCTCCCCGCTCCCAGCGTTTTCAAGTTCGAACGCGACCCTGCTGTCCCCCTGACTCGAGTCCAATCCGGTCGGCGCTTCGGCTTCGGGCGTCCCCTCAACCAACTGGAGCGCGATCCGGTCGCTATCGATCGGAACCGGATCATCGGTGAGTTTCCCATCACCGGCGCTGTCGTCTTCGTCACAGTCGTACGAGATCCCGTCCACGGTGTGCGTGGCTTCGGCCACGGAAACCTCGGGTCCGGCCGCATTGAGAAGCAGCGTCACCTCAGTGTCGGTAGCCGTTCCACCCCCCTTCCCGCACTCCAGTTTCACCGACTGTGGTGGATCCTCCGGATCGAGTTCGGTGAGTTCGGCATCATTAGCAACTCGTAGAATCGAGTCGTCCGCTCCGGTTACTGAGGCCACTTCGACCGTTACGGTATTGAACGAGACGTCGACGTTGTTCTCGAGGTCGATGGTTTCGACCTCGTTACTGTCACAGGAGTTCGTGATGAAGTACGTACAGGAACGATTGATTTCGCTCGGATTCCGGTCGCTGATCCCGAGATACGCGGTCGCCGGAGTGTCGGCTGCACTCACCTGCATGGATCTGTCGGCAGTCAACGACGTGATTCCGAATGCTGGCCCGACCATCGCCACGACGCCGAGCAGTACAAACGCGACCCCGAGCTTCGTCAACGTATTCGTCATGGTGGCCGTTCCATCTCACCAAGTCGCATCCGCCGGCTCTGGACCACGTGCACGACCGCCGATATCGCAAACAGCGCGAACACCAGCGTTGCCCAGCCCAGTTCCGGAACCGTCTCCGTCGGGACGACCTCGAGCCACAATCCCCCCATTACGACTGCACCGACGACGGTCAGCCCGAGATAGTACAACGCCCACGGAATCGAGTCCGACGGGACGACATCGAGATAGACGTCCAGTTCCGCCGCCTCGTCGGTGAGTTCGATCGTTCGGTCGTCGAACTCGATTATGTCGGCGCGCTCGAGCGTGGGCAGATGCGTCTGCTGAAGCGACGTATAGACGCGCTTGCGCTCGGCGGAAGTGATCTCCTCGACTTCCTTCTCGAGTTCCCAAGCGGCGACGTGTTCGGCGAGGTCGCCGAGGGTAACGGGTTCGCCCTCGCGCTTGCAGTAGTGGACGGCGTACCGTCGACGATGGTTACTCAGCAGATCGAAAATTTCGCCCTGCTTCGATCGGCTGTCCGGATCCGCGTTCCCACCTTGCGTGAGTTGGCTCTCACTAGTTGTCGCCATCCCCGTGTTCAGTAGGAGTAATTTGTCTATTGATACATAACACTTCTTGCCGAGTTGTGATATGCTAGCAAGTAGTTGATCGTCTGGACAGCTAATAGGGTCATCTCAAGCGTATTTCCAACCATTGATCCCCGTTCAAGATAGTCTTGAATAGATGTATTATCGTGCCTTCAGTCCTTCTGGTTACCTAATACAAAGTGGGTGGGGTCTCTGGGAGTGAGTAAGGACCGCGTTCAGAATCCGTCGGTGTTGCCGACGGAGATCAGCGCGGTTGTATGGAGATAGTAAACATGAGAATGAATCGACGCAACGTGTTAGTGGGACTGGGAACAATCGTCGCGGGCGGAGGAGCCGCACTTGGTACGGGTGCATTTAGTAGCGTGCAAGCGGATCGAGATATCACCGTCTCGACGACCAACGACGCGAATGCATATCTCGGTCTCAGCGTGGATAACGACAATATCGCGAGCGGTGCCGGCTCGGGCCAACTCACCCTCACTATCGACGCACTCAACGAGAACGCACTGACGAGGTTCGACGGCGTGTTCACCGTCACGAACAACGGAAATGACGGGGTCGGAATCAAAATCGAGGAACTCGATACGAACGGAAATGTGATCTCCAATAGCGGGATCACCTGGGAAACGAACGCGAACACCCAAGATCTGGAGAGCTATCCGACCGCGAACGGTGACGATCACAATCTGGCCATCGACGGAACTTGTCAGGTCGACATCGAAATTGACGGACGGAGCGGCGACGATCCGACCGCCGTCGACTCGATCCGAATCTCGGCATCCGCCGATCAGTACAACAACGCCTAATAAACCGGAGACGTCAGGTATACAGCAGCGTTGACTCAGCAATGTCATCTCTCTCGTGGCCGCTAATCGTCGGTCTCGTCGTTCTCTCGATCGGGCTCGCGATTCCGACCGGCGCAGTGGTGCTCAGCGCGAGTGACCCCGTCGAAGCGGATACTCATGTCGAACTCGCTTCTTCTACGAGTGCTAATGGCCAGTACGCCTCGATCAAAGGCGACCAACTTCAACTCGACCTTAAAGCACTCAACGATCGCGCGGTCACCACCGCCGATGACGTTTTCACGATCACAGTTACCGACGATGCAGTCCAACGGGTCTGGATCGAAAACGATGTCACGGGCCTCGAGTTCTACGAATCCGACGACCCATCGGCCCGAATAACTGAATCCAACCCCCTCGAATCAAGCGCCGGCGAAACAATCGACATCGGCGTCGTCGTCGATACTCACGTCGACCACGCGGACACGGAGACGTTCACGATCCACGTTGCCTACGAGGACGGCAATGACTTCGAGCCGCCAACCCCGAAGGGCGTCTCCCTCGAGTCCCTCTCAGTCACCCCGACCACAGTCGAAACGGGCGGCTCCGTAACGGTGAACGCGACCTATCGGAACGACGGCCCAGAGACGAAAGAGCTGACTTCCGATCTGACCATCGACGGCACCGTCGTCGACACCGAACCGATCGAACTCGAGCCCGGCGAGACGAAATCGGTCGTCTTCGGCCGCGAGATGCAGTGGCCCGGCCGGTACGACGTCAGCGTCGACGGGACAGCGAGCGAACGGGTGACCGTCACGGGGCCGCCGATCGACGTCCTCGAGGCCTCGGTCACTGACACGGCGCTCACGGCCGGCGAGACGGGAACGATCGAGGCGACCGTCAGCAATCCCACGGGGACGGCCGTCACCCGAACTCTCGAGCTGGCCGTCGACGGGGTCGTCGTCGACACCCGAACGGTTCGGCTCGAGCCCAACGGAACGACGACGGTGGCGTTCGAGCACACCTTTGGTGAGGCGGGGACGTACGAGGTCTCGGTCAGCGGCGTCGAGGCGGGCACGGTCACTGTCTCCGAACCAGGTCCGTACCTGCTCCAAGACCGCGAGCTCTCGGCGGCGACGACGGCCGCGCTCGCGCCGCCGCTGGCGACGGGACTGCTGTTCCTGGGCGCCGCGGCGAACCGCCGCTGGTCGTTCCTCCCGAGCCGATGACAGGCTCGAAGCGTCGTTCCCGGCTCGCGGGGCCTTTATGGTGATCGAATCCAAACAGGTGTCCGAACCAATCAGTAAATAAACCATGAAATTCCTCGAGGCGCAACGATGACGGAGGCGACGCTTCTCAAGCGAGCCCTGGGACTGGGCGTCGCCCTCGTCGTCGTCCTGTTGCTGGTCGGCCAACTCCTCGGACAGCCGATCCTGCTGGGCTACGTCGCGACCGGGAGCATGGAACCCGCCCTCGAGGCCGGCGACGGCTTCGTCGCGATTCCGAGCGTCGCGGCCGGGGAGGTCGAGGAGGGTGACGTCGTCGTCTTCGAGGCTCGAGAACTCCACGGCGGCGGGCTGACGACCCACCGCGTGGTCGGGGAGACCGACGAGGGGTACGTCACCAAGGGCGACGCGAACCCGTTCACGGACCAGGACGGCGGCGAGCCACACGTCACGAAGGGCCAGATCGTCGCGACGGCCCTACAGGTGAACGGCGACGTGGTGACGATCCCCGGCCTCGGAACGGCCGTTATGGGAATTCAGAGCGTCGCGAAGTCGGCCTACGGGACGATTGCGCCGGTCTTCGGCCTCACGACCACCGCGGGTTCGGAGGGGATCGGTGCGTTGCTGGTCGCCCTCGGCGTCGCGCTGCTCGGATTCGGCGCACTGCTCGAGCGGGTCGGACCTGGGCGACGCGAGACGCATCGCTCGCGCTCCCGCGAAAACGTGATCGCGTTCTGGACCGCGCTGGGGTTGGTCCTGCTCGTGTTCGTGACGTTCGCGACTGCAGCGATGGTGATCCCGTCCGGGACGACCGAGTACGGACTCGTGAGTACGAACTCGCCGACCGACGATCCGCAGGTACTCGCGCCCGGCGAGACGGGCGAACTCGAGCGAACCGTCGACAACACGGGCTATCTCCCGATCGTGACCGTCCACGAGGTCAGGAGCAACAACGTCGCGGTCGAACCCGGGTCCCAGACCGTCGGCATCCGCTCGAGCGGAACCGCGACGGTCTCGCTCACGGCCCCCGAAGCGACCGGCGAGTACACGCGACACGTCGGCGAGTATCGGTATCTCACCGTGCTCCCGCCGTCGGTACTCGTCTCGCTCCACGGGCTCCACCCGCTCGCCGCGATTGCCGCCGTAAACGGTGTCATCGTCGGTCTCGCCGTCGCGATCGTGCTGCTCGTCTTCGGTCACACCGATCTCCGATTTCGCTCCGCGGGCGATCACGTCCCGCTGTCGACGCGTCTCGAGCGAAAGCTCCGAAAGTGGCGGTAGTCAAGGAGTCGCAGACGGCCGGTATCGTTATAATGGTCGAAAACCCTGAACGTAGATATGCGTCTCCTGCGACCGATCCGCGGTCCCGGATCGGTTCGGGACCACTGGGGGTTCGTGGCCGCGTTGAGTGGCCAGTCGGGGTGTCCTGATCGTGATCGATAATCCGCGTCTCGAGTTGATACTCGCCGAATACGGCCGCCCGGTCGTGATCGCGCTGATCGCGATCGGCGCCGTCGCGTTCCTCGCGTCGGGGTGGGCGGTCGCCAACCCGACGACGTCGACGACGCCACAGTACGCCGACGAACGCGTCGCCAGCGACGTCGACACGAGCGCGGTCGTCGTGAATAACGGAACGCTGTGGAACGAGGGCGACCGACTCGAGAACAGCGGGGTCTACATGCTCAACGCCTCGCCGGAACTGACCCTCGAACCGACGACCCGGCTGGTCAACGGGACCGGCGGGACGCCGATCGACGGAACGGTCACCCACGAGATCGTGCTTCGGTTCGAGGCGACGCGAGACGGCGAGGTGTTCTGGAACGAGACGCACTCCGAAGGCGTCATCTCGCCGACCGTCCGCGACGGCGTCGCGACGTCGGAAGCGACCATCGACGTCGAATCCTACCGCGAGCGCCAGACGGAACTCGAGAGCGCTATCTCCGGCGTCGGTTCGGTCGACCTCCGAGTCACGCTTCACGTCGAGTACGAGACGGGGGCGAGTCAGGGGACACAGCAGGCGTCGACGACGCTTCACGTGACCGACGACGCGTACTGGCTGGAGGGGCCGCTGTCGGCGACGGACGAGAACACCTATCAGACGGGGACGGACCGAACGACCGAATCGCGGAACCTCACGGCTATCGGCGGCCTCTCCCTGCTCGGGACGCTCTCGCTCGCGGGCGCCGTCGTCGCCCGTCGATCCTCCATCGACGAGGAGGCCGCCAGAAGAGCGGTCCACGAACGGCGGTACGCAGAGTGGATCTCGCGCGGGTCGATCCCGATGTGGATCGGCGACTACCACGTCTCGCTGGACACCCTCGAGGACGTCGTCGACGTCGCGATCGACACGAACGAGCGCGTCGTCCACGACACGCAACGTGGCCTGTTCGCGGTCGTCAACGACGGCGTCGTCTACTACTACAGCGACCGCGGACTCTGGGAGGAGACCGCCTGGCCGGAGATGGATCTGGAGGGCCAGCCCGCGGCCGTCGACGCCGACCAGCCGCTGTCGACGGACGACCTCGAGCTCGAGGGCAGCGACGAGTTCGCCGACCCCGACGACGAGGGGTTCGACGACGACGAGGACGTCTGGCAGAAACTGTAGCGTGGGTCGCGAGTGAGTTGCGAGTGCGTCGCGGTCGATCGGGGCCTCGCCGCGGTGAATGCGGTCGCGTTCGACTCGGTTCCCGCGGATTTCGCGGAAAGCTGACTCTCGAGTCAGATATCGATATCGGAGAGTACGAGCCGTATCACCCCACTTTACTACCGCGAGTCTATCGTAATATTTGATGACGCGGATCCCTCGTAAGGCTCAACTTTTATACTCCTGGGGGTTTTCGATTCGTAGTATGGCAGAGACTGACGGGGAGGACATCGAAGATTTGCCACCGAGCGCCAAACTGGTTTTCAAGGTTCTCGAGTACGACGGGCCGCTGACGCAGAAACAGATCGTCGAGGAATCGATGCTGTCTGCCCGGACCGTCCGCTACGCGCTCGAGCGACTCGAGGAGATCGGCATCGTCGACGAGGACATCTACTTTGCGGACGCTCGCCAGAGCCTCTATCGGCTCGAGGAGCCGATGGCGGCCGACGGGAACGGCGTCGAGGAGTCGCCGAAAAAGGACGCCTGCTGCGCGGAGTAGCCGGCCGGAAAGCGGGAGGATTATTTTCACGCGGTCACCGTCCTCGAGCATGGACAAGGAGACGTTGCCGCGGTGGGGCTGGCTGCTCGTGGGGCTGTTCGCGATGGGAATCGTCGCGAGCCTGCTCAACGCGACCGTGATCGGCCCGGCCGGCGTGCCCGAGCAGTTTCAGGTGATCACCGTGATCACCGCGATGGCCCCGGTGTTGATCTACGTCGGGATCTGGTACGACGAGGACCGCCAGCGGTACTGGGAGCACAGCCGCGAGCACGTCGTCGGCGACCTGCTGTTTATCGTCGCCGGCGCGGCGACCGGGTCGGCTATCGCGCTCGTCGCCATCGTCGGCGTCGGCCTTCCACGGTTCGTCCAGGATATCGCCGCCATGGCCGCCGGATTCATGCTCTCGTGGGGGCTGTTCTGGTGGCGCAACACCGACCTCTACCGAGAGATGGGCGAGCGCTGACCGTCCGCGTCGAGCGAGTCGGCGTCCCGGATGGAGCGCTCGGCGTCCGGTCACTCGCCGCCGTCGCGCCCGGCGATCCCCGGCGTCTGCGGCATCGTTCGCTTGTGTTCGGTTTCGGCACACAGCCACGCGAGCGACCGCGCCGTCTCGCGGTCGACGTCCTGTTCGCGTTCGTCTCCACGGTCCTGTTTCTCGCCACCACCGTCGGTATCGCGCTCCCGTGAGACACCTGAATCTCACTCACGCAAAAATCTCCCAAAAAGAGCCGCTCACTCACTCCGTTCGTTCGCGGTACGACTACGACGGGACGACCGTCACTGGATCCTTCCGGTCGATCGCTTGCTCCAACTCGTCGGCGATTGCGCTCCCTCGAGACACCTGAATTTCGCCGCCGCGACTCACCGTCGCGGTGAAGAGATACTCGCCGCCGGCCTGGACCTCGACGGTCTCGCCGTGGTTGCCGTCGACGGGGATGACGATGTGTCGCGAGGTGATCTCGGGGGTGACCATCTGGCCCGCGGGGCTCTGGCCGCCACCGCCTGCGGCGGCGCCGGCACCGTCCGCGCTGGCGCTGCCGCCACCGCCCGCGCCGTAGTTGGGGTTCTCGTCGTGGGTCCGGACGTCGATGTCGATCCCTAGGCGATTCTCGACGTCCGTGATCCGGCCGCCGCCCTTGCCGATGACGCTCGAGATGTCGTCGTCCTCGACGTAGACGACCGCCTTGTCCTGGCTCTTGAGTTCGACGTCGACGTAGCCGCGGGCGATCGAGCGGATCTCGCGTTCGATCTCCTGCTTGGCGATGCGGTCGACGCCGGACTCGTTGGCGGGGCCGCCGTCCTCGTCCTTCAGGGGAACGGTGACGACCTGCCTGTTGAAGGTGTAGATCTCGTACTCGGGTTCGCCCGTCTCGAAGTTGGTGACCTGAATGACGGGGCGGGCGAGGTCCTCCTCGGTGAGTCCGGCGGGGACCTTGACCTCGGTCTTCACGTCGTAGACCGTCTCGACTTCACCGGCCTCGATGTAGACGACGGTGTCGACGACCTGCGGGATCATCCCGAGTTCGACGCGGCCGACGAGGCGCTGGAGGGCGTCGATCGGTCGGGTCGCGTGGACGACGCCGATCATGCCGACGCCCGCGAGTCGCATGTCCGCGAAGACCTCGAAGTCGTCGGTCTTGCGGACCTCGTCGTAGATCGTGTAGTCGGGCCGGACCATCAGCAGGGCGTCGGCCGTCTTGGCCATCTGCCCGCCCAGTTCGGTGTACTGGGTGATGTCGGGGCCGACCTGCAGGTCCCGCGGTTTCTCCATCGTCTTGACCGCGTAGTCGTGATCCGAGATGAACCGGGCGACCGCCTGCGCGAACGTCGACTTCCCCGCTCCGGGGGCGCCCGATATGAGGACGCCGCGCTGGCGCTCGAGCAGCCGGTCTTTCAACTCGTCGGCGTTCTCATAGTCCTCGATGTCGGTCTGGGCGATCGGCCGGACGGCGGTGATCTCGATGCCGTCGGAAAACGGCGGCCGACCGACGGCGATCCGGTAGTCGCGGAACTGGACGATCTTCATCCCCGGCTCCGAGAGCTCGAGGAAGCCCTCGGGCGACTCCTTGGCGGCGTCGACGACCTCGCGGGCGTACTCGTCCATCGTCGCCTCCTCGAGCGGTTCGTCGGCGATTCGCTCGTAGCGCATCGCGCCGAGTTCGCCGCGTTTGGCCTTCGGGACGGCACCGGTCTTGAGGTGGACGCTCATCGTCCGGTCGTCGAAGTAGTTCTCGACGGTGAGCGTCTCCACCTCGCGGGTCTCCGGGGAGACGTGCTGGACGTCGAGCCCCTTCGCCCGAGCCACTTCGGCCTGCACGACGTCGCTGGTCAGGAAGGTGGCGCCGAGATCCTCCGCGATGTCCCGGATGAGGGCGTCGATCTCGCCCTCGGAGGCGTGGCCCCGCTCGATGGCGTTGGGTCGCTCGCCGACGTACTCGAGGTCGACGACGCCCTCGTCGGCGAGGTCGGCGAGACGCTGGAGTTCCTCCAGGCCGTCCCACCCGGTATCGATCCCGTCGTTGGCCTGCGCTTCGAGTTCCGCGACGACGGCTTCCGGCACCGAAATCGTCGCTCCCTCGAACTGCCCGTCGTCTATCGTCGCCGAGACGCGGCCGTCGATGACCACGCTCGTATCCGGCACGACGTTCATACGCTATCTGGTCGACGGACGCCTATAAGGGTGTTCCACCGGCGAGCGCACACGTACGGCCTCGAGAGACGGCGGCAGAGGCACTCGCCACGTAACGGATCACGATGGACACAACACGCCGGACCCCGTAGTCGACTGCATGACCGTCCGCGAGTTGACCCGCGAACTCGTCTCGATCCCGAGCCACGAAAACGAGACGGCCGCGGGGAACGACATCGAGGAGTGGCTGCGCCGCGAGACCGACGCTGACGTGACGCGAGACGACGCCGGTAACGTGCTCGCCCGGAAGGGGACCGGCGACGAGACGCTCGCCCTCGTGGGCCACCACGACGTCGTCGACCCGACCGCGTCGCAGGTGCGGCGGGCCGACGACGGCGCGGTCGAGTACGTCCTCGAGGAGCGCGACGGCCGACTCTACGGCCGCGGGGCGGCCGACATGAAGGGCGCGGTCGCGGCCGCGATGCTGGCTTTCCGCGATGCGGATCCGGCCGGCGAACTCGTTTTCGCGAGTTTCGTCGGCGAGGAGGTCGGCGGCGTCGGCGCGCGCCACGCCATCGAGCGCGGCTTCGACCCCGACTACGCCGTCGTCGGCGAGGGCTCGACGGGGTACTCGAGTCCGGGCGTCACCGACGTCGCGGTCGCCCACAAGGGCCGGCGGGGGAGCACGATCACCGCCCGCGGGACCGCCGCCCACGCCAGCGAGGTCGACGCCGGCGAGAACGCCATCTACCGCGCGACCGACGCCGTCGACTGCGTGCGAGACCTCGAGCCCCCCTCGGTGGAGGCGGCGGGCGAACGCCTCGAGGGCAGCCTCGTCGTCACCGAAATCGAGGGCGGGACGGCGATGAACGTCGTCCCCGACCGCTGCGAACTGACCGTCGACGAGCGGACAGTACCCGGCGAACGGGCCGAACTCGAGCGCGTCGAGAACCTCGAGGGCGTCGAGTGGACCGTCGACCAGGATCTGCCGCCGATGCGCTGCGACGACGAGGCGTTCGCCGAGACGGTGCTCGAAGCCGCGGCGAGCGCCCAGTCAGGGACGCCGGAACTCGTGACGAAGCCCCACGCGACCGACGCGGGGTGGCTCGCCGAAGCCGGGACGGAGTGCGTGATCTGTGGCGCCGCCGAACCCGGCGAGGCACACACCGAAGACGAAAGCGTCTCGCTCGAGGTGCTCGAGCGGTGTCGGGAGACCTACCAGCGGGTAGCGGAGTCGTGGCCGGCGTAGGAGTCGTTCACTTCGCCGCGTTGCTCGCATCAGCGCGTTGCTCACTTCGGCGAGCGGTGGGATTCGTCGGAGAACCAGTCGTCGGTAACCTCCGTCGGGGTGCCGGTCGCCGAGGACCGCACGCTCCGGTAAATGTGCTCGAGGTTGTCCATCGTGCGTCGAACGTCGTAGCGCTCGACGGCCGCTCTGGTGTCGCGGTCCGTTCGGAGACAGGTCTCGACCGCCGCGACCATCGCCTCGAGGTCGCCGTACGCGAACCGCTCGCCGTTGTCGGGGCCGATGGTCTTGTCGAACGGCGCCGCGTCCGTCGCGACGACCGGCGTCCCGCAGGCGTTGGCCTCGAGCGTCGAGAGACCGAGGGTGTCGGCGGTCGAGGCGGTGACGAAGACGTCGATCGAGGAGTAGAAGATCGGGAGCTCCTCGCGGGGGAGAAAGCCGCGGATCTCGACGTTGTCCGGCGCGTTTCGCTCGAGGGAGTCGCGATAGGGGCCGTCGCCGACGACGACGAAGTCGTACTCCGGGAGGTCCTCGGCGAGGCGGAGGATCTCGTGGACGTTCTTCTCCATGCTGAGTCGACCGCTGTAGCCGATCACCGTCCGGTCGGGGTACCAGTCCTCGGCGGCCGGCTGGAAGAAGTCCATGTCGATGCCGACCGGGAGCTGGACGTGTTCCACGTCGCGCTCGATTCGGCTCGTGGAGGCGGTCACGACGTCGAAACTCCGGAGGAACGCGTTCTCCATCGGCACGTACAGTTTCGAGAGCGCGGCGGCGACCGACTCGAACTTGACGTTCTGGTGGAAGTACTCCTCGAGGGGCGTGTGGTGGGTGTAGACCGCGGGCAGGTCGTGTTTGCGGGCGTAGTAGCGGCCGAGAATGCCGACCGGCGCCGGCCCGTGGCAGTGGACGACGTCCAGGTCGGGGAGCGTCGACGGCCGCCTGAGGAGGGGGATCCGATACCCCGGGTAGAACGGGTTCGACACCGATTTGACCGGGAGCTCGCGCTCGCCGGGTTCGTAGTCGCCGTCCGGGTAGACGACGTACACCTCGTGGCCGTCGCGTTCCAACTCCTCGCGCCAGAGCTTGATCGTATACGTCACGCCGTCGATCTCGGGGAAGTAACTGTCCGTAAAGAAGCCGATTTTCATTCAGGCCACCTCGCTGTAGAGCGTCCGGTACTGGTTCGCGACCGAATCGAGCGAGAACGCCTCGCTCCGCTCGGCCGCGTTCGATCCGAGGCGACGGCGTCGCTCGGGGTCCTCGAGTCGGTCGAGCGCGTCGACGAACGCGTCGACGCCGCCCGCGACCTTCAGGCAGTCCTCGCCGTCCTCGAGCCACGAGAACGTCTCGATGTCGCGGACGAGGACCGGCTTGCCGGCGGTCATCGCCTCGAGCAGCGCGATCCCCTCGTTCTCCTCGTGGGTGGGGAAACAGAAGATATCGCCCGCCGCGTACGCGCCGCGGATGTCGTCGACGTACCCGGTGAACGTGCAGTTGTCGGGCGAGTCGTCGATCAGCCGGGTCGTCTCCCGGCCCTTCAGCCGGCGGTCGATCGGCCCGAACCACGCGAAGTCCAGATCGGGGAGCCGTCGAGCCAGTTCGACGAACGTCTCGAGTCCCTTGCGCTTGATGACGTGCCCGACGAGGAAGACGGTCGGCGCCTCGAGGTCGTAGCGCTCGCGGTACTCGGCCTCGAGGGACTCGAACCCCTCGAGTTTCTCGCGGTCGACGCCGTTCGAGACGACGGTCGTCGGCGCGTCGGCGTACGTCTCGATCAGTTTGCGATTGTACTCCGACGGACAGATCAGCGCGTCGGCCAGCCCGTAGGCCCACTCGAGGTACGGTTTCAGGGGTTTCGCGAGGGTATTTGTGAAGCGAAAGCTGTCCCCGAAGTCCTCGGCGGTGACGTGCGTGTGGGCGACGACGGGGACGCCCCGCGAGCGCGCCCGCCTCGCGTACCAGACCGAGCGCGGGCCCATGAGGTTACAGTGGAGGACGTCGGCCGACAGCGTCGGCTTAGTCGTGTACCGCAGATCCAGCCGGTCCAGCATCTTTCGCTGGTGGGCGACGGATTCGCGGATGCCGCCGGTGACGTGGTCCTCGAGCTCGAAGTAGTGGCTGATCTTCATTCCGGACGCCTCGTGGCTGTGGTGGCGGTGATCGCGGTGGCGGATTCGACGGTCGTGATGACCGTGTGTCGGTGGCTGCTGGCGAGACCCTACTCGACCTCGAGCCACGGGACCTCCACGAGCGGCGGGATGTGCGTCTCGATGTGGTGTTCCCAGACGCCCTCCTCGCCGAAGGCTTCGCCGTGGTCGGCGGTCACGACGACCTTCCCGTCCAGTTCCGGAATCAGGTCCGCGACGGCTTCGAGCGCGATCCGCAGGTTCTCCTCGTACAACTCCAGCGCGGCCTCCCGGGTCCCGTTTCTGACGAGGTCCGCGGGGTCGAGTTCGAGCCACAGCCCCGCCTTCTGGGCGAGTTCGCTGCCCTCGAGTCGTTGCTCGACTTTCGGCCGGATCGTATCGCCAAGCGACGAGAGCGCGCCGCCCCCGCCGTCGGCCGCCTTCTCCGATTCCTCCTGTCGCCGGATCCCCTTCTGGATCTGCTTGAGCTTCTGCCCCTTCCCGCGGGAGAGGTAGGGGGCGTGTGGCTGCATGTAGTGGAGCACCGTCCGGTCGGCCCGCTCGACGGTCGCCGACTGCTCGCGGAACGCCTCGGCCAGGCTCTCCGGCGGGACCGTTCCGAGGTCGTCGTCCCAGCCGGTCTTCCAGACGTCGAAGACGTCGCTGATGTGGTCCGACGCCGTCCACTCGTAGTCGCAACTGGCGCCCCACTTGAGTTCGTTCAACGGGATCCCGAGGTCGTTGATGAAGGGGTTCCCGGAGAAGTACGCGATGTCGTGGTCGCCGGTGAACGTTCGGTAGGCCCACTCCGGCGTAGACGAACCGATACTCCGCCGTTTCTCCAGAGAGCCGTCGAGGTACTCGTCGTAGACGTCGCGAAAGACGTCGTACCGGCACGCGTCCAGCACCAGACAGTAGTCCCACTCTGACTCCAGGAACTGTTGGTCCTCCATCGGTTACCTCCGACTTTCGAGTCTACCCACCTATGCTTACTGGTGTGCAGACAGTCACTGTCGATTCGCTATCGTTTCTTCCCGTGAGAGACGTTGGCTACTCGGGTTCAGCGGTCGGCCCACCGCGTCACTCGAGGTAGCCGAGTTCGCGCAGTCGGTCGCGGGTCTCCTCGTCGGCCTCGGCCAGCGCGTCAGCCTGGTCGGCGTCCGTCTCGGTCGGATCGTCCCACGCGCCGCCAGCGGCCGCCTCGAAGCGAGCGAGCGCGCGTTCGGCCGCGGCGACGACGTCGTCGTCCGCCGGATCGAGCGCCGTCGACTCCGCGGGATCCTCGTCGAGCCGGTACCCCTCGTCTGGGATGCGATCCGCGCGGACGTACTTCGCGTCGGTGCTGCGGGCCGCGCGCAGCCGCGAGTAGGCCCGGTGGTCGTCGGGCAGGTCGATTCCGGCCTCGCTTGCCTTCTCCTCCAAGTGATGGAGTTCGATCACCGGCTGGGCGTACTCGACGAACGCGTAGTCGCCTTCGCCGTCGTCATCGGATTGCGTCCGATCGCTCGAGGGACTACGTTCCTCGCCGTCGTCCGACACCTCGCTACTCCCGAGCACCGCTCGCTGGCCGAGATCCGGCGTTTCGGCGCCCTCGAAGTCGCGGTACTCGCTCGAGAGCAGCGAGCGCGTCGGGTCGAGCGCGACCGCGTCGCCGTCCCCCGGCGTCTCGACTGCGGTCGCCGGGTCTGTCTCGAGCGCGTCCAGCACGGTGTGATAGCAGTCGAGCAACTCGACGAGGTCCTCGCGCCGATCGGCCTCGAGCGCGGGGTGTTTGACCAGCAGCGGGACGTTGATCAGCTGGTCGTAGAGGGCGAACTCGTGGCCGTAGAGGTCGTGTTCGCCGTGGAGTTCGCCGTGGTCGGCACAGACCACGACGGTCGTCTCCTCCCACTGGCCGGTCTCGCGCAGCCAGTCGAACAGGCGGCCGAGTTCGGCGTCCATGTGGGCGATCTCGGCGTCGTAGAGGCCGCGGATGGCCTCCCACTCCTCGTCGTCGATGTCGCGCGCGCCGGAGTTGTACTCCTTGGAGTTCTGGCAGACGTCGTCGGGGTTCACGCCGGGCGCGAACTCCTCGCGGTACGCCTCGGGCGGATAGTAGGGCAGGTGAGCGTCCATCAGGTTAATGAAGGCGAACCAGCCCTCGTCGCTGTCGCTGTCGTCGATGAACGACTTCGTCCGGTCGATCACCGAGGGCGTCTTCGAGTCCGCTCCCTCGCCGCTGGCGAGCTTGGAGTGGGCCATCGCGCCGAGGTGGACCAGCTTCGACGCCAGCTCGCGGAGGTAGTCGTTGTCGTTGACGGCCTGCCACGCGCTGGCCAGCGGCCCCGAGAGGACGTCGCCGGGGAGCACCTCGAAGAACGAGTCCTGCTCCTCGAAGCCGTCGGTGAGGCCGGTGTAGGGGGTGATCCAGGCGTTCGAGGAGTAACACGCCGTGTCGTAGCCGGCCGCCGAGAGGACCGACGCGAGGGTCGTCTCGTCGTCGAGGTACGGACTCCCCTGATCGGCCCCGTGCTGACTCGGATACCGGCCGGTGAACAGCGAGGCGTGAACCGGGAGCGTCCACGGCGCGGGCGCGACCGCCGACTCGAAGACGGTCGCCTCCTCGGCGAACCGGGAGAGTTCGGGCGTCGTCCCCCGATCGTAGCCGTACGGCTCGAGGCGGTCCTTTCGGACCGTATCCAGCACGACGAAGAGCACGTTCGACTGCTGCGTCTCGTCCATTAGGTGGAACAACTGAGTCCATCCCAATAAAACGAATCAACTGTCTCGCGCTATCAGACCAACTGTCTCGCACTATCGAACGGTCGGTCGATTGCCCGTGCGCCGTCGGGCGGGCGATCGTTACGCGTTCATCGGCGCCGGCCGCGAACCCGAGGGCTGGCGAGTAGGCCGGACGTAATCAGACGTTTCAAGTTCGCTGATGATCCACACCTGCTATGGACGAGCGAAACCGGCGGGCACTCCTCATCGGCGGCTTCGGCACGATCGCCGTCTTCGCCGTGCTGTTTTTCCTCGTCGGCGCGCGCGACATCGTCGACTCGCTGCTCTCGGCGACGCCCTCGCTGGTCGTCGCGACCTTCGCTCTCGCGCTGTGCTGGCTGGCCGCGTGGAGTCTCATGCTCCGGACCGTCCTCGGCTCCCTCGGCGTCCACGTACCGGCCGGAAAGGCGTTCTTCGTCTACGCCGGCGCCGTCTTCGCCAACAACGTCACCCCGTTCGGTCAGGCCGGCGGGGAACCGGTCGCGGCGCTGCTCATCTCGAAGGTCTCCGACGCGCGCTACGAGACCGGGCTGGCCGGCATCGCGAGCGTCGACGTGCTCAACGTCGTCCCCTCGATCTCGCTCATTCTCGCCGGGGTCGGCTACTACGCCACCACCGCCGCCGTCGGCGAGCGCCTCGAGACCGCCGTCGGCTCGGCCATCGCGCTGATCGCGGCGATCGTCCTCGCGATGGCGTTCGTCTGGCGGCATCGGCACGCGATCGTCGAGCGCCTTCCGGCCGTCATCGCCCCCCGGATCGGGCGGTTCGGGTTCATCGGATCCGATCCCGAGACGTTCGAGGCAAATCTGGCGGATCGGATGGGGCGGTTCTTCGAGAACATCGAGCGCGTCGCGACGGATCGGGGACGACTCTCCGCCGTGGTCGGCCTCTCGCTGGCCGGCTGGCTCCTTCAGGTGGCCGCGCTCACGGCCGCGTTCGCCGCAGTAGGCTACAGCGTTCCGCCGTACGTGCTGTTGTTCGTGATCCCGCTGGCGAACCTCGCCGGCGCGGCGCCCCTGCCCGGCGGCCTCGGCGGGATCGAGGCGGCGTTCGTCACGCTGCTCGTGCCGACGACCGGCATCCCGGCGTCGGCAGTCACGGCGGCCGTCCTCATCTTCCGCGGTGCGATCTACTGGATGCCCGTCCTGATCGGCGGCGTGTCGGTGTCGGCGTTCGGCGTGCAGACGCTCGAGTGACCGCGAATCCCGGATCGACCGAGCGATTGATCCCCGTCCGGCGCGGACGGTCGGACGACCACCCGCCATGTACCGCGAGGGTCACGTCGGATTCAACGCGCTGCTGTACGCCCCCTTCGTCCCCCTGGTGAGCCGGTACTGGTCGCTCGAGCTGGCGGTCCTTGGAGCGGTGCTGGCCGTCGGACTGGCCAACCTCCCCGATATCGATCAGCCGCTCCCGCGGATTCGCCACCGCGGCCCGACGCACACGCTCTGGTTCGCCGTCTTCGTCGGACTCGCGGCCGGCGTCGGGACGACGCTGGTCGTCCCCTCGACGCCCGTCGCCTTCCGGTTCGGATTCGTCGTCGGGACCGCCAGCGTTCTCACCCACCTCGCGGGCGACGTCGTCACCCCGATGGGGATCAGCCCGCTGGCCCCGCTCTCGCGGACCCACGTGACGCTCGACTGGTTCAAATCCAAGAACGGCCGGATCAACAAGAGCGTCCTGTTCGTCGGAACGGTCGTGTTACTCGGGTCGTTGCTCCTGACGATCGAGGGGAGAGCGGGGCTCGGCGTGCCGGCCCTCTAACCGGCCGAATCGACGTTTCGACGACGCGTCTCGCTCGAGGCGGCCGACACCGGATGTCAGGACCGGCTCGAGGACGCCACTCGCCGTCGAAGCGACCGCAGGGCGTCCGTTCGCCACGCGAGGATGGCGATCGACGCCGCCCAGAGCGCCCCCGTCATCGCCGGCCCGTGAACGGGAACGCCCGGACCGGCGGTCGCCGCGACGGGGAACAGCCAGTCGATTCCCAAGGGAGAGAGCGAGTCGATCGCGAGGTGGGAACCGATCGCCAACCCGACGGCGAGAGTGAGGTCTCGGTTCCGACGGATCGCGTAGGTTCCGACGACGACCGCAGCAGCGAACAGCGGCGTGTGGGTGAGTCCGCGGTGAACAAGCGGCCAGCCCCACGCCGCGGGGAACAGGAAGTCCGCGTCCGGCAGGAGTCCGAAGACGAGCCCGACCCGCGGGTCGGCGTCGGTGAACCCGCGGGCGAGGGCGTAGCCGACGACGGCGTGGGTGGCGAACGCGCCGGCGAGAAAGGCGACCCGTCCCAGCTCCATTAGCGGCTCCTTCGGACGACACCCACACGTAGTTTGTGATTCGGTCGCACACGGAGGCGTCGGATTTCGATCGCGGACAGCGACGCGACACGCCGGCAGCCACCGGAAACCAACAACGCTTACGTTCGGGACGGACTATCCGCGAGTGATGGAACCGCTTCAACTCGAGGGACTGCCGTCCTGGCTCGAGTCGCTGTTCGCGTCGGAGTTCGCGTTCGCGGTGTTGCTCGGGATCTGCATCCTCGAGGGCGCGATGATGTTGCGGTTCATGCCGAGCGAACTGGTCGTACCGGCCGCGCTGGCGCTGATGGGGTCCTCGATTCCGAAGGTCTCCGCGATCGTCGCCGTCGCTGTCATCGGGACGACGATCGGCCAGTTCTTCCTGTTCTGTCTCGTCCGGCGCGCCGGCCGGGAGTACGTCGTCCAGAAGCGGTGGTTTCCGCTCACCGAGTCGCGCCTCGAGCGCTTCGACGGCTGGTTCGACCGCTGGGGCGGGATCGCCGTCGCCGTGAGCAATACGATGCTGGTCGTCAGAGGGCTGCTCACCGTTCCCGCCGGGCTCTCGGAGATGGACGGTCGGACGTTCGTCGCCCTGTCGGCGATTGGGTCGCTGTCCTTCCAGTCGATCCTCGCCGCCCTCTACCTGTTCGGCGGCTACCTGCTGGCGCTGTGAGTCGCCCGACGGACGGCGTGGTCGTCTCATCTCGTCTCGGGCACGCCACGTCCGTAGAGCCGTACGGTCGGCCAAATCACCCCGTTAGTCGGTCAACATTCATGCCACACGTCGTTGCAGTCGGCTCATGGCGCCGGCTCCGCCGACCGAGACCGACGGGGAGAGAGTCCGGGATCGGTCCCCGGCGGGAGTCCCGATCGAACTGTATCCGATCGCGGTCGTCGCGGCCGCGCTTCGGCTCTTCCGGCTCGAGTCCGAGAGTTACTGGGTCGACGAAGTCGTCTCGGTGACCACCGCCACGTCGAACACGCCGATCGAACTCCTGATCAGCGTGCCGGGGAACGATCCCCACCCGCCGTTCTACTATCTCCTCCTGTCCGGCTGGACGGCCCTCTTCGGTACGAGCGAACTAGCCACGCGACTGCTGTCTGCCCTCGCCGGCATCGCCACCGTGGTCGTCCTCTACGGGATCGGGCGGCGACTCTTCGACAGGGAGGTCGGAGCGATCGCCGCGGTGCTCGTCGCCGTCTCGCCGTTCCACGTGTGGTACGCACAGGAGGTCCGAATGTACAACCCGCTCGCGCTGCTGACCGCGCTCTCTTTTTACTACTTCGTGCGGATACAGACGGACCGATCGACCGACGAGTCCGGGTTTCGAAACGAGATCGGGTACGTCGTCTCCACGGTCCTGCTCGGCTACACCCACGTCTTCGGGCTGTTCGCGATACTCGCCCAGAACGCCTACGTCTTCTCCCGACCGCTCGTCCGGATCGTCCCCCGGTCGCGACTGACGCTCCGCCGCTGGTTCGAACTCGAGGCGATCACCGCCCTGCTACTCGCGCCGTGGCTGGTGAAACTGGTTCGTCGAATGCTGGCGGCGCGCGCAGGTGAGACGACCAACGTCTCGTGGATCCCCCTGCCGACGGCCGAGACCGTCGGGGAGACGTTCGCGGCGTATCTCGGCGCCTACCTGTTCGAGGAGTCGTTCCCGATTCTCGTCTCGCTCGTCGTCGTGGGCTGTCTGGTGCTCGCGCTCTCGAGCGGCCGAAACGCGTGGGCGGGTGTCGACCGCGATACGGCGAGGGAGACTGAGCGCGGGACAGCGACGGAGGACGACCGCGAGAACCCACCGGTAAACGCCGTCTACCTGGTCGTCCTCTGGTTCGTCGTGCCGATACTCGTTCCGATCGTCCTCTCGCACGTCGTCACGCCCATCTTCGTGGATCGGTACTCGATCGGCGCGTCGCTGGCGTTTTTCCTCCTGATCGCGGTCGGGATCCGGACGCTCTCCCGGCCGTCGCTCCGGTACGTCGTCGTCGGGGTGCTCCTCGTGGGTCTCGTAGCGCCGCTCCCGACGTACTACCAGGACGACCAGAAGGAGCAGTGGCGTGGGGCCGCCGCCGACGTCGAGTCGACCGTCGACGGCGACGACGTCGTCCTCGTGAGCAGACCGTTCACGGAGCGGACGTTCGGTTTCTACTTCGACCGGCCGGACGTGCCCACGGTCCGGGTCCCGCCCGACGCGTCGGGCGACGAGATACGGGCGGCCGTCGACGGGCACGACGACGTCTGGATCGTCCTCTCGTACACCAGTTCGTCGACCAACCAGCGGATCGTCGACGCCGTGGAGAGCCGCGACGACTACCGCGGGCCCGTTGAAGTGAACCAATACAACGGCATCGCCGTGGTCCGACTCGAGCGGACGTCGGACGGCGGCTAGACTCGCCGGCGACGGCCCGCTCGTCGGTCACGCTCGCTCGAGTCCGAACGCGCCGCTCCTTAGCCGCGATCGGTTCGGCTCGGCCACCCGTCGCACTGCCGCCTGTCCAGTCGGTCGTCGGTCATCGCGACCCACCGCACCTCGTTCCAGCTCAGCCGGTAGTGGCAGGTCTCCGGTTTCGCCTGTTCCCAGTAGATCGTCTGCATCGACGGCACGTCCGCGTCGCTCGGCGAGATCGGCAGGGACTCCCCCTCCGGCTCGGCCCCCTCCTGCAGCGTCCGGAGCGTCGACTGCTGGGGCGACGACCCGAAGTGCCAGACCAGTCCCGAGAGAACGAGCGCGGCAAGGAGAACGACGACCGCGACGGCAGTCACCCAGTGTCGGGTCGTCCGGGACGCGTCGCCACTGAGACGATCCGTCGGTACCGACTGCCGCGTGGTGACGCGTTCGACGGCGACGGCGACGCCGAGCGCGACGAAGGCGAGCCAGAGGAGCGCGTCCGTCGAGCCGTCCAGGTCGACGAACACCACCTGCGCGGCGAGGAGCAGGCCGCCCGCCGGAATCCACCACCGCTCCCGGATATCGCGGACGGCGGCGCGCGCCCAGCCATAGAGCGCGACTGGGAGGAGCACCGCCCCGTAGCCGAACACCAGCAGTATCGTGTAGCCGCGCTCGGCCAGCGTGTACGACGATCCGGCGGTCAGCGTCGCGACGACCGTCTGGACGAACATGGGAACGAGCGCGCCCGCGGCTGCGAACGCGAGGACGACGACGCCGGTCACGACGCCGCCGCCCGCGACGGCCGAGAGCGCGCCCCGCCGCCCGGATCGCTGGAACGCCATCCCGACGATCAGCAGCGCGAAGACGCCCCCCGATTGCCACGAGCCGGCGCTCAGCGCCGCGATAGCCCCCGCGAGGAACGGCCGATCGCGGAGAACCAGCGCGAGCGCGAGGACGCCGAAGAACAGCGCGTAGAACTGCGCCCGGACGCCCTCCGGCGAGAGGAGGAAGAGCTCAGGCACGACGAGCATCGTCAGGCCGGCGGCGACCGCTGCGGCGTCCGTTTCAGTCACGAGGTACGCCACCCACCCGACGAGCAGGACGCTCGCGGCCGCGACGAGCACCGTGAGCGTCGTTCCGAGCGCGTGCAAAACGAGCATGTCCCCGCCGGAGAGGGCGGCGAGCACGGCCGTGATTCCGAACGGAACCGGCGGGTTCACGTCCCAGACGTCGACGTACGGAACGCCGCCCTCGAGGACGTACCAGCCCGTGTGCTGGAAGAACGCCGGGTCAGTCGCGAGCGCCGGCCAGGCGACGAGCAGGTGTCTGCCGAGGCCGGCGGCGAAGAGGACGGCGACGATCGGCCCGAGGACGACGAGCCAGTCGATGCGACCCCGGATACGTGACCGTGAGACCATCTCAGATCCGCTGCGATACCTTCTTCGCGATGGCGAGGGCGCCCTGGTCCCACGCGACGCGGTGGTCGAGACCGGTCTCGTCGGTCGACTCGTCGGCGTCGTAGTTCTCGAGGTACCACTCGTACGTCTCCACGAGCGCCTCCCGATTGGAGTACTCGGGCTCCCAGCCGAGGGATTTCAGTTTCTCGACGGAGACGTAGGAGTCCTCGGAGGCCGTCTCGTAGACCCACGGATACAGCGGCGAGAGGTTCAGCCTGTCGAGAACGCGGAGGACCGCGACCGTGAGGAAGGCGGGCGTTCCGATGGTGCGTTTCCCCGTCCCCGCGTAGTCGATGGGAGCCTGGAAGTCCGCCTTCATCGTGCCGTACTCGTCGGCGCCGACGTTGAACGTGTCGTCGACCGCCTCCTCGTCGCCGGTGAGCACCAGTTCGATGGCGGTGACGAGGTCGTGAACGTGCAGCAGTTGATAGCGGTTGTTCCCCCAGCCGACGAGCGGGACGTTCGCGCCGTCCTCGATCCAGTCGAACAGCACTTGAAACACGCCGAGTCGCTGCGGACCGATGAACGTCTTCGGGCGGAGGATGGGGACGCACATCCCCATCCGGCGGAAGTCCCGACAGACCTTCTCGGCCTCGATCTTGGCCTCGCCGTAGGGACCGACCCCGTCGAGGGGCGATTCCTCGGTGATGGGGTGAGTCTCGTGGGTCCCGTAGACCGCGGTCGAGGAGATGTAACAGACCCGGTCGACGTCGCGTTCCTTCGCCGCCCAGAGCACGTTTCGCGTGCCGTCGATGGTCGTCTCGCGGATGCGATCGGCGTCCCACAGCGGGAGCGCGGCCGCAGTGTGCACCACCGCGGTGGCGTCGCTCTCCTCGAGCGCGTCGGCCACCGACTCCTCGCTCCGAACGTCTCCTTCGACGAAGTCGATACCGTCCGTGTCGTCTTCCGGCTCGAAGGGTTTGAGATCCAACGCGGTGACGTCCCATCCCTGATCGCGGAAGTACTGACACGTGTGCAGACCGAGGAATCCGGTGCCTCCGGTGACGAGCAGCGTTCCGTTCGAATCGTCGCCGGCGCGCTCACTATCGCTCATCGTGATATCAAGCGAGACGTCCACACCGCGCTTCAATAGTGTGTCGGCGTTTCGCGGCCCGTAATCGGCTGATCGCCCTCGGTGAACGGGGAAGTACGGGACAGTGACGCGTTGTACCGAGCGGCACGTCCTCGGCGAGTGATCGCGCCGGCGGACCCGAGGCGATCGATGGGATGGTTCGCTGAAACCGAGCCGTTCGGTCGCTACGGTGGCGGTAATCCGCCTTCTAACGATGCGTTGTGATACTCGCTCGCTCACGACCGACTGTTGCGCGATCGGATGGCTCCCGTTACCAATCCACAGTGAGCGCTTGTATTCCGATCTCGATGAGGGCGATCGCGCACTCAGTCGCCCAGCACCGGTTAGCGTCCCCGTAGCTCCCCTGAACCGGCTACAAGCAAGCCGGATCTTTTTGTCGGCCTGTGTGGGAAGGTGGACAGACAGATGGCCCGCGCCTACGCCGATCGGAGCCGGTTCGTGGGGACCGTCTCGGGTCTGGTGAAGGAGATGCGCCCCTGGCAGTGGTACAAGCAGGGCATCCTGCTGCTGGGGCTCGTCTTCTCCAGGAGCCTGTTCGATCCGGTCGCCGTCACGAACGTCGCCGTCGGGATCGTCGCCTTCTGTGCCGTCGCGGGCGCGACGTACATCGGCAACGACATCGCCGATCTCGAGGAGGACCGCAACCATCCGCGGAAGAAACACCGGCCCATCGCCAGCGGCCAGGTCCCGGTCTCCGTGGCAGTCGCGTTCGCCGTCCTGCTCTTCGTCGGCGGGCTCGGCCTCTCCTGGTTCCTCGGTCCGCTGTTCCTCCTCGTCGTCTGTACGTACCTCGCCCAGAACGCGCTCTACTCCGCGTTGCTGAAGGATATCGTCATCGTCGACGTGATGGTCATCGCCATCGGGTTCGTCCTGCGGGCCGTCGCCGGCGTCGTCGCCATCGACGTCTACCTGAGTCCCTGGCTCGTCGTCTGTACGTTCCTCGGGGCGCTGATGCTCGCGCTCGGCAAGCGCCGCCACGAGATGACCGTCAGCGACGATCCGGCCGCGTCGCGCGCGACCCTCGCGGAGTACACCGAGGAGACGCTCGACCAGTTGCTCGTCGTCGTCCTCGCGGCGTTGCTCGTCTCCTACTCGCTCTACACGTTCTTCCGCGGCGGACTGTGGATGATGTCCACGCTCCCGTTCGCGTTCTTCGCGGCCTTCCGCTACCACTTCCTGGCCCACACGCGGAACCTGGGCGGCGACCCGAAGTTCCTCTTCGGCGACCCCCCGTTCTTCGTCAACCTCGTCCTTTGGGGACTCCTCGTCGTCGCCGTCCTTTACGGGGTTCCGGCCCGTCTCGTCGAGGTGATCGCGTGACCGTCTCACCCCACACCGCACCGAGATGACCGTCTCACCGCGCTCCGCACCGAGCCAACCATGACACGACGATACGATCTCCAGATCCACACGAACGCCTCGCCCTGCTCGAGTACGCCCCCCGAACGCGTGGCCGAAGCGGCGGCCGACGCCGGACTCGACGGCGTCGCCGTCACCGACCACGACACGCTCGCCAACGTCGACGCCGTTCGGGACGCCGCGCCGGACGGTCTCGCAGTGATTCCCGGGGTCGAGGTGACGACGACCGAGGGACACCTCCTGGCCCTCGACGTGGCGGAGCCACCGCCCAAAACGGATCCGCTGACGGTGATCGACCGCGTCCACGAGCAAGGCGGCGTCGCCATCCTCTCACACCCCTTCGACACGCTGCGGCAGTTCTACGAGACGGACCTCGAGGCCCTCGCCGAGGCCGTCGACGGGGTCGAAGCGGTGAACTCCCGCTGCGTCCGCCGCCGGTTCAACGACCGCGCGGCGTCGTTCGCGGCCGCCCGCGACCTGCCGGCGACCGGCGGGAGCGACGCCCACTTCCCGATGGAGGTCGGCCGCGCCTACACGATCGTCGAGGGCGACGGGTCGCTCGCGGACGCCGTCCGCGAGGGACGCGTGCGGCCGGGCGGTCGCGGACGCTACCTCTCGGGGCACGTCGCGACGAAACTCCACCAGTTCCGCACCGCCTCCGGTCGCGCCGTCGGGACCCTCACGTCGGGGCGGTTTCCGTGACGGCGAGCGGCGAGGCCGGCGGAGTCGGGGGGACGGTCGTCGATCGGTGCCGGCGGGTCGTCCGCGACCACGGCGTCTGGCTGACGGCGCTGCTCTCGGTCGCCGTCTTCCTCGGCCTCGCCGCCTACGCCGACGTCGGCGACGTGACGAGCGCCCTCGCCACGCTGCGCTGGCGGACGTTCGGGGCCGTCATCGGCCTGACGACCGTCGGCTACGGCTTCCGCTTCGCCAAGTGGCACTACTACCTCCGGCGTCTCGAAGCGGACGTTCCGCTCGACGCGAGCGCGATCACCTTCTTCAGCGGGCTGATGATGGTCGTCACGCCGGGGAAAGCCGGCGAGGTCTGGAAGGCGTGGTTCCTCCGGGACAAGCGCGGCGTGCCGGCCAGCGAGACCACCTCCGTCGTCGGCGCCGAGCGAATCACGGACCTCGTCGCGCTGGGCGCGATGGCCGCGCTCGGCCTGCTGGTCTACAGCCGGTCGTCGCTTCCCATCGTCGCCGTCCTCGGCGCCATCGCGGTCGGCATCGGGCTGCTCCAGTGGCGGCGGGCCTGTCTGGCGATCCTCGGACGACTCGAGTCGCTCCCGGTCCTCGGCGAGTACGCGACCGAACTGGAGCGGTTCTACGAGAGCGCGTACCGGCTGTTCCAGCTCCGACCGCTGGTCGTCGCGACGCTGCTCAGCCTCGCGGCGTGGGGGTTAGAGGGTATCGCGCTCTGGCTGGTCCTCGAGGGGTTCGGCGTCGAAGCCACCGTCGTCATCGGCCTGTTCGTCTTCGGTCTCGGGTCGGTCGTCGGCGCGGTGTCGATGCTGCCCGGCGGCCTCGCCGCCGCGGAGGCGTCGATGGTCGGCGTGCTGCTCACGTTCGGTTACCCCGAAGCCATCGCGGCGGCCGCGACGGTCGTGATCCGCGTGGGGACGCTCTGGTACGCCGCGGCGCTCGGGACGGCGGTGTTCCTCGCGTACAAGGCGACCCGCTGAACGGGCCGCGTGCGAAGCGACTCGGACGCTCGGTCGGGAGACCGGTGGGCGCGTAGCCGAGACGCGCCGCAGTTCCCCATTGATTCGACGCAGTGCCGGACGAACGTTTTTCCACGGCATTGTGGACGTGCGACCATGCGCCTCGTGGAGATCCTGATCCCGAAAGAGAAGCGGCAAATCGTCGAAGAGACGCTCGAGGAGGAAGGGCTCGATTACACGCTCATTACGGAGGAGAGTCGCGAGGAGCCCTCGGTCGTCATCACGTTCCCGCTGCCGGCACCCGCCGTCGAGTCCGTCCTCGACGACCTCCGGAACGCGGGACTCGAAGAGAACTCCTACACCGTGGTCGTCGAGGCCGAAACCGTCGTCTCCGAACAGTACGACGAACTCGAGCAGCGATACGCGCAGAACACCGCGCGGATCTCCCGCGAGGAGATGCGGGCTCGGGCGAAGGATCTCACGCCTCGATTCAGCACGTACGTCGTCATGATGGTGTTGAGCATGTTCGTCGCGACCGCCGGTCTGTTACTCGATTCGCCGGCGGTCGTCGTCGGGTCGATGGTGATCGCGCCCCTGATCGGACCCGCGCTCGGCGCGAGCGTCGGGACGGTGATCGACGACGACGCGCTGTTTCGCCGCGCGATCAAGCAGCAGGCGGTCGGGCTCGCCGTCGGTGTCGTCACCGCGTCGGCCTTCGCGTTCGTCGTCCGGACGACGGCGCTCGTTCCGCCGACGATCGATCTCTTCGCGATTTCGGAGATCGAGGGCCGGTTGACCCCGGACTTGCTCTCGCTGGTCATCGCGATCGGTGCCGGCGTGGCGGGCGCGTGGACGCTGACAGCGGGCACGGCGACCGCTCTCGTCGGCGTCATGATGGCCGTCGCCGTCGTTCCGCCACTGGGCGTCGTCGGCATCGGCATCGCGTGGGGTCTTCCGGGGGTCGCCATCGCCGCGAGCGTCCTCGTGCTCGTGAACATGGTTACGATCAACATCACCAGCCTCGGCGTCCTCTGGTACAAGGGGTATCGGCCGGACAACTGGTTCCAACAGGACGAGGCCCGCGTCGCGACGGAAAAACGCGCCGTCGCCCTCGCCGTCACGATCGTCGTCCTCTCGGCGTTTCTCGGGGTCGTGACCTACGACACCTACCGAACCGGGATGTACGAGGAGGAGGTAAACGGGGACGTGACCGACATCGTCGAGTCGCCCCAGCACGACGAGCTCTCGCTCATCGACGTCACGGTCGAGTACGACGATCCGGTCCCGATCCGCCAGCCGGAACGAGTCATCGTTCGCGTCTCGCATCCGGTCGGCACCGACCCGCCGCGAATCGGCGACGAGATTCGATCCCGCGAGAGCGTCCGCGCCGAGTCCGCGATTCGGTTGCCCTCCGGCCCGCTCGTCGAGTCCCAGCGCGCCGAGGTGGTCGTCTACTACGTCGAACGGGGATGATCGCTGCGACACCGCTCAGCGAACGGTATCCTCGAGCGATCGAGACCGTCGGACGGGCGGACGGTCAGACGATCGAACGAACGGAGATCCGACGGCGCTATCGGACGGTATCAGTCGCCCTGCCGGTAGAACGGCAGTCGGAACCGGACGCCGGCGTCGCGAAGTTGCCAGGTGATCTCGAGGCCGAGCCACGCCAGGCCGGCCAGGAGCGCGATACCGATGGCGGCGAACTCGTTCGCCCCCATCCAGATCGGCGTCGCGAACAGGAGGCCGTTGTGGACCCGGTGCGGGAGGATGTTCTCGAGGACGTCGCCGGCCCAGCCGAGCGGGTCGAAGCCGAAGAGGCCGTCGTCACCGCCCCCGCCTCCGCCGCCGCTATCGTCGTCCGTCCGGGACTCGAGGCCGAGTGCCTGGGCGCTCTGGCCGCCCTCGCTCTCGGCGCCGGTCTCGAGGCGTTCGGCCTCGTAGGGCAGCGTCGAGCCGACTTCCCAGACGATCTCGCCGGACTCGTCGACCTCGATCACGCGGTTGCCGTGGGAGTCGGCGATGAGCGTGTGCCCGTTGGGGAGGCGATCGACGTCGCGGGGCCACTGGATCACGTCGTCCTGCCACTCCCAGGTGCGCGTCCACTCGCCGTCCTCGCGCTGGAACTCCTGGACGCGGCCGTTCTCGGAGTCGGCGACGACGACGGCCGGCCCGCCCTGCGATTCGGGGATGTAGTCGGGGTTGTGCTGTTCGTACTGGACGTCGTACTCGTTCTCGCTCCCGAGCGTCCAGTCCTCGACCAGCCCCTCCTCTCGATCGAGGAAGACGACCTGATCCTGGTTGCGGAGACTGGCCATGATCCGTCCGTCGTTCGGATCGCCCTCCTCGTCGATGTACTCGACGTCGTTGATGTGGGCCCAATCCTCGGGGTACGGCCCGGCTTCCTCGACGGGGAAGTCGCTCTGGGCGTCCCAGAGCCAGTCGACGACCTCCGTCTCGGTGTTCACGACGAACACCTGGTCGGCGACGATGTCGGCGACGACGACGTGCGTCTCGTTGATGCGGTCCGCGTCGTGCCACTCGCCGGCGGTCTCCTTGTAGTCGTAGCGCTCGTAGACGACCTCGGGTTCGGGATTCTCCGCCTCGAGGTCGACGCGTTCGATCACGTTGAGCGCACACGGCGGGTCGGTACACGTCGGCCCCTCTGAGTGGATCGTGTCCGTCGCCGTGTACTCGATGGTCATCGGATCGCCCTCGACGGGATCGGCGTCGAAGTACTTCGTGCGGCTGTTATCGTAGTATCGCACCTCGCCGTCGGGCGAGTAGACGGTGATCGTCCCGGCACGCCCCGACTCGGTGACGACCGTGTGGTTCTCCGTCGCCGGCGCCTCGGGGACCTCCTCCTGGGACGCGGTCGAGAGCTCGTTGCCCATCGACGCGCTGACCACGGCGGCGGCCGAGAGGAGGATGATCACGAGAAAGACGATTCGGAGGCTATTCCGCGAGAGTGCCGATCGAAACCGGGACAGCCCCGATCGAGCGCCCGCGAGCGCGTCGGACGAACGCTCACTCACGATCGATCACCCTCGAGTGCCAACACGGCAACTGGGAACCCATTACCTGTGCTTTCCCAAGCGACGTATTAGTTTTTTGTGACCTGTTTCGACGACCACCGATCAGGGTCCCCGACCGATCGACTCCGCCGACCAAAAAGCGTATGCAATGGCTCTGGTATGTCTCGGCAACCGTGACCGAAACGAAAACGACGCACTCGAGGACGGATCGCGACGCCGCCACGACGGTGGGCGACGATCGCCCGGTCCTCGAGTCCCGACGGCGGCGGTTGACCGCGTACCTCCGGCACAACGGGGAACGGATCTGTCGCGACGCGGCCGTGTTGACGACCTGGGCGCTGCTGATGACGATCTGGGTGCAGGGGTACGGACTCCCGCGCTGGCTGTGTTACGTCGTCACCTTCGTGGGCGTGGTCGGCTACACGCACGTGACGTCGCCCTGGTCGCGGCCGTACGTGAGTCCCGAGGAGCGCTAACACGGACCGTAACGGACGTCTCACACGAACCCCGACCCCGTCTCCCGCGTTTCTCGCCGACCGCGAGGACGACCATCCACGCGTCTTCCACGAGCCACTATATTTCTCCCTCGAGGCGCTGGCGCGGACGGACAACAGCGACAGGAATCCGAGCAAGGAACCGAGCGATAGGGATCGCAGCGAGGAACGAGTTACAGGAATTCGAACGAAGGAACGGGTTTCAGGAATCCGAGTGAGGAGATGAGCTACAGGAATCGCAGCAGGGGAACGAGCAACGTCACCATCCAGAGGAGCGCACCGAGTCGGACGAAATCGTGGTCTTCCGGGTCGACCCGCACGGTGTGTGAGGCACCGACGGCGATGAATCCGAGCGCGATCGCCGTCGAGAACCGGTGGACGAAGACGTTGACCGGGAGTCGCGTCACGCCCAGCACGGTGTAATCGAGGAGGATCGCGGTCGCGAAGCCGATCGACCCGGCGGCGAAGGCGGTCGGCCGATCGAGCGACCGCGCGAAGTAGTACGTACAGACCGGCAGACCGACGGCGAGGAACGGATAGAACGCCCCCGCGATGAACCGCGGGTCCACGCCGTGAAGCCGCGTCTCGACGGCGATCGCGCCGAACCGGACGAAGAAGTAGAGCGCGATCAGCGACCCCGCCAACAGCAGCGCGCGCGGGACTCGAGCGGCGACCAGCGCGTCGAGCGGGTTCCGTGAGGAGACCCGGGTCGCCAGCATCGCGCCCGGAAGGAGACCGAGGAACGCGAGGTGGAACGGGGGATCGCCGCCGTCGAGGTCGACGATCGTCACCCAGCCGTCGGCGTCGGAGCCGCGGTCGTTCCCCAGGTGGACGCGCGTGACGTCCGTCACGTAGTGGCGGCCCATGAACTCGCGTTCGACGTACTGCTGTGAGCGCTCGACGCTGTCGACCGTGTGGCTGAGTCGGAACCAGTCCCAGTGTTCGCCGTGGGCCTGAATCGCGGTCCACTCGTCGTCGGGATCGGGCGATTCGTAGGCCCGGATGTGGTGTCGCGAGCCGAGGTAGTCGCCGTCGTGGAGCTGGTAGCTCTCGTCGATCCAGCGCCCGCCGGACGGGTCGCCGTCGGTGGTGGCGTAGAGGTACCGCGTCGAGCCGTCGGCGGTCCCCCAGGCCGTCGACGTGCCGACGCGTTCGTCGGTCCCCGCGTCGCTCACGTCTTCCTCTTCGGGGGCGGTTTCGTTCCACTCGCCGTCGCTTCGCTCCTCCAGGTGCCGGCGCGTCTCCGCCGGATCGCCGCTGACCAACACGTTGATCGCGAGCGTCCGGTCCTCGAACGCCGTCGTCGGGCTCGTGTACGGCCACAGCGACGAATCGTCGCCGGCCGACACCATCGGTTGCCGTCGATCGCTCGCGCCGTCGCCCGGCGACGTGGCGGCGACCGATCCGAGGGCCAGGACGACGAACACGGCGGCCACCGCCCCGAGCGCGATCAGCGTCTGTCGCTCGATAGCCGCTCACCTCCGTTCGCATTCGTTCGCGTGGTCATCGGTAGAACGACGGGGTATCCCCGCCCGTAAGTTACGAATGTCGCTGTCCGGTCCGCTTATAGGTCTTCTCGTCCACTCTGTCGGACCTGATGTAGAAGAATATCCAATTTTCCGACCTGTTCAGCGGGCGAACCGATTTTCGACGAGCGGCCTCAGTCCATCTCCTCGGCCCGACGCGTCGTGAGGACGGGAACCGGCGACGTGCGGATCACTCGCTCCGTGAAGCTTCCGAGCAGGTGGCGATCGATCCCCGTTCGGCCGTGCGTTCCCATGGCGATGAGGTCGATCCCCTTCGCGTCGGCGTAGGAGAGGACCTCACGGGGCACCGACCCGGTCGCGATCGCCGTCGTGACGTCGGTAGCCCCCGCTCGCTCGGCGGTCGCCGCGTCCTCGTCGAGGGTCGCCTGCAGGTCCTCCCGGACCTCTTCGGGGAGTTCGGAATCCTCCGCCTCGAGCACTTCGGGCAGTTCGTCCACGACGGACAGCAAATGTAGCGTCGCGTCGTGTCTGGCGGCCACCGACGCGCCCAGTTCCACCGCCGCCGTCGCGTGGACGCTCCCGTCCGTCGGAACCAGCACGTCTGTGTACGGCAACGGTCGGGTCGCATCGTCGGCCGAACGAACCGTCAGGACCGGAATCTCGCTCCGGTTGACGACGTAGTCCGTGATACTACCGAGAACGTACTCGCTCAGGCCGCGCCGACCGTGGGCGCCCATGACGATCAGGTCGAACGCGACGCTCGTCTCGTCCTCGTCGTTTGACTGTCCATCGGAAACACCGGAAGACACACCGCCGTCTTCCGAGCCATCCGACCGTGGCTCGGAGACCCCGGTCGTCGCGAACTCGACGATCACCTCGCGCGGCTCGCCCTGCACGACGTGCGTGCTGACGGCCACGCCGCGGTCGGCGGCCAGTTCGGCGGCCTCGGAGACGATCTCCTGGCCCTCCTGCTCTAACGTGTCGACGACGTCGGTGCCGAGTCGGGTGAGGCTCGGCTCGTTCGTATCCGCCACGTTGAGGACGTAGACGGTCGCGTCTCGATCGGCGGCGACGTCCAGCGCGTGCTCGAGGGCCGCCGTCGCGGAATCGCTCCCGTCGGTGGGAACGAGAATGCGAGTGGTCATGTGGTGGGTTTGGTTGTGGATCCGCTTACAAGTATGGGGACGCGGACGTGAACGAAATTCGCGACCGACGGAGCGGCGTCGGTCCCACGGACGCCCGTTTCACGGGGTTCGATCGCTCGAGTCGTCGCTCCCGCCCGATCAGCACGGGACTGTCCGTTCGTCGCTCGCGGGACGATCGAGCACGGAACCGCGCGGAGTCACGGAACCGCACGGAGACCCCGGTTAGACGCCCGGAACGCCGACCGCTTCGAAGCCGGTAACCCCGAGGACGGCGAGGGCGTACAGCACGGCCAGGACGGTCACCCAGGCGACGAGACCGATCATCGCCGCGGCGGTCCAGTCGCCGGGATACTGGAAGTTGATCACCGCGATGTACGCCAACAGCGCCAGCAGCGGCCCCAGTAAGGGGATCCATCCGACGACGAAGCCGACGACCGCCCAGACGATCGCCCCGATCACCGCGGTGACGATCGCGTGGTCGTAGTCGTTGGCGCCGACGATGATACGCGCGCCGACGTAGATGCCTAGCGCGCCGATCAGCAGGCTCACGATGAACACGATCGCGGATGCGATTGGACTGGATACAACCATCGTATCGGAATACACGTCAGAAAGCCCGAACAGTCCACTGCTTGCGAGTTCTGTACCGCTATCACCGGAACGGTAGATCTGTCGATAGAGACCGTCAGCCGGCACGATTCCGACCGTATCACAGTCATTGATCTCGACATGCGTTCCACGGTGCCCGACGGTCGACCGTCGACGCGACGGAGAGAATCGACCTGAGCCCGTTCGGTTGACCCGAGTCCGTTCGGTCGACCCGCGAACGCCGCCGACCACCCTCGAGACCGCCGGAACCACGACGTTGATACGGGAGCCCGCCTAGGGTATGGCCATGTCGACCGATCAGGCCCAGAGCGAGGCGGCCGACGACACCTACGAGCAGTTCGAAGAGCGCGTCCGGCGGATCGCGAACGTCTCGAACGCGTCCGGGATCCTCCAGTGGGATCAGGAGGTCGTGATGCCCGACGAGGGGACCCCCGCTCGAGCGCAGCAGCTCTCGACGCTGTCCTCGATCGCGCACGAACTCCTGACGGCCGACGAGACCGGCGAGCTGCTCGCGGAACTGGAGGGAGGCGAGACGACGAAGTCGTCTCGAGAAACGAGCGGTGAAACCGCGAGTAGCGACCTCGACGAGGAGCGGGCCGCGGTCGTCCGCGAGGTCCGGCGGCGCTACGACCGCGAGACCAGCGTCCCGCAGGAACTCGTCGAGGAGATCTCGGAGACGACCGCCAACGCCCACCCGAAGTGGAAACAGGCCAAGGAGAACGACGACTTCGAGACGTTCGCGCCGACGCTCGAGAAACTCGTCGAACTCAAGCGGGAGTACGCGAACCACATCGATCCCGACGCCGACCCCTACGAGGTGCTGTTCTCGGACTACGAGCCGTACATCGACCTCGAGACGGCCGAGCGCGTGCTCGAGCGCCTGCGCGACGAACTGGTGCCGCTGATCGACGCGATCGACGATAGCGACGCCGAGATCGAAACGAACGCCTTCGCGGGCACGTTCGAGGACGACGATCAGGAGGCCCTCGCGCGGGACGTCCTCGATTCGCTGGGCTACGACTGGGGCCGCGGCCGCCTGGACACCGCGCCCCACCCCTTCTCCTCCGGGACGCAGTTCGACGCCCGCGTGACCACGCGCTTCGAGGAGGACGACCTGCTGGGCTCGATCACGTCGACGATCCACGAGTTCGGCCACGCCAACTACACGCAGGGCCTCCCCGACGAGGGGTACGGCACCCCGCTGGGCGAGGCGCGGGACCTCTCGGTTCACGAATCCCAGTCGCGGCTCTGGGAGAACCACGTCGGGCGCTCCCGTCCCTTCTGGGCGCACTTCCTCCCGATCGCCCGCGAGCGCTTCCCCGAACTCGAGGACGTCTCGCCCGAAGCGGCCTACGAGGCCGCCAATCAGGTCCACGACGACAACCTGATCCGGGTCGAGGCGGACGAACTCACCTACCACCTCCACATCGCGATCCGGTTCGAGATCGAACGCGACCTGATCTCGGGGGACCTCGAGGTCGAGGACGTCCCCGACGTCTGGAACGACAAGTACGAGGAGTACCTGGGCGTCCGCCCCGAGACCGACGCGGAGGGCTGCCTGCAGGACATCCACTGGTCCCACGGCTCCTTCGGCTACTTCTCGACGTACTCGCTGGGGTCCGTGCTCGCGGCGCAGTTGTACGCCGCTGCGGAAGACGAACTCGGCGACCTCGACGACGACATCCGCGAGGGCAACTTCGACGAACTCAACGGCTGGCTCCGCGAGAACGTCCACCAGCACGGGAAACGGTACACGACGCAGGAACTGATCGAGCGCGCCACCGGCGAGGAACTGACGGCCGATCCCTTCCTCGAGTACGTGCAGTCGAAGTACGGCGAGCTGTACGGGCTCAACTAATACTGACTCGTCGAGGCGACGTTCGGGCGCGTTTTTCGCTCGGGTCAGCTTTTCTCGTGGGCGCGCGGATCCGCGGCGAACGCACAGTGAGCCGCGGATCGATGACCGCGAGGGATGAGCGAGGGAGCGGAGCGAGTGAGCGAATCGGTTGGGGAGGGTGTGGAAATCACCGTTGCCACGATAGCAGCACGCTCGAGACCGTTCCTCGAGCTATCGTTCTCAGACAGTCGTTCCTCGAGCAAACGATTGCGACGCGGAAGCACGTCTTTCGCGATCAGAACAGCCCCTGACCGAAAACGATCACCGTCATGTTGTTCGCGAACGCGAACAGGCCGACGGCGACGAGCGTTCCCAGAAAGCCCTCGATCCCCACCTGCACGGCCCACTGAAACCGCCGCGGGACGGCCTGTGCGCGAGCGAAGAGCACGGCGAACAGCCCGGCGACCGCTACGGCGATCGCCAGATGGGCCGCGACGACGACCGCGAGGTGGCGGGCCAGCAGCCACGCCATCAGCGGATTCAGTTCGGCCTCGAGGCCGACCGTCGCCGCCGCCGACAGGGAGGTCAGCAGGTCGACGGCCAGCCACAGGAACAAGGCGACCGCGACCCAGTCCCAGTACTCCTCGAGGAGCGGGTCCTCGAGTCGCGGCGTTCGGCCCGTAGAATGGTCGCCGCTCATTGATTGCGCCATCGTTTCGAGAGCGCGGCGATCAAGGTTGTGGCTAGAGTGCGCAGATCGAACCGGAGGGGTGTGGTATGTCGATGGCTGGCGCTCGAGTCCCGTAGTGGCGGAGCGAGTGACGGCCTCGAGTCTCGTAGTAGCGGGATGAGTAACGGCGAGCGTGCTGCTATCGTGGCATCAGGGAATTGCCACGCCCTCCCCAGCCGATTCGCTCACTCGCTGCGCTCCTTCGCTCATCCCTCGCGCAGTTTCGTCTCTCGGTTCGCTATTCGCTCACCGAGACACAGCGCGCGCCACCGCACTCTGGTCTGCCGGTCCGAAGCGAAGCCACAGGTACGCACGCGGCTCGAGCCACCGAAAACAAAATACCGCGGACCCAGTCGCGCGATCAGGTGTGCGGAATCCGGCGCAGCACCGACGCACAGACCCGACGGCGGGTCAGCAGGACCGTGATCGTCAGGACGCTCGCGAGAACGGTAACTGTCCCAACGGCACGCGCGTACCCCTCGAGCGCGGCCACCGCCGACCCGCCCGTTCCGAACAGCCCCAGCGACGCCGCGAGCAGCGCGACGATGCCGACGGCCGGCACCGCCAGCTCCGCGAGCGTCCGGACGACGCTCGGACCGTCCCCCTCGCTCGAGTCGCGCCGGTGGGCGAACCGGACTCGCGCCCCGCCCGTGCGTCCGCGGTTGCGGTGCTTGAACTCGCGCCACTCGTTCGGCGTCGACGCGTGACAGGTCGTCGAGAAGACCACGACGTCGTCGAAGCGATCGGCGAGCGTGTAGAAGTCCCGCCGGAACGCCGAATCCAGCCGGGAGACGATGAGCACGCGGACGTCGTCGACGACCGCGTCGTGGGCCCTCGAGCCGTCGCCCCGGCGCACGTCGGCCTCCGGAAACGCGGCCGAGAGCCGCCGCGCGACGGCGTCCCGGTCGGACGGACTGGTCGAGTAGGTCCAGTTCTCGAGCGCGTCGGCGACCGGCGACGCGCGAACGGTACTGCGGCTGCTGGCGCTGCTGCTCGTCCCCCAATGGCCCCCCATTGTACGAGACAGTTCGGATTTCTTCTATATACGTCTACTGGAACAACTATCGCGAGCCGAGCGTTGAAGCAGCCCTGAACGGCCAGAATGTCGGCACGATACCACCACGCGCCGACGAGCGTCCCGGAACCCGCGCGTTTTAGGGGTCGGCGGACGTGATTTCCGGGTATGACCGACGACGCACTCACGGGGAAAACGGCGATCGTTACGGGCGCGAGTTCGGGAATCGGCGCGGCGACCTGTCGGACCCTCGCGGCAGAAGGAGCAAACGTCGTCCTCGCCGCCCGCAGCGAGGACCGGCTGTCCGACCTCGCCGACGACCTCGAGGCTGACCACGGCGTCGAGACGCTGGTGGTGCCGACGAACGTCCGCGAGGAGGGCGACGTCGACGCGCTGATCGAGGAGACGGTCGAGACGTTCGGCGGAATCGACGTGCTGGTGAACAACGCCGGCCTCTCGCGGGGGAGCGACGTCGCATCGATGAGCACCGAGGAGTACGAGACGATGCAGGAGACCAACGTCGACGGCGTCTTCTACGCGACGCGGGCGGCCATCCCCCACGTCCGCGAGCGCGACGGCCACCTGATCTTCGTCGGGAGCTTCGCGGGCCAGTACCCGCGGTCGTTCAACCCCGTCTACGCCGCCTCGAAGTGGTGGGTCCGCGGGTTCGCCAAGAGCGTGGCGGCGCAGTTGGGTGACGACGACGTCGGCGTCACCGTCGTCAACCCCGCCGAAGTCCGCTCGGAGTTCGAGACGAGCGACGGATCGACCTTCGCTGAGACGTTCGAGGAAGGCGAGGTCAGCGAACCCGAGGAGGTCGCCGAGGTCATCACCTTCGCCGCGAGTCGGGAGCGCTCGAGTCTGAGCGAGATCGACGTCAACCGCCGGGACAAGTTCGCCGACAGCTTCTGAGGGGGAATCGACGGCGGTCGGCCGAGGGCCTACGGTAGTCGGCGATCGTCCGCCCCTCTCCCCCTAAAACGCGGGTAGCAGGTGCCGGGTGCAGACTCACCAGTGGCTGGCACCTCACCTCGCGTATGCGCGTTTCAGTTCCGGGCCTCGAGGGCGTCTACTACGACACCGATACGGGAACGACCGCCCTCGGCGTGGCCCTGACGGCCGCCGGGCGCAAAGCGCCGAAACCGAAGGGGTACGCCGTCCAGTTGCTCCCCTACCTCTGGTCGTTCGACGTCGACCTCCGCGAGGTGCCGAACAACCACCCAATCCAGTACCTCCACCCCGAAGGGGCCCAGAGCATCGGCGAACTCTCGCCCCAACGGGGGGTTCGACAGGCCGGCACCGAACTCGAGTCGGTCCTGCGCTTTATCTGGTCGGTCAATCAGGAGGTCGAGTCGGCGGCGACCGGGCTGTTCGCCACCGACGCGCCCCCGGACGGCGACGAGGTCGTCATCGAGATTCAGGAGGGCAGCGTCAGCGTCGGCGGCGACGAACTCGCGACCGACGAGTTCGACCTCGAGGAGTCGGCGACGGCGGAGACGGATACCGTCACGACCGTCGAGATAGACGACGAGCCGGATACCGGCGACGAGACAAACGCTGGCGGCGAGCCGGACGCTATCGACGAGCCGGACGCTATCGACGAGCCGGACGCTATCGACGAGCCGGACGCTATCGACGAGACGGACGACGACGTCTTCGGTGCCACCGAGGAGCCGCCAGCCGACGACGAGGTCGATGCCGACGACGAGTTCGGGTTCGACGAGGACTCCGACGACGTCGACCCCGACGAACCGTAGAGGCCGCCGTCGCTGTCGCTCACCACCCGCGCTGCCGTTTCACCACTAAGGCGGCCACTCACTATCAGCGCTGCTGTTCACCATCGGTGCCGCCGCTGGGCGTTCACTGATTCGCTGAAAACGATCGCCTCGAGCGAACCGGCGCTTACGCTCCGGCCGACTCGAGCGCGTCTTCGATGTCGTCGCGCTGCGTGACGCCGACGAAGCGTTCGACGATGCCGTCGTCGTTCTCGATGATCAGGGTCGGCAGCGAGCGCACCTGGTACTCGTTGGCAATATCCTGTTGTTCGTCGACGTTTACTTTCTCGACCTCGAATCGGCCCTCCCAGTCGTCCTCGAGTTCCTCGAGGATCGGATCCTGGGTCTTGCAGGGGCCACACCAGTCCGCGTAGAAATCCTTGAGTGTGACAGTCATCGGTTCACCGCTAGTTCCGACGCGTCGCGCATAAGGGTTTCCCACCGGGGTAGGCTTGCCGTGATCGTCGACGCGTCAGTGAACCGCTCACGTGCGTCGGCGCCGACGCGCCAGCATCGATGCGTCGGCGTGCTGGCACTGCGGTACCGTGCGGGACGAAAGATTTAGTTCCCCACGTCCGTAGTGGCGGGTATGGACCGAGGACAGAACAGCGGCGGGCTGATGTCGAGTGCCGGACTCGTCCGATATTTCGACTCCGAAGACTCGAACGCGATCAAGATCGACCCCAAGACGGTCATCGCGACCGGGGTCATGGTCGGCGTCATCGTCCAGCTCCTGACGTTCGTCGCGTAGACCGGCACCGCTATCGCTTTTCAGACCCAGTTTCGCGGCCAGCGGCGGCGTCGACCCGTTCTCCCCCGACGACTCGGGCAGTTCGCCTATATGCTGGCAGTGCCTATCGTCCGTATGAACGAGTCTCCCGGGCTGTTGCCGGCCGCGACGCGTCTCGGCCGGGCCGCGCTGGTCGTCGCCGATCTGACGGCGACCGTCGAGTTCTACCGCGACGTCGTCGGCCTCGCCGTGCTGAACCGCGAGTCGGCGACGACGACGCTCGGCGCCGGTGGCACGCCGCTGCTCGAGGTGCGCCACGACCCCGACGCGTCCCCGCGACCCGACGACGCGGCCGGGCTCTTTCACACCGCGTTCGAGGTCACCAGCCGCGAGGCGTTGGGCGACGCGCTGGAGCGAATCCGGGACCGCTGGGAACTCACGGGCGCCTCCGACCACGGCGTCAGCGAGGCGCTCTACCTGCGCGATCCCGAAGGGAACGGGGTCGAGATCTACCGCGACCGGCCGCGGGCGGAGTGGCCCCGCGACGAGGCGGGCGACCCGCGAATCGGTACGTGGCCGCTGGACCTCGAGGCCGTCGCGGCGGCCGCCGGCGGTGACTCGAGCGACGCAGTGCCGTCGGGGACCACGGTCGGTCACGTCCACCTCGAGGTCGCCTCGCTCGAGGCCGCGCGCTCGTTCTACGTCGAGACGCTCGGCTTCGACGTGAAGACGAGCGTTCCGCAGGCGGTGTTTCTGGCCGCGGGCGACTACCACCACCACCTCGGGGTGAACACCTGGAACGGGCGCTCGAGTCCCGTCGCGGAGGGCCATCGGGGACTCGAGTGGTTCGAACTCGTCGTGCCCTCGAACGACGCACTCGAGTCGATTCGGACCCGGCTGGAGGGCGAGGGCGTCTCGGGTACGGACCTCGAGGACGGCCTCGAGATCACCGATTCGGACGGGATCCGGATTCGGCTTCGAGCGGACTAGGACTCGAGAGGGAGTGTTGCTGAACGCGGAACGAAGCGTTCTGCTATCGTGGCAACAAGGAATCGCCACGCCCTCCCCAGCCGATTCGCTCACTCCGTTCGCTCATCCCTCGCACGGCTTCGTGTCGCGCTTCGCTTCTACTCAGCGCGACACAGCGCGCGCCACCGCGCGTTGTCGGATCGGTCCGTATCGGTCGTCGGGGGACGCGACCTTTTTGGGAGAGCCATCCCTACCGGCGGCCATGTCACTGACCGCCGGCGTCGTCGCCGTCCAGGGCGACGTCGAGGAACACGCCGCCGCCATCGAACGCGCCGCGGAGGCCCGCGGCCGCGACGTGACGGTCCGCGAGATTCGCGACGCGGGGCACGTCCCCGACTGCGACCTGCTGGCGATGCCCGGCGGGGAGTCGACGACCATCTCCCGACTGGTTCACAGCGAGGGCATCGCCCCCGAAATCCGGGACCACGTCGCGGCCGGGAAACCGCTGCTCGCGACCTGCGCCGGCCTGATCGTCGCCTCGAGCGACGCGAACGACGACCGGGTCGACGAACTCGGCCTGCTCGACGTGAGCGTCGAGCGCAACGCCTTCGGCCGCCAGAAGGACAGCTTCGAGGCGCCGCTCGCAGTCGACGGCCTCGAGGACCCCTATCCGGCGGTGTTCATCCGCGCGCCGGCCATCGACGACGTCGGGGGCGGGGACGCCCGGGTGCTCGCCTCGTGGGACGGCCGCCCGGTCGCCGTGAAACAGGGCCCGGTCGTCGGCACCGCCTTCCACCCCGAACTGACCCCCGACAGCCGCATCCACGGGCTGGCCTTCTTCGAGAACGACGACGCGGCGGTGCCCCCGCTCGAGGACGCGTAGGAGGCTCGGGGGCAGGTCGATCGGACCGGAGAACCGTATGCGGAGGCGCGCGCTGTCGGCCGACTGAGCGAAAGCGAAGTCGGGCGACGACAGTGCGCGAGGGATGAGCGAGCGGAGCGAGCGAATCGGCTGGGGAGGGTGTGGAAATCCCCGTTGCCAGTGTGAGCAGCGTACTCGATTCGCACCCTCGAGTGGCGAGTACCGGCGACGTAGTGGGAGTACTGGCACGTCGTTCGGCTTCGAGGTCATCCGCGAAACTCGAGGACTGCACGAATCGCACATCGGAACGTCATCGTCGTGCATGCATTCGCGACCGGACATGTTTTCTCCCTCGCAGGCGAGGGTTACGATATGCAGGCTTCTATCGACGCCGTCCGCGTCGCGGGCACTCCGCAGGGACCGGTTCCAGTGGTGGTCCTCGCCGTCGACGGCGAGGACGACGTGGTCCCGATCTTCATCGGATTCAACGAGGCGACGAGCATCGCCCGCGGCCTCGAGGCCGAGGACATCGGTCGCCCGCTGACCCACGACCTCCTGCTGGACGTCATGGAGGAGCTGGGAAGCCGGATCGAGCGCGTCGTCATCAACGAGATCGAACAACGCAACGACGGGCAGGGCGGGACCTACATCGCCGACCTCCACGTCGAGACGCCCCGCGGCGAGACCGTCATCGACGCCCGACCGAGCGACTCGCTGGCGCTGGCGGCCCGGACGAACGCCGCGATCGAAGTCACCGAGGACGTCTTCGCCGACGGGCGAGACGACAGCAAGAAGTTTTCGGAACTGCAAGATATCCGCGACGTCTCCGGTGAGATGTAAATGGACGACACGCTCGAGGAGCTGTTCGCCGTAATCGAGGATCGCAAGGAAACGCTGCCCGAGGACTCCTACACCGCCTCGCTCTTCACCCACGAGAAGGGCGAGAATGCGGTGCTCGAGAAACTCGGCGAGGAGACGACGGAACTCGTGCTCGCGGCCAAGGACGACGACGAAGACGAGATCGCCTACGAGGCCGCCGACATCGTCTACCACCTGCTGGTCCTGCTCTCGATGAAGGACATGGACCTCGCGGACCTCGAGACGGAACTCGAGGCGCGGCGCTGATCGTTCGCGTCAGGGCACCGATTGCTCGCGGAGCGGACTCCGACCGCCGAACGAGTCGGGATCGTCGGGTCCGACGGCGTCGAGGACCACCGTCTCAGTTCTGTCAGCCCCGCACGGATGGTAAAAGGTTTTCTATGGTACACTTCGGTGCAAAATTGAGCGCGACGACGCACTGACGGGCCGGGTCGATCCGAACCACGTACGGCCACGAGGGAGGATACCGTAATGAGCCGGCAGGTTCGAGACCTACCTATTAGCGGCGAGAACGGTCACTCGACGTGACCGTTCGCGGCCCGAATCGTCACCGCCCACCCGATCTCCGAACGGGCCCTCGTGCTGGCGGCGTTTTTCGCCCCGACCGGGGGCGGGTTTTCCGGCCCCGACCGCGAGCCCGAACCGGCCCCCGCACCCGGCATCGCGACCGACGGGGCGCGCGACGAGGCGGCCGAGTCGACTCGAGAGGGCGACGGCCGCCAGTGGTAAGCGGGCGGCGAACTCGATCGACGACGCACCCGTTGGCTGCGGGTATCGCCACCGAGTGGTCGGTTTTCCCTTGCAGGCGCCCGTCACATCTTGATGCCGACGCGCGTCGGAAAACCGAGTGATGGCGCTTCAACAGATCGACCACGCGGACGACCACATGCAGGAGTGTATCGACAACTGCCTCGAGGCCGCTCAGGTCTGCGAGTGGTGTGCCGACGAGTGCGCGGGCGAGGGCGAGGGGATGGCCCGCTGCGTCCGGCTCTGCCGGGACGTCGCGGACGTCGCCTCGTTGCACGCGCGGTTCATGGCCCGCAACTCCGGCTACCACGAGGAACTGGGCGAGATCTGCGCGGACCTCTGCGAGGAGTGCGCCGAGGAGTGCGAGCAACACGACGACGACCACTGTCAGGCCTGCGCGGAGATCCTCCCGAAGTGCGCCGAGAGCTGTCGCGAGATGGCGTCGGCCTGATTCGAACTAAAAAGGAATTCAAAACCGCCCTCGAGTCGCCGCTCAATACCGCTGGGGTTCGCTCCGGCCCGCACGGCCGGAATTGAGCGCGCCGCCGATCGCACCCGCGATGGCGCTCTCGAGGGCCATCACGACCGAGACGACGACGGCGACGGTGAAGATGCCGAGGCCGGCAGCGCCCGAGATGGCGCCGCCGACGGGGCCGAGCGCCCAGCCGGCGATGCCGACGACGAACGCGAGCAGCAGGCCGGCGAAGATTCCGCCGAAAGCGCCGGCGAGTAGCCCGTGCCAGAAGCCGCTGCCCAGACCGCCCCCGGCGATGTAACCGGCGGCGAAGCCGCCGATCAGGCCCGCGGCGAGTTGGCCGATCCCCGGCAGGGCGAGGCCGAACAGTCCGAGCACGGTCGCGACGAGGAAGCCGATGAACACGGCGCGCCAGTTTGTCATACTAGACGGGAGGCGCCGAGCGACGATAAGAACGCGGCGCGTATACTACGACCGTTGATCAGTGGGGCGGGGTCGCCGCAGTCGCTCGGCGAATCTAGCGACCAGTACCGGTCACAGGATAACGAACGACCTTTTAAGAGAGCGCGTCCTAGCCCTGCGTATGATTTTCGAAGACCTTCCGACGACGCCCACGTCGGAAGAGCTGATCGACAAGGCGTTTTCGCGGGCAGCGCGGGCCGGCAAGGCCAAAGGCGGCCTCGAGGCCCAGCAGTCGATGCTGCAGACGGCGGCCAACATCATCTCGGACAACCTCGAGAACGTCGTCACGGCGTGGCCGGACTTCGCGTACGAGGACGACGTGCATCCGTTCTACTACGAACTCGCGGACGCGATCGTCGACGTGGACGAACTTCGCCAGAGCCTCTCGGAGGTGATGTGGGCCAGCCGGAAGGCCCGAGAGATCCACGAGGAGTACCAGCCCCGCCTGCGCAAGACCGACGTTGACACCGCGCGAAAACACCGAAAACAGGCCTTCGCCCGACTGGCGGACATCGTCGAACAGGTCGACGACGAACTGCGCTACATCAACAAATCGCGCAACGACCTGCGGGATCTGCCGGAGATCGATCCCGACGAGCCGACCATCGTCGTCGCCGGCTATCCGAACGTCGGCAAGTCCTCGTTCGTCAACGACGTCACCAGCGCCCGCGGCGAGACGGCCTCCTACCCCTTCACGACGAAGGGGATCGGCCTCGGCCACTTCGAGCACGAGCACCTCCGCTACCAGCTCGTCGACACGCCGGGGCTGCTCGACCGTCCGCCCGAAGAGCGCAACGAGATCGAGTCCCAGGCGGTCAGCGCCATCGAGCACCTCGCCGACTGCATGCTCGTGATGATCGATCCCAGCGGCGAGTGCGGCTACCCCCTCGCCTCGCAACTGGAGCTCCGGGACTCGATCGTCGCCCAGTTCGAGGACGTGCCCGTCCTGACCGTCGCGAACAAGGTCGATCGCCGGGAGGTCTGGGACGAAGATCTCCTCGACGAACTGAACGCCGACTACACCATGAGCGTCGAGACCGGGGAGGACGTCGATACGGTGCTCGAGGCGGCCATCGAAGCGGTCGACTACGAGCCCGAACTCCCCTTCGAGGGGTAACGTGGGTCGACGGCCCGATTTCGACTCGAGCACGCCATGAGAGGGCCCGGAATCCTCTGGATGCTCCAGACCGCCGCCGGCCTCTCGATGGCCGGCCCGATGTTCGTCGTCGGCGTCAACTTCCTCTGGGACGGCCGTCCAGTCGCCGGAGCCGGCTTTCTCACCCTCGGTGCGCTCGCGCTGTACTTCCCGACCTACCTGCTCAACCGGATCGGCGGGCCCCGAGCGTGGATCCGCCGACGGCTCAGTCGCACCCGCGGTGACGACGCTGGCGACGACGGCTCGCGTTCGGACTCGGACGCGGACGCCAGCACCGGCGGCTCGTCGGTCGGCCTGCTCGAGCGACTCCGCGGTCGGTAATTGTGGCTCCAGTGAGGCGGGGGCCGCCACATTGCAGCTCTGCTACTACGCGACGGTGAACTCGAGCCGATCCCGTGCGCCGTCGATTTCGACGAGGACGCGGTGATCGCCCGGCTCGAGCGACGCCGGGACCGTCAGCTCGAGCACCGACCCTTCGCGCCACGCGGTGTCCGGATACCCGAAGACCGTCGTCCCGTTCGGCTCGACGTACTCGCCGTCCAGAACGAGGTCGACGTCGGCCGGGTCGAGGGAGCCGCCGCCGACGTTCTTGACGTACAGCGTTACCTCGCTGCCGTTGTACGTCGACCCGGCCTCGGCATCGTTGACGACGTCGATTTCGGCGTCGATCGTTGCGACTTTTCTATCGCTCTCGTCCGCGGCAGATTGGGCGTACAGGCCCGTCTCCGTGACGACGACGCCGACGAACATCGTCGAGACGCTGATCACCGCGATGAACAACAGGACGTGGGTGAGGGAGACTCTGACCATCGGCGACGGACGACTCGAGGGGAGGACGGTCTCGGAGCGGCATAGTCCTACCGGCCGTCGGCGAGGGCCGCGGAGAAGGGCAGATGGGGACCAGACGACGCGAGTCGCTGGTGACGGTCAGCGCTCGACGAGGCCGACGTATCTGATTTCGACGGCCACCTCTTCCTCGGTGTGGCGGTTGATCCGCTCGTGTAACCGATCGGCCAACTCTGGCGGCGCCTCCCCGGGCGGCCCACCGACGGTGATGACGACGCGCTCGGGGCCGAGGAACGGGTAGTTCTCGTCCATGACCACCTCGAACTCGAGCATCTGATACGCCTCGAACTCCTCTTGCGAGAGGACCGTTGCGGTCTCTTCGCGGGCGTTCTGCTCGAACGTGGAGACGGTGTACGACGAGTAGGAGATGGCGCCGAGGAAGACGGCGAAGACGAGGACGATCACGGCCAGTCCGAGCACCCGTCGACGGACGCGCTGTTCCGTCTCCCCGAGCGAGAACAGGTTCTCCGGCCGGTAGCCGGCCCACCACAGCGTCACGAGGCCGGCGAGGTTCACCGAGAGGACGTTGACGAACACGAGCGCGGTCGAGCCGATGGCGGCCGAGGGCTGGCCCCACGCGATGGCGATACCGGCCGCCGCGGCGGGCGGAATCAACGCCGCGGCGATCATGACACCGACCAGCGCGACGGCGGTCCCCGTCGCGATGCTGATGATTCCCGCGACGCCGGCGCCCAGCGCGATCGCCAGCGAGAGGAGGTCGGGCGCGAGTCGTTCGGAGATTTCGCCGACCTCGCTGAGGTTGAGCCCCGGTGGAACGATGTTGGTCATCCGGACGGTCCAGGCGAACACCGCGGCCGCAGCGATCGCGAGGAGAATGCCGAGTATCTGGTAGTAGAGGCTCTCCCGGAACAGTTCCTCGTCGTCGATCACCGAGCCGACGCTCAGTCCGAGCGCCGGCCCGATCAGCGGCGCGATCACCATCGAGCCGACGACGACCGCCGGCGAATCGAGGAAGAGGCCCGCCGTCGCGACGACGGCGCTGATGACCGTCATGATCGAGTAGACCGCGAACGTCGGCGTCAGCGAGTCGGCCTCGGACTGGAGCTCCTGCCTCGAGATCCGGTCAGTCTCGACGTCGCCGTTCTCGTACTCCTCCTTCAGGGTCTCGAAGCGCCGCGAGACGACCGTCTCCGCGTCGACGACGACCGTGTAGGCGTCCTCGTCGACGCCCGCGTCCTGCAGTTCGTCGAGGACGGGTTCGACCGCCGCGTTCGGCAGCGGAAAGTAGACAACCGCCGTATACCCCCGATTGCTCTCCTCGTCGGTCAGGACGTAGTCGATCTCTCGGTCGTCGAGCGCCTCGAGGATCGTCTCCCGCTTGCCCGTCGGCACTGTCAACTGAACGAGCCGCACGTGAAGGGCTGAGCACTCCCGGGACTATAACTTGGGGCGCTTTCGGCGCGTACTCGTCGGTATCGCCGCGCTGGCGGTCGCGTCGACGGTCGTCGGCCTCCTGCTCGTGACGGTCGTCTAGCTCGCGGGGCAAGTACCGTGCGTATAAACCCGCGACTCCCCTACGACGGCGTATGTTCGACACGCGACCCGACCGCGACGCCGAGGTGGCGCTCGTCGGTCGCTCGAACGTGGGCAAGTCGACGCTCATGCGCGAGCTCACCGGCCACAGCTTCGACACCGGCGGGAAACCCGGCGTCACGCGCCAGCCCAACCACTACGACTGGGCCGCCGAGGACTTCGTCGTCACCGACCTCCCCGGCTTCGGCTTCATGAGCGGCGTCGACGAGGACTACCGCGAGGAGATCAAGACGAACATCGTCCGCTACCTCGAGGAGTACGCCGAGAACGTCCTCGTCGGGATCCTGGTCGTCGACGGCAAGAGCGTCATCGACATCATCGACCGCCACTCGGGTCCCGACGAGATTCCCTACGACGTCGAGATGTTCCACTTCCTCCGGGACCTCGACATCCCCACCGTCGTCGCCGTCAACAAGATGGACAAGGTCGACGACCGCGACGAGCGTCTGAACGACCTCTGCGACCGCCTCGGCCTGCTCCCGCCGTGGAAACAGTGGCAGGAAACGATCGCCCCGATCACCGCCAAGAACGGCCAGGTCAGCAGTCTCAACGAAGCCGTCCGCACGCACCTGCACGAGCAGAATCGCGACGATCTGTTTAAATTCTTCTAGAACCGAACTTTTGCTCTGCGGGCGCGGCGAAGCCGCGCCCTCGGCAAAACTTCGATGAAAAGCCTCTTCCCTCCGTTCCGTTCACTCGACTCGCGGCTCGCGCCGCTCGTCTATACGCGGCGCGTAGCGCCGCGCTTTCGTTCACTTCACATCGGTCGTCGGCCCGCTCGCTCCCTTCGGTCGCTCGCGGTGTTCGTTGGAGAACAGCCTGCCCTTCCCCGGGTTGCACGACTCTCGCGATACTCGAGTCGTGCGCCCGGCCACTCGAGCGAGACACGTTCCGTCCTATCGCGACGGTCCGTCTTTCAATCGCGTCCGCATCCGCAAACACGCCAGCGCCACGTCGTCGCTCATCTCGAGCGAAACCGTCTCGACCCCCTCGTAGCCCCGTTGCTCGTAGAAGCCGATGGCGTTCCGCGAGGCCGTCAGGACGAGCGTCTCGAGGCCCGCCTCCCGTGCGGCCGACTCGAGGTCGGTGAGGATCGCGGTACCGACGCCCTCGCGAGCGTGATCGGGGTGGACGTACACCGCGCCGATCTGGCCGGTCCGGTCGTCGTCGACGTCGGGAGGTTCGCAGTCGAGCAGGCCGAATCCGATGGGATCGCCGCCGTCGCCATCGTCGCCCTCGCGTTCGGCGACGACGATCTGAAAGCCGTCTTCCTCGAGCGGGTACCGTTCCGGGTGGACGTTCGCGAGCCACGCCTCGACCTGCCGGTCGGTGTAGCCCTCGCTCCCCTCCTCGCGGATCGCGGCCGCGTGCACGTCGCTGATCGCTTCGGCGTCGTCGACGGTCGCCTCCCGGATCGTCACCTGCGGTGCCACGGTCAGACGACGCGGTTGTGGAACGCCTCGCCGGTCCCGAGTCGCGAGACGTTCTCGCGGACGATATCGCCGACGTCGCGGAAGTAGTCTCGCGTGTAGGCCGCGCAGTGGGGCGTGACGATCACCTCGTCCATCCCCCACAGCGGCGACTCTTCGGGTAGGGGCTCCTCCTCGAAGACGTCCAGCGCCGCGCCCGCGATGGAATCGGACTCGAGGGCGTCGATCAGCGCCGGTTCGTCCACGACGGGGCCGCGTGCGACGTTGACGAAGTAGGCGTCGTCGCGCATGGTTTCGAAAACCTCGCCGTCGAATCGGTGGTGGGTCTCCTCGGTCAGCGGCACCGTGACGATCACGAATTCGACGCCCTCGATCGCCTCGAGCAGCCGATCGTCGGTATAGATCTCGTCGAAGCCCGGAACGGACTCGTCGGAGCGGCGAACGCCCCGCACCTCGAGACCGAGTCCGCCGAGGGTCTCGGCGACGCCGCGGCCGAGCGTTCCGGTGCCGACGACGCAGGCGGTCTTGCCGGGCAGCGTGAACCCGTCGTCCCACGCGGGGCGCTCCCAGCGACGCTCCGTCTGGTTCGCGACGAGGTCGTGGAGGCGCCGCGAGAACGAGAGCAGGTAGCCCGCGACCGTCTCGCCGACGCTCCGCCCGTGGATCCCCGTGCTGTTCGTCAGCACCACGCCGTTGGACTCGAACTCGTCGAACGGGAACCGATCGACGCCTGACTGGATGGAGTGGACCCACGCACACTCGAGGCAGTCCGGGTGATACTCGAGGGTGACGACCGCGTCGCGGGCCGCGATTTCGTCGTCGCCGATCACGTCGACGGTGGCCGGGAGATCGGTGAGGTAGTCCGCGAGTTCCGACGGCGGAAACACCGCCTCGACCGATTCGTGCACCCCGAGTCGCTCGAGTTCGAATTCCATAGCGGGCGATACGCTCGAATCGGGGTTGAAGGTTTGGGCGAACGCCTATCCCGAACGCGACGTACTATTCTGGTGATGGCGGACCAGGACAAACTGCAGGGATTTGGGTCGTGGAGCGGGGCCGAACTTCACGAGGAGGTACAGGGGTATCGAGACGAGTTGAAGCGTGATCTCTCGAATCGTCTCGACAGGTACAACGCTGATCGGTTCGGTGAGTGATGAAGAGCCGTATCGGTGAGACCTATCTATGAGTGAAACGGTGGTGGCTCAGTGAAAAGTCTCATCACAAGGGGCTGAGTGGGGGTAACTCTTCGTCATCGCCACCTACCGATAATAGATTTGTGTCACGCAAAAACCCCACGGACGGAGCGTGACCTAGAACATCTCGCGCCAGCCCTCGAGTTCCCGCAACTCCTCGACGACGTCACTCACGTCCGCGGACTCGAGCGCCCCGCGCTCGGTCACCAGTTCATCGACGCAGTCTGCGGGCGTCACGTCGAACGTCGGGTTCACCACGTCGAGCGACGCCGGGCCGTCGTAGACCGCCGAGCGATCGCCGGACTCGAGATTTACCTCCTCGCGGGTCGAGATCTTGTCGGTGGCGGCCACGACCGTCACAGGAACGCCCTCGCGAGTGGCGGCGAGCACCAGTGCGCGGGTACCGGTCTTGTTCACCACGGAACCGTCGGGCAGCACCGTATCGGCGCCGACGACGACCCGGTCGACGTCCTCGCTCGAGAGCACGTGCGCCGCGGCCGCGTCGGTGTGGACCGCCACGGGGCAGTCGACGGCGTCGTCCGCCGCGAATTCCTCGGCCACGTCGATCCCCTCGCGCGCCGGGCGCGACTCCGCGACGAACACGCGTGAGGGGTCGCCGCCGCGAAGCGCCTCGAGGACGGTCCCGGACCGCGAGAGCGTTGCAACGGCGCCGTCGATGCGCTCACCGGCGGTGGCCGCGGCGTCCGCGTCGGCCCCCAGCGCGCGCTCGAGGTTCGACAGCGCGGACTCGAGGACGGCCGGCGCCCCGGCAGCGGGGTCGCCGTCTGCGACGGAATCCGTCGCCTCGGCCATCGTCCGGTTGACTCGATTCCGAAGGACGGCCATCGACGGCCGGGCCTCGAGCAGTCGACGGGCGAGTTCGGCGAGTTCGTCCCACTCGTCCGCGGGGGCCGCGCCGAAATCAGCTCTCTCCGCGACGATCACGCCCGCACGGTCGCGCAGCACCTCGAGCGCCCGGATCGACAGATACGCAGCGCCGTGCTCGTCGTCGGCCGCGATCGAGCGGACGGTCGGCGCGACCCGCTCGTAAGCGGTCCACAGTTCGGGCACCGTCTCGCCGATTTCGGCTTCGGCCTCGGCCTCGAGCGCGTCGACCGCGTCGAGTCCGGACTCGAGGTCGAGCATCGCGGTCGGCGAGACCCACTCGTACTCGTCGTGTTCTTCGCTCAGTTCGATCTCGCGGGAGTCGGCGTCGAACAGGTACGAATGCACGACCCAGTCACGCCCGAGGTCGGGGTCCTCGAACTCGACCGGGCGCCCCGAGCGGACGATCGAGATGTCCTCGTCCGGCTCGAGACCCGTCTCCTCGCGGATCTCGGCGCGAACCTGCTCGTCGGGTTGCCCTTCCGCGAACCCCGAAACCCCGCCCCACTGGCCCCGATAGGTCCCGACGGCGTCGCCGCGGCGCAACAGCAGAACGTCGCCGCGATGACGGAGCAAAGCGGTGACGACGTGGTTCGAATCGTCGGTGTCGGCGTCGGCATCGGTATCGGCGCACATACGAGAGTCGACGGGAACGCGAGAGGTGTCGTTTTCGGACCCGTTCGTCGGCGGGACGGTGCCGGAAACGGACAGCACGGGCTGTCTCGGTCCGGTAACGGGGAGCTCGAGTGAACGGTCGCCGGATACCGCTCCTGCGCTACGGTTTTCGACCTCGAGATGCTACGCTCACCTATGACCCGTATCGCGATCGTCTCCGATACGCACGTGCCCACTCGAGAGCGCGCGCTCCCGGCGTGGGTCGTCGCCGAGATCGAAGCGGCCGACCACACCATCCACGCCGGCGACTTCGAGTCGTTCGGGAGTTACGAGCGGATCGTCGACCTCGCCGACGGCGACCTGACGGCCGTTCGGGGCAACGTGGATCCGGCGACGCTCGACGTCCCGCTGACCGCCACGGTCGAGGTCGACGGCGTGACGTTCGTCGTCACTCACGGCGACGGCTCGTCCGGCGAGTGGCGCGAACGGGTCGTCGAGACGGCTCGCGAGGAAACGGCGGCGAACGCGGAACCGACGCTGGTCGCCGTCGCCGGCCACACTCACCAGGTGGTCGACACGACCGTCGACATCGACGACCATCGCTCGGCCGGCGACCGGGGAGGGGGTGTCGATCGCGTCCGCGTGCTCAATCCGGGCAGCGCCACCGGTGCCGCTCCCACGACCTACGAGACGATGTTCGTCGCCACCGTCCGCGACGGAACGCTCGAGGTCGAGCATCGAACCGAGTAGCCGTCGTCCTCACGCCCCGCCGTCTCGTCACTCGCCGACCCGTTCCCCGCTCGTCGTGCGTCCCCCGTGAATCCGTAACTATACCCGTCTCGCGGCCAACGTGACGGCATGACCGAACGCGTTACCGTATCGCTGGACGAGGACTCGAGCGCGGCCCTCGAGACGCTGCTGGCCGAGACGGAGACGGGACAAAGCGAGGTCGTCCGGCGGGCGCTGACGTTCTACGCGGCGAACTTCGAGGCCGCGAGCGGCCGGCCCAGCGACAACTTAGAACAGTACTACCAGATGCTGACGTCGGGCGAGCACGTCCTGCTGGACGTCGATTTCCTCCACGCCTTCCTCGAGCACTGCTACGGCGGCGGCGATCCCGACCCAGAGTTCGTCGCGGCGGCCGATCGCGTCTCCGACTACCACGCCCGCGAGTACGCCGGGCGGTTCGAGCGCGTCGGCGAGTTGCTCGAGTGGCTCTCGTTCTGCGGCTTCCTCGAGGTGCGCCGGGAGGAAGGGGACGTATACCATATCGTCTTCCCCTCGGAGGCTATCCGCTGGTTCATGACCCGATTCATCGAGCGGAGCACCGTCGACATGCCCACCGAGATCGAGATCGACCGGGGCGTCTCGAAGGTGATCGTCACCGAGCGCCCGGACTGACTCGAGTCCGACCGCCACCACGCCGACGGACTGATTCGAATCCGACCGTCACTCGCGGCCGACGGACTGACTGTCACACGAATTCGTACGGTCACACGAGTTCATACGTCTTCATACGCGAACCGGCGCCGCTCGAGCGACGCGATTCGTCGTGTGTTCGGTTCTTAACAACCCTTTTGCTCGTTTCTGATATGGATGGATGTGGACACATATCATGGGTGTTGTAGACCGACTCAAGTCGATCGGACCGGGCGCACTGGTCGCGGCGGCGTTCGTCGGACCGGGGACCGTCACGACCGCGAGCGTCATCGGCGCGGAGTACGCCTACCTGCTCGTGTGGACGATCGCGTTCTCGATTCTGGCGACGATGGTGCTCCAGGAGATGAGCGCGCGACTCGGCCTGATCACGAACGAGGGACTGGGTGAAGCGTTTCGAAACGAGTTCTCGAACCCGATCGCGAGGGGCGTTACGATCACGCTCGTCGTGAGCGCGATCGGTATCGGCACCGCGGCGTTCCAGACGGGCAACATCGTCGGCGGCGCCGCCGGACTGGCGACGATCACCGGCGTCAGCGAGAACGTCTGGGGGCCGATCATGGGGCTGGTCGCCGCCGGCCTGCTGTGGACGGGGAGCTACAAGCTGATCGAGCGGGTCTTCATCGGCCTCGTCATCGTCATGGGGCTGGCGTTCGTGCTCAACGCGATCATCGTCCGGCCCGATCTCGCCGCGCTCGGCGGCGGCCTCGTGCCGACGATCCCGGAGGGGTCGGCGTACCTGATCGCCGGCCTCATCGGGACCACCGTCGTCGGCTACAACCTGTTCCTGCACGCGAGCACCGTTCAGGAGCGCTGGGACGACGCCGACGACCTCGCGGCGTGTCGCACCGACACGATCGCGATGGTCGCCGTCGGCGGCCTCATCACCACCGCGATCGTCGTCACCGCAGCCGCGGTGTTCCCCGAGGGGACCCAGATCGCCGACGTCGGCGAGATGGCCGACCAGCTCGAGCCCGTCTTCGGCGGCTACGCGCTGACGTTCTTCGCGATCGGCCTCTTCGCGGCGGGCTTTACGAGTGCGATGAGCGCGCCGCTGGCCGGCGCCTACGCCACCGCCGGCGCGCTGGGCTGGGAGCGCGACCTGACGTCGACCCGATTCCGGGCGATCTGGCTGACGATCCTCGGCGTCGGCATCGTCTTCTCCGCGCTGGACTACAACCCCGTCGAGGTCATCGTCTTCGCGCAGGTCGCCAACGGCCTCCTGTTGCCGATTCTGGCGGTCTTCCTCATCTACGCGATGAACAACGACGACCTGCTGGGCGAGTACACGAACAGCCCCCTCCAGAACGTGCTGGGCGGCCTCGTCACGCTCGTCGTCGTCGGTATCGGCCTCCGAACGCTCTACGACGTGTTACTTCTCTGATCGAATGAACGATTCAAACGGACACGACGCGAATTCGAACGCGACCACCGTGAACGCGACTACCGAACTGCACGGCAACGAACTGCGAACCGACGGCGGCCGGCTCGCGTCCGACGGCGCCACCCGGATCGGCGTCGACGTCGGCGGCACGTTCACCGACGTCGCCCTCTCCGTCGACGACGACCTCGTCACCGCGAAAGTGCCGAGCACCGATCCGCAGCACGTCGGCGTCCTCGACGGCCTCCGGAAGGCCTGCGACGACGCGGGAATCGACCCCGCGGAGATCGACGAGTTCGCGCACGCGATGACCGTCTCGGTCAACGCCCTGCTCGAGCGCGGCGGGGCGCGGACGGCGCTGGTGACGACCGAGGGGTTCCGGGACGTCCTCGAGATCGGCCGGCAGGACCGGCCCGATCTGTACGACCTCGAGGCCGAGAAACCCGAGCCGCTGGTCCCCCGCGAGTTGCGCTTCGAGGTCGACGAGCGGACGACGGGCGCGGGCCTCGAGCGGCCGGTCGACGAAGCCGAGATCCGCGACCTCGCGGCCACGCTGCGCGAGCGCGACGTCGAAGCGGTCGCGATCTGTCTGCTCCACGCCTACGCCGACCCCGCAAACGAGCGCGTCGTCGCCGAGACGCTGCGCGAGGAACTCGACGTGCCGATCTCGGCCTCCCACGAGGTGCTCGCGGAGTTCCGCGAGTTCGAGCGCACGTCGACGACGGCGGTCGACGCGTACGTTCGCCCGGCGATCGACGACTACGTCGGTCGGCTGGTCGACGAGGCCGAGGCGGCGGGGATTCCGGCGCCGCGGATCATGCAGGCCAACGGCGGCATCGCCGACCCGGAGACGGTCCGCGAACACGCTGTGACGACGACGCTGTCAGGTCCTGCGGCGGGCGTCGTCGGCGCGGCCGCGACCGTGGACGACGCCGACCTCGCCGGGCTCGTCACCTTCGACATGGGCGGGACCTCGAGCGACGTGAGCCTCGTCCGTGACGGCGGGGCGGAGCGGACGACCGACGCAGAGATCGACGGCCTGCCGATCCGGACCCCGATGGTCGACGTGAACACCGTCGGCGCGGGCGGCGGCTCGATCGCCTGGGTCGACGCCGGTGGCGCGCTCCGGGTCGGCCCCGAATCGTCGGGCGCCGATCCCGGTCCCGCCTGCTACGGCCGCGGCGGCACCGATCCCACCGTCACCGACGCGAACGTCGTTCTGGGCTACATCGGCCCCGAGACCGCGCTGGGCGGCGAGATGACGCTGGACGTCGACGCCGCCCGCGAGGCCCTCGAGCGACTCGCCGACGAGGCCGGTCTCGACGGGGCGCTCGAGGCAGCGCAGGGGGTCTACCGCGTGGCGAACGCGACGATGACGCGGACGATCCGCTCGGTGACGGTCGAGCGGGGCCACGACCCCCGCGAGTTCGCCCTGGTGGCCTTCGGCGGCGCGGGCCCGATGCACGCCGCGTCGCTGGCCGGCTCGCTCGAGGTCGACCGCGTCGTCGTTCCGCGGCCGGGCGGCGTGCTCTCGGCCTTCGGCCTGCTCGCGGCCGACGAGAGCTACGACGCCGTCCGCACCGTCGGCGTCGATCTCGCGGAGGCGGCGCCAGCGGACCTCGAGGCCGTCTACGACGACCTCGTCGCGGACGTGCTCGCGGACGCCTCCGACCGGGACGCGGCGCGCGTCGAGCGCGCGGCCGACTGTCGCTACGCGGGCCAGAGCTTCGAGTTGACCGTTCCCGCCGACGAATCGTTCGACCCGGCGGCGGTCGCGGAGCGCTTCCACGACGCCCACGAGCGTGCCTACGGCTACGCGATGGACGAATCGATCGAGGTCGTCAACCTCCGGGCGACGGCGACCATCCCGGGGACCGAACCGAGCATCCGCCACGAAGGGGCCGACGAGAGCGCGGCCCGTCTCGGGACGCGGGACGCCTACTTCCCCGAGACCGGTTCCGAGCCGCTCGAGACGACCGTCTACGACCGGGACCGACTGCCGTCGGGAGCCACGGTCGACGGGCCGGCGATCCTCGAGCAGGCTGAAAGCACCACCGTCGTCCCGCCGGCGTGGGCGGGCGAGATCCTCGCGGACGGAACGCTCGCGATGACGCGAGACCCCGACAGTCAGGAGGGAGACCGATGACGGAGAACGCCACCGAGTCCGACGGTATCGACCCGATCACCCTCGAGGTGCTGCGCAACCAACTCGAGAGCGTCGCGGAGGAGATGGGCCAGACCCTGATCCGCGGCGCCTACTCCCCCAATATCAAGGAGCGCCGCGACTGCTCGACGGCGTTGTTCGACGCCGACGGGCGAATGATCGCCCAGGCGGAGCACATTCCGGTCCACCTGGGCGCGATGCCCGCCGCCGTGGAGGCCGTCCTCGAGCACGATCCGAAGCCCGGCGACGTGTTCGTGCTCAACGACCCGTTCGCGGGCGGGACGCACCTGCCGGACGTAACGATGGTGTCGCCGATCGCGCCCGACGGCGAAATCGTCGGCTACGCCGTCTCGCGGGCCCATCACGCCGACGTCGGCGGGATGACCCCCGGGAGCATGCCGGCCGGCGCGCAGGAGATCTACCAGGAGGGGCTGCGGCTCCCGCCGACGCGACTCGTCGAGGGCGGCGAGCCCTGCGAGGACGTCCGCTCGCTCGTCCTCGCGAACGTCCGGAACCCGAGCGAGCGGAAGGCCGACCTGCGCGCACAGCAGGCCGCGAACGAGCGCGCCGAGGAGCGACTCGCCGCCCTCTTCGACGAACACGGCCGCGAGACCGTCCTCGCGGGGTTCGACGCCGTGATCGACTACTCCCGCGAGCGGATCGAGAGCGAGATCGCGGCGCTGCCCGACGGCACCTACGAGGCGACGGACGTCCTCGAGGGCGACGGCGTGACCGACGAGGACGTCGAGATTTCGGTCGCGGTGACGGTCGACGGCGAGGCCATCGACGTCGACTTCGCGGGAACCGCCGACCAGGTCGCGGGGAACCTCAACGCGCCGGTGGCGGTCGCCGAGAGCGCGGTCTACTTCGTCGTGCGCTGTATCACCGACCCCGGGATCCCGCCGAATCACGGCTGTTACGACCCCGTGAGCGTCCACGCGCCCGAGGGGTCGCTGCTGAACCCGGAGCCGCCGGCCGCCGTGGTCGGCGGCAACGTCGAGACCAGCCAGCGCGTGACCGACGTGGTCTTCACCGCGCTCGCGGGAGCGGCGCCCGACCGCGTGCCGGCGCAGGGTCAGGGGACGATGAACAACCTGACCATCGGGGCCCGCGACGGCTCCTTCACCTACTACGAGACCATCGGCGGCGGCTTCGGCGCTCGAGCCGACCGCGACGGGATGGACGGCGTCCAGGTGGGGATGACGAACACGCTCAACACGCCGATCGAATCCCTCGAGAACGAGTACCCGCTACGGGTCGAGCGCTACGCGCTCCGGCCCGACAGCGGCGGTCGCGGCCGGTACCGCGGCGGACTGGGACTCGAGCGATCGGTCACCGTCGAGCAACCGGCCACGGTGTCGCTGCTGACCGAGCGCCGGCGCCATGCGCCGAAGGGCGTCGCGGGCGGCGAGAACGGCGCCACCGGCGAGAACCTGATCGACGGCGAGGCGGTCGCCGCGAAGACGACCGTCGACGTCGAGCGCGGGACGACCGTGACCGTCCGGACGCCCGGCGGCGGCGGCCACGGCGACCCCGACGAGCGGGACGAGGCGGCGCTCGAGGGTGACCGAGCGTCCGGAAAGCGAACCGAACCCGCGGAGGAGGAGAGTTAACGGATGGCGTCCGATACGGACGAGCCCGCCGACGTGGGCGGCTGGCTGGGACTGATCGTCCCCTCCTCGAACGCGACGGCCGAACCGGAGTTTCGGCGCGCGCTCCCCGACGGAATCACCGTGCACAGCGCGCGAATGGAACTCGAGTCGGTGACCGTCGACGAACTCGACGCGATGAGCGACGACGCGGCGCGGGCGGCCCGACTGCTCGGCCACGCCGACGTCGACGCGGTCGCCTACGCCTGCACGACCGGCAGCCTCATCCACGGGCCGGGGTTCGACGCCGAACTCGAGGAGCGACTCGCCGACGCGGCCGGCGTCCCCGCCGTCGCGACCGCCCGCTCGGTCGTCCGCGCCCTCGAGGCGCTCGAGGCCGACCGGATCGCGGTCGTCACGCCCTACACCGCCGCGCTCGACGCGAAGGAACGGGAGTTCCTCGCGGCCGCCGGATTCGACGTCGCGTCGATCGACGGCCGGGGACTCGAGGCGAACACGGCGATCGGGGCACTGACACCCGACGACGCGGTCCGGCAGGTGCTCGATCACGTCGACGGTGCGGCCGCCGACGACCTCGACGCCGTCTTCGTCTCCTGTACGAACTACCGGTCGCTGGCCGCGATCGAGCGCCTCGAGTCGAAACTCGGGGTCCCGGTGATCACGAGCAACGGCGCGTCGCTGTGGGACGTCTGCGGCGTTTCGGGGCTCGAGGGCGATCTCGACGGGCTCGGGACGCTGCTCGAGTGCGAGCGGTCGTAGTCGCCGGACGACAGAGGATCACCTCGCGAGGGGAGAACCGGTGTCACGAACGAGCCAGGTCACGAACGAGGCGCTCGAGCACTGGGCGATACCCGCTCGCGTTCACTCCCGTAGATACCCCACGAGTCGATCGACCGCGTCGTCTAGCGGAGCGCTCCGAGTCCGGCCGAACCAGTCGAGAATATCGTCGTGAGACAGTGAGACGACCTCCTAGGGAACGAGAGAGCTGTCTTTCGGCAATCCGCCGTCGAGAAAATCTCCGTCAGTGAGCGGAATCGTTTCGTCGTACCACGTTCGCGTCGTGAGCGTGATTGCGACGTACTGGTCACCGTCGAACGGATGAGCCGTCGTGTTGACGATCGCGAACGGCCGACGCGGCTTCTCTTCGTTGAACGGATCGCCGGCCTCGACGACGTCTCCGCGTTCGTATTTCATCCCTCGTCCTCCCTCCGCTCGCTCGGATGACATGCATCGGCGCCGGCCTCCCGCCACGCGTCCATATCCTCCGCACCGAGTTGGTTGTCGAGTGCCTCGAGACTTCGACGCAGATCGACGGCGGAACGAATGCGCTGTGGATCGCCGGCAGCCCAGTACGGCGGCTTGTGTCGAACCAGATTCCGCTCCTTCAATCGGCTGAGGACCGCGCTGACGGCGTTCGGATCGATCCCCGTCGAATCGGCGATCTCCTGACGCCTGAACGCCTTCTCGTCGTTCGAAACGAGAAAGGAGACGATTCGCTCCGCCTGAGTCCGCTCCGCTTCGAACTCCGTCTCTCGTTCGAAGGTATCGATATCGATCGGCATATGTCTGTTTTCGTATTTGGAGAGTATGTTTGTTTTCCTCGTTTGTGTCTTTGTTGCGGTCCCGCGCGGCCCGTGATGGAGGCAAGACCGCTCTCCATCGGTTTCGATCAACCTTTTGCCGGCGCCTCCGCATCCCCGAGTATGGAACTCGACCCAGTGACGGGCCTACCCGAGGTCCGTCCCGGCGACGACATCGCCGAACTCGTCGCGGAGCGGGCGGACCTCGAGGCCGGCGACGTGCTCACCGTCGCCAGCACGATCGTCTCGAAGGCCGAGGGCCGGACGGCGGACCTCGAGGAGTACCCCGTCAGCGGCCGGGCACAGGAGATCGCCGACCGGATCGCCGAGATCGCCGGCGAGGAGAAGGACCCGCGGTTCGCGCAGGCGGTGCTCGACGAGAGCGCGGAACTGCTGATCGACGCGCCGTTCCTGCTGGCCGAGACGCGCTTCGGCCACATCTGCCCGAACGCGGGGATCGACCGCTCGAACGTGCCCGACCACGATATTCTCTTGCTCCCCCGCAAGCCCAGCGAGAGCGCCGAGCGGATCCGCGCGGGACTCGAGGAACGCGGAGTCGAAGACGTCGCGGTGGTCGTCACGGACACCTGCGGGCGGCCGTTCCGCCACGGCCAGACCGGCGTCGCCATCGGCTGGGCGGGGATGCCCGCGAGCCGGGACTGGCGCGGCGAGGCGGACCGCGACGGACACGAACTCGGCGTCACCGTCCAGTCGGTGGTCGACGAACTCGCCGCCGCGGCGAACCTCGTGACCGGCGAGGGCGCCGGCGGCGTCCCCGCGGTGGCCGTCCGCGACTGGGCGTTCGGCGACCACGAGGGAAGCGACGAACTCTTCCGCGCCGTGGAGGACGACCTCGTCCGCGAGGCGCTTCGGGAGTGGAAGTTCGACGGGTGAACTGAAGGCCGGCGCGGTGGTACGCCGCGGCGATGGACGCGACCGATCCGGCGTACGGGTGCCGCCGCTGCGGCCAGCGGTTGTCGCGGCGGGGCGGTGAGCTATCCTGTCCCGACTGCGGGGAAACGATCCCGATCGCGGACGGGATTCCGCGCTTCCCGGTCCCCGACGGCGTGGGCGAGTCGTCGCACGAGACGTTCTTCGATCGACTGGCGCCGATCTACGAGACGCCGATCTGGTTCCGGCCGCTGTATCGCTTCCTCGGCGGGGCGGCCGCGCCGCGGGACGACCGCTCGATGATCGCGTCGATGCTCGACCTCGAGACCGGAGCCGAGACCACGATCACGGACGACCCCGACGCGCCGACCGTGCTCGACGTCGCCTGCGGCACGGGCCGAGTCGCCCGGCACGTCGCGGCCGACGCCGGGTTCGTCCTCGGGGTCGACATCTCCGCGGGAATGCTCGAGCGAGCGCGGCGGTACGCCGCTCGAGACGGAAGTAGCAATATCGCGTTCGCGCGGATGAGCGCCGATCGGCTGTGGCTCGAGGCGGACGCCTTCGACCGGGTGGCCTGCTGCTGGGCGCTGCACGTCCTCCCGGACGTCGCCGCGGCGCTGGCGGAGGCCCACCGCGTCCTGCGACCCGGGGGTCGGTTCGTCGGGACGACGATCGTCGCCGAGTACGTCCTCGACGCGGCGCCGGTTCGGGCGGTCGCGCGACGGGCGGTCGGCGCGGAGCCGTTCGACGTCGATGATCTCCGAAATCACCTCCGGAAAGCGGGGTTCTCGTCGCTCGAGTTCGACCGCCGCGGCGCGGCGCTGTTCTTCCGGGCGCGCGCCGAGTGACCTTCTGCTCCCGTCCCCGACGACCGCGACGTCGGCCACCATCGCCGGTGACGGTGGGCTTTTCACCGCGCTGGCCGACCCTGCGGACATGAATCGAGACGCGAGACCGGGGCGACCAGCGAGGCGCTCCGAGAGAGGCGCGAGCGCCTCCGGCCAGCACGAGACGCGGGGGATCGGCGAATGAGCGGGACGGACTCGAGCGCGAACGGCTCGAGCGACGACGCGACCTGGGCCATCGAACTCACGCCCGAACACCCGCCCGATCGCGTCGCCGGACTGGCAGCGCTCGCGGAGGAGGAGGGGTTCGACGTCGCGTTCGCGAGCAGCCACTACTTCAACCGCGACCCGTTCGTCGTGCTCTCGCGGATGGCCGACGCGACCAATGAGATTCGGCTGGGACCAGGGGTCGTCAACCCCTACGAGACACACCCCGTCAAACTCGCCGCACAAGTGGCGACGATCGACGAGATCAGCGACGGCCGGGCCGTCTTCGGCGTTGGCGCCGGCGACCGTTCCTCGCTGTCCAATCTCGGCGTCGACCGCGACCGACCGCTTCGGCGGGTCCTCGAGACGTTCGAACTCGCGCGGGACCTCTGGGCCGGCGAGACGGTCACCCACGAGGGGGCGTTCACCGCGCGGGACGCCTCGCTGAACCTCGAGCCAGCTGGCGAGATCCCGGTCTACGTCGGCGCGCAAGGCCCGCACATGCTCCGAATGAGCGCCAAGCGCGCCGACGGCGTCCTGATCAACGCCGCGCACCCGCGGGACCTCGAGTGGGCCGTCAGCCAGATCGAGCAGGGGTTAGCGGAACGGCCCGACGAGGCTGGGGAGTTCGAGTCGCTGGCCTTCGCGAGCGTGAGCGTCGCCGGAGACGAGACGGCGGCGCGAGAAGCCGCACGGCCGCCGGTCGCGTTCATCGTCGGCGGCGCGGCCGACCCCGTCCTCGAGCGCCACGGTATCGACCGCGAGGCCGCTGGCGACGTGAGCGCGGCCCTCGAGCGCGGGGACCTGAACGAGGCATTCGGCCACGTTACCCCCGAGATGATCGACGCGTTCTGCATCGCCGGGACGACCGAGACGGTCGCCGAGCGCTTCGAAGCGGCGCTCGAGCACGTCGACGGCATCGTCGTCGGTTCGCCGCTGGGGCCGGACCTCGAGGATGCGATCGAACGCGCGAGCGAGGCGCTGGCCGAGGCGACGGGCGACGCCGCGTGAGCGGGGAGCGGGGAGCGGGCCGAACTCAACTCGAGCTCGGGGAGAAGAGGCTGACGACGGCGCCGAGCGTGAGGGCCCCGAAGACGGCCACCGAGAAGACGATCAGGACCGCGCCGACCAGGACGAGCAGCGGCGCGAGGCCCTCGCCCATCGCGACGTCGGAGAAGAGGGTGACCATCTCGGTGAGGTTGTCCACGACGACGTTCAGCGGTGTAACGGTATCCATGCGTGGGGGTTGTCACCGATGATACTTGGCCGTGCCGGTCCCGCGTCGCGATCCGGTCACCCTGACGGCGCGCCCAACACGAGCGGTCGATGCGACTAAGCCGCCGGCGGTTCTACGCTCTCGCGTGACCGACGACTCGACGCTTTCGGATTTCCTGCCGTCGGCCGAGACGGACGAGGCAGCAGAACGGCGCTCGCCCGGGAGCGGAGCGTCCATCGATTCGGACGGCGCCGATTCGGGCGACGGCGATGTGGCTGTCGATACCGACGCCACGAACGCTACCGACGCCAATGTTGATGCCGACGCCGATGTCGATGCCAACGCCGATGCCGCCGACGGTGATTCGACGGCGCCAACCGACGGAACCTCGCCGACGGCACCCGCAACCGGCGACACGGGGCTCTCGACGTACGCCTGGGGCTCGTACACCTGCGCTCGCTGCGACGGCGAGACCGACCGCGTCTGGCGTGCCGACGACGCGTTCGTCTGTCCAGACTGCAAACCCTGGTAATCGGCTCCGACAGCGCCTGCGGGACCGGTATTCGAGGCCTGCAAGCGAGTGCCCTCCCGAAGCTTTATGTCTTCTTCGCGGTTCTATAGAACTGCAATGGCGAAAGGTACGGTCGCATTCTTCAACGACACTGGCGGTTACGGATTCATCGAAACTGAGGACGCGGACGACGACGTGTTCTTCCACATGGAGGACATCGGCGGGCCTGACCTCGAGGAGGGGCAGGAACTCGAGTTCGACATCGAGGAGGCCGAGAAGGGGCCGCGCGCGACGAACGTCGAGCGCCTGTAAGCGGATCCGTGGAGAGGTATCGTTCTCTGACCGTTAGCCGGGTAGCGACGGCGTTCGCCGTCGCCCGCGACGCAGTCGAGTCGACGGGTCGTCGACGCCGACCCGCGCGCGGCGTCGGACGTCTCCTCGCCCGGTGGGTGTCAGCTGCCTGGTTTGACACAACAAATATATTCCGGAGCCGCGGATAACGGACTGATACGTGAATCGACCGGTCCCCGCTTCCCGACGTATTCGAGCATGACTGACGCCAATCCGCCCCCGCCGACCGGTAGCACAACGACGAGTGAGTCCCTCGAGGTATCGACCGTCGCCGAGCTCTGTGCCGATATCGAAGCCAACGTCGCCGAGGTGATCGTCGGCCACGAGGACGCCATCGAACACGTCGTCACCGCCGTCCTCGGGCGCGGCCACGTCCTGCTCGACGACGTCCCCGGCGTCGGCAAGACGATGCTCGCCCGCTCGATCGCCACCTCCGTCGACTGTTCGTTCCGGCGGATCCAGTTCACCCCCGATCTCCTCCCGACCGACGTCACGGGCGTCAACGTCTTCAACCAGAAGAGCCGCGAGTTCGAGTTCCAGCCCGGCCCCGTCTTCGGGAACATCGTGCTCGGGGACGAGATCAACCGCGCACCGCCCAAAACGCAGTCGGCGCTGCTCGAGGCCATGGCGGAACGCCAGGTCACCGTCGACGGCGACACCCGCGAGCTGCCCGACCCGTTCACGGTCATCGCGACCCAGAACGCGACCGAGCCCAATCGCACCTACGACCTGCCGCTGGCCGAACTCGACCGGTTCATGAAGAAACTCCGGCTGGGCTACCCCGAGCCCGACGAGGAGGTCGAACTCCTCGGCCGGACGGTCGGCGACCACCCGATCGAGTCGCTCGAGTCGGTCACCGACCGCGAGACGCTCGTCGCCGCCCGCGAGACCGTCGCAAATATTCGCGTCGAGCGACCGGTCCGAGAGTACGCGACTCGACTCGCAGGGTACACCCGCGAACACGCCACCATCGGCGTCAGCCCCCGCGGAACGATCGCGCTCCTGCAGGCCGCGCAGGCGCGGGCCGCCGCCGACGGACGCGACTACGTGATTCCGGACGACCTCCGGACGGAGGCCCCCGTCGTCCTCCCCCACCGGATCAAGACGAACGACCGCGAGCGCGACGGGCAGACGGTCGTCGAGAACGCCCTCGAGCACGTCCCCGTCGAGTGACCATGCGCCTGACGCTTCGCGGCTGGACGGCCGTCGCCGTCGTCGCGGCCGCGATGGCGCTGGCCTGGCAGTACGGTCCCCGGGCGCTGAACGCCATCGTGGCGCCGCTGGTCGTCGTGCTGGCCGCCGGTCTGGTGACGACCGTCCGGATCGACCGTCCAACGGTCAGGCGGACCCCCGTCGCCGCGGGCTTCGTCGGCGAGCGGCGCCGGGTCGAGGTCGAAATCGAGACCGGATCGGCCGTCGCCGCGACCGTCCGGGACGCCGTCGCCGACGGCTGTACGGTTCTCGAACCCGATACGGGCGGAACGAGCGGCGCCGAAACGGGCGGGAGAGTCGCCACCGAAACGGCCGGAACCGTCGAAATCGACGGCGACGGACGCCCGGTCCTGATAACGACGCTCGAGGGCGACGACCGATTCGTCTACGACGTCCGACTCGAGGGCCGCGGCGAACACCGGCTCGGCCCCCTGACGATCACCGTCAGCGACGTCCTCGGCCTCGTCGAGCGTCGGTTCGCGTACGACGAGACGAGGACCGTCATCGGCTATCCGATCGTCCGCGACCTCCGAGCCGGCCCCGACGACGAACTCGAGGCCTTCCTCGAGGCCATCGAGGGTCGCGACCGCGAGGCGTTCGACCACCTGCGGGAGTACCAGCGCGGCGACTCCCTGCGGGACGTCCACTGGAAGTCCGCCGCCAAACGGCCGGACGCCGACCTCGTCGTCACGGAGTACACCGCCGACGAGGAGACCGGCTCCGTCACCGTCGCCGCCGAGAGTGCCACCGCCCGGGACGACGAACTGGCGACGGCCGCCGCGAGCGTCGCGACCTACCTGCTCGAGGCCGGCGTGGACGTCGGCGTCTCGCTTCCGGAACGGGAGTTCGGGGCCGGGGCGGGGCGGGAACACCACCGCGACGTGCTGGCGGCGCTGGCGACCTACGACGGCGGCGACCTCGACGATCGGCGGCGGGAACGGGCGGACGTGCTGGTCCGGGCCGATTCCGAGGGGACGCGGGTGATCGTCGACGGACGGGCGGTCCCGTTCGACCGACTCGCCGCCGGTCGCAACGACGGACGACAGTCGGGAGACGCCGGATCGACGGATCAACGCCGACCGGACGGCGGGAAGCCGGGGGTGATGGCGTGAGCAACTCGAAGACGCACGCTGGCGATCGGACGGTTGCGGTCGGGTCGACCGACGCGATCGGGCCCGACACGTTTCGGCTGCTCGCGTGCTGTTGCGTGCTGGTCCTGACGGCGTCGTACGTGAGCGTGTTGCGCGAGGTGACCCGGGTCGTCGGCGGCACCGATTCGCTGTTCGCGCTCGTGGGCGTCACGCTCGTCGCGGCGACGCTGCTCGCGTGGACGATCCGGCCCCGGACCGCGGCGGTCCTCGCGGTCGTCGCGGCGACGGTCGGCTTCGCCTACTACCTCGAGAGCAGCGGGGTGGGCGTCGGCGTCGCGCTCTCGGCGAGCGGTTCGCTCGTCACGGACACGCTGGCGCTGGTGAGCGGCCTACCGCTGTTGCGCATGGTCGAGGCGGGCGTTTGGGCGCTCGCGTTCGCCCCCGCACCCGTCTTCCTCTCGTGGTATCTAGCCCTGCGGGGACGGTACGGACTCGCCGTCGTCCCCGGCAGTGCCGCGCTCGTCTTCCTCGTGTTGACCGGCGACGCCGAAACCGCGATCACCCTGCTGGGCACGCTGGCAGCCATCGGCGCCGTCGGCTTCGGCGAACTCGAGCGACGGGGCGGGTCGGTCGCGCAGGCGGACCTGCTGGCGGTCCTGTTCGCGCTGATCATCGTCCTCTCGCTGTCGATCACGTTCGTCCCCGGCGGCACCGGACGGGCGCAGTTCGACAGCGCCGAACCCGGCACGCTCGAGGGAACTATCGACTACACCGCCGAGCGGTCGGGAATCGGCGGATCGGTCGAACTCTCACCCGAAGTACGGTTTACGGTTCAGTCCGAACGGCCGTCGTACTGGCGGACGGGCGTCTACGACCGGTTCACCGGCGACGAGTGGGTCCGAACGGGCGACCACAGGCGGTCACTGGACGCCCTCTCGGAGCCCCCCGGCGAGTACGACCGGGTCGAGCAGATCGTCACCGCCGAAACCGACCTCGGCGTGATGCCCGCGGCCCCCCACCCCATCGCCGTCGACGGCGAGCTCGCCCAGCACACGGAGGTCTCCCGGTACGGGGGGATTCAGCCCGCGACGCCAGTCCTCGAGGGCGACAGCTACGCCGTCGAGAGCGCGGTCATCGACCCCGACGCCCAGAGACTGCGCGTCGCGGGGACGAACTACCCCGACGGACTCGCCAGCGACTTCGACTACTTCCAGACGCCCGAAGGGCTCTCGAGCGAGTTCGAGCGGCGCACCGACGAGATCACCGCCGACGCCGACAACCCGTACGACGAGGCGGTCGCCATCGAATCACACCTCCGGACGTCGAAGGAGTACTCGCTCGAGGTCGACCGCCCCGACGGGAACGTCGCCGAGGCATTCCTGCTCGAGATGGAGGAGGGCTACTGCGTCTACTTCGCGACGACGATGGTCCAGATGCTCCGCGCGGAGGATATCCCCGCCCGCTACGTCACCGGCTACACGACCGGCCAGCAGATCGGCGAGGACGAGTACCTCGTCCGCGGGACCGACGCCCACGCCTGGGTCGAGGTCTACTTCCCCGACCACGGCTGGGTCAGCTTCGATCCGACGCCCGCCTCCTCGCGTGCGGACGTCCACACCGACCGCGTCGAGCAGGCGCGCTCGGCGGGCAACGAGGACGTCGACACCGACTCGAGCGCGGACGAGCCGCTCTCCGAACCGAACGACGAGGGACCCAGCGATCCGGATGAGCCGGTCGATCCCGGTGAGAACGGAGATCCCGCCGAGAACGGAACCGACCCCGGTTCCGACGACCCGAACGGGACCAACGGGTCGGACCGAAACGGCAGCGACCCGCCGGGGACCGGCTCCGAGTTGCCGGGTTCCGAGAGCGATTCGGACGACGACGAGGGCTACTGGTCCGCGTTCGTCGAGTTCCTGTCGAACTCGCAGGACGCGCTCGCCATCGCCCTCGTCGTCCTCGTCGGAGTCGTCGCGAGCGTCCACCGGACGGCGGCGACGAGGCGACTGCGTCGCCGACTCGGCCGCTACTGGCAACGGCCGACCGACGATCCCGACCGCGACGTCGAGCGCGCGACGCGTCGCCTCGAGCGCCTGCTGGCCGACGAGTACCGGCCGCGCCGCCGCTCGGAGTCGATCCGAAGCTACCTCGAGTCGCTGGCCGACGAGCCGGAGCGGTCGCTCGATCCGCGGGCGATGGCGGTGCTCGAGCGCTACGAACGGGCGGTCTACGGCGGCGGCGTGGATCGAGCCGAGGCCGACGAGGCCATCGAGATCGTCGACGATCTCGCCCGAGAGCGACTTCCGGTGGTCGGTCGGCGGCGGAACTCAGACGGACTGCTGTAGGTCAGTTCCGGAGCAACCGCGACTCGTCCTGCGGTTGCTCCGGTAACTCGTTCCAGCAACCCGTCAGACCCGTCGGTCACTCAAAAAGAACCACACGACGGCATGTAGGTCCCGATAGTGTTTAATATGGCCGATTCGTACCATGGAACGTAATGTCGGAAGTCTGCTCGACGTGCGGGCTGCCCGAGGAACTCTGCGTCTGCGAGGACGTGGCCAAGGGACAACAGCAACTCAACATCCGCATTGACGAGCGCAGATACGGTAAAGAGGTAACGATCGTCGAAGGATTCGATCCGAAGGACGTCGACCTGGACAGTCTGTCGTCGGATCTCAAGTCCAAGTTCGCCTGCGGTGGGACCGTCGAGGACGGTCAGATCGAACTTCAGGGCAATCACACCGGCCGCATCGAGGACTTCCTTCGGGACCGCGGCTTCAACGTCGCCTGACTCAGCCCGCCGATGCGCTGAGACGACTTCCGAACCCCACGGCCGTCGGCGCGTATCGCCTCGCGAGCGACTCCGTTCTTCACCACTCTCGAGCCACCGGTTCGACGAACGGGACCGACCAGCCGCGCCTCGGTACAAAAAGTCCCTGTTCTTCGAGCGAACGGAGCTATCCGTGAGCGGGGACACGTCTCACTCGGCGGCGTGTCGGATCCTCGTTCCGATGGCATCCGGCCGATCGAGACGTTCGCGACCGTCGCCGTCTCGCCCGCGATCGGACCGTCGCGGTACCACTCACCGACCGCGTTTCGATCCCGATCGCACCCACACGATCACCAGCTACCGGGGGCCTCGCCCCACTTTCGCCGCGACCGCTCGCCACCGGCGCACCCCACTACTCGAGTGAGCGCGGCGTCGACCCGGTCGACGCGTCAGAAGGGGGATTCGGCGTTCGCCGATTCGTCCGCGTCGTCCTCGCTACCGACGAGGCCGAACTTCATTCCGTACTTGTCGAGGCCGCCTTCCATGCTCTCGACCGTCGCGTCGGCGGTGCCCTCGTAGGACCCGATGAGCTGGGCCGCCTGCACGCTGGCCTTGCCGTGGGGGCAGACCGTCACGATGTGCTCCTCGCCCTCGAGTTCGTCGACGCGACTGGTCAGTTCGTGAAACGGGATGTTCTCGCTGTCGGGAATGCGGCTGTACTCGAAGCTCTGCTCGTCGCGGATGTCGACGACGCGGACGTCCGCGCCGTCCTCGAGGAGGTCCTTGACCTCGTCGGGGGAGATTTCGCCGTCCATCACACCCGGATTGGGACGCGGACAGAATAAGACCACGGGTCATTCCCGCTGGCAGCGTCGCGGATCGTACGGACCGCCGACGTCGGCGACCGAGGTCGGCGGCGCCTCAGAGCAGTCCGTCCTCCTTCGCCAGCAACAGCGCCGTCAGCGTCGAGTCGTTCGCCGGCTGCTCGCGGGCCCGCTCGAGGGCCTCCTCGACGGGCACCGTCGTCACCTCGAGGAACTCGTTGCTATCGAGTTCGCGCTCGCCGACCTCGAGTCCCTCGGCGAAGACGACGCCCCGGTCGTGGCGGAGGACGCCGGTCGCGACCGCGTACTCCTGGAGTAGCGCGGTGCTCGAGGGGCGAAACCCGGTCTCCTCCTCGAGTTCGCGCGTCGCCGCCCGCGTGTAGGACTCGCCGTCCTCGACGATCCCGGCGGGGAGCTCGAGGTGGGTCTCGCGGATCGTCGGCCGGAACTGTTCGACGAACAGGAGGTGGTTGCCGTCGTCCCCGGAGGTCGTCTCGCCGCTATCATCGCCGATGGCGGTGACGAGACCGCCGTCGATCCGGGCGACGATCACGACCGCCGGCGGCAGGTCGGCCCAGTAGTACCGCTTCTCGCTGCCGTCGGGCTGCTCGAGCAGGTCGAAGCCGCCGTCGTACCAGGGCGTCTCGTACTCGGTCACTTCCTCGCGGAGCGCCCACTCCGCAGGGACGCCGGACGCGTCGAGTTCGTCGGACTCGTCGGATGCCGTCATCGAGGGATGCTGTCGGCCTCGAGCCGGTAATAGCTGCCGTTCGGCGGTTCGCTCGAGCAGCTTACTGGGGCTCTGTCTCGACCGGATCGGTGACGTCGAGCCACGTGAGCTCAGTACCGATTCGTTTCAACCCGCTATCATGGGTCCACAGACGGGATACGTCGTGTCGGTCCATCGCTGCGAGGACCGTCGCATCGCGACCACCGATTCCACTGTGCGGGTACTCCCGAAGGATGTCCGTCGCCGTCTCGACGTCTCGCTGCGTTAGTTCCGCTACGAGCACGTCTTCGAGACCGTGAAACTGGGCTATCAGTTTATTCGGCTGCGAGTGTTGCGTGTGGAGATAGTGAACGACTTCCATCTGGAGAACGGTGGTCGTGAACAACGGTTCGTCTTCGAGAATGGGAGTTAGTACGGGGGTTACGACCTCGTTTTCGGCGAGTGTTTGATCGAAATAGTATATCCAAACGTTCGCGTCGAAACAGTGCATCGTTACGATTCCTTCGGGAGATCAGACGTCCAATCGGCTTTGAGATCCTCCGGAGAGACATCCGGTGCGTCGTCTGCTTTCGACTCGGCAGTGATACATCCCTGCATCGATTCGATGAATTTTGACCGAGACACGCGCGGCCGAACGACAACTGTTCCCTCGTCTACTTCGATACGAACTTGTTCACCGGACTCTAGATTCAGTTGCTCGCGAATTCGTAGAGGTATCGTTATTCGGCCTTTTTCGTCGATTCGTCGATCCTCACCGTCTACGCTCATATATCCCACTACAGTGGGAACGGGGAAAATCTTTCCGCCTATACCAGTTCCCGATACAGCTGGCCGAACGCCTGCCGTCGGAGGGTCGCGACCGCCGCGTCCTCCTCGTTCTGGAAGGTCGCGGCGACGGCCGCGTCCTCGGGACCGGCGTGCCAGACGACGCGCTCGACGTTCTCGCTCCCGACGACCGTGACCTCGCCGTCGTACTCCGCTCGCCAGTCCTCGAACTCCTCGCGGGTCCCGACGCGGACCTCGAGCAGGCTCGCGAACAGGGCGTCGCGGGCGGTCTCGACGACCGCCCCGGTGACGCGGTCGTCGTACTCCTCGCGGTCGAATTCCATGGCTTTGGCGACCTCCCGGACGACGGTCTGGGCCGCGGGGCCGACCTCCTCGTAGCGCTCGCTGGCCGCAGCGGCCGACGTCGGCGCGAACGTCCCGACAGTGTGCATACCTCGAGTGTTCGCGGTAGTCAGTTACCAGTTTCGCGTTCGGGCGAGTCGGTCCCGTCGTCGGCGGACTCGCCGTCGCTCTCCGATTCGTCGCCGGTCGGCTCCTGCATCTGCCGAGTCAGTTCCCGCGCTTCCTCGAGGGCGCTCTCGGCCTCGGCGGTCAACGAACCGCGACCGAGTCCGCGGCTCTGGCGGGCCAGCCCCTCCTCGAGGCCGCCCGGTCGGCCGTGGTCGTGTCCCGCCTCGTCGAACTCGGGCGTCTCGATTTCGGGGGCGTACCGGCTGACGATCTCGCCCAGCTCCTCGGGGTTGCAGTCGCTCCAGTCGGGGGCGTGCTCCTCGAGCCACTCGCGGTGGTCCTCGCGGCCCAGCGAGGCGGTGATCGCGAGGTGGTTCGCGAGGTGCGCCGCGTCGGCCTGTTCGGCGTCGCAGACGGGGCAAGCGTATCCCATGCGCGCGGCTACGGGCGCCCGCGGTAAAACGTCGGCGTCCCGCCTCGTGGACCGGCGTCCCGCCCTGTGGACCACGGGAAACGGCCGAGCGCCACTCAATCACTCGAATTTGCGCATCATCACGATGGCGTCCTCGCCGTCCCCGTAGTAGCCGGGAACGCGCCGGAAGGGTTCGAAGCCGAACTGGCGGTAGAGGCGCTTCGCACGGTCGTTCGACCGTCTGACCTCGAGTTTGACCGTGTCGGCGCCGTGGGCGGCGAGCACCGCCAGCGCCCGGCGGAGTAGCGACGTGCCGACGCCCAGCCCGCGCCGCTCGGGGTGGACGGCGACGTCCTTGATGTGGCCGAGGTACCGACCGAAGTTCCGGTTCACGGTGCCGACGACGTAGCCGACGACCTCGCCGCTCTCGACGGCGACGAGAAAGGCGGGTTCGCCGAGGTACTGGTCGAACGCGTCGTACGGCCAGGGCTGGGGAAACGACTCGTTCTCGATCCGGACGACCGCGAGCAGATCCGCGCGCTCGGCCGGACGGATCGAGACCCCGTCGTCACCGCCCGCCCCGGGAACCGGCGTTGTCACACCCGTCCCTTGCGGCCGAGCGATAAAAGAAGTAGCGTCGTCCCGCCAAACCTGTCCACACCGCGTTACGTGTCGACGCCGTCGGTATCCGTCTCGGCGCGGTCGTCGTCGTCGATATCAGTCGTCGACGACGAGAATCACTCCGCGGGAATCGCATCCATCTCGAACTCCTCGGTGAGTTCCGTCAGTTCCTCCAGGGCGTCCTGTTCCTCCCGGAGGTTCTCCTCGAGCAGGTCGGCGGCGTCGCCCATCCCAAGCTGGTCGGCCAGCGGGATCAGGTTGCCGTAAGCACCGATCTCGTAGTGCTCGGTCTTCTCCGCGGCCGCCATGTTGTGGTAGTCCATGACCTCCTGGGAGGGATCCATCGCGGTGAACTCCTCGTACTCCTCGAGCAGCCCCTCGATGCCCTCACACTCCTCCTTCTCCGGCGGCTCGCCGAACATCTCGAAGACCTCCTCGAGGCGGTCGATCTGCCCTTCCGTCTCCTCGCGGTGGTCGGCGAACGCCTGTGCGATCTCCTCGCGCTCGGTGTTGTTCTCGAGTTCCTCGAGCGCGTCGAGTAACTGGTGCTCGGCGTGGTAGATGTCTTCGAGGCCGTGTTCGAACAGATCCTGGATGGTTTCCATGCTCATGATCCAGGCGAGCGTTCGCCAGCGCCGCGAAAAAATCGCCAGCCTGCGACGGCAGGCGCGCTCGAGCGCCTCAGTGTCGCTCCTCGATCCCTCGCTCGCCGTCTCGCGCTCGCGTCACTCCTCCGCCCGCACGTCCTCGACGCGGTCGGCGTGTTTCTCGAGGTCGGTCGCCAGCGCCCGCGCCTGCTCCGGGGCCAGCTCGAGGTCAGTCATGTGCTGGGGCAGGTGCTCCTCCGAGCGGTTGTCGAGCTCGAGTTGCAGGTGCACGCAGTCAGGATCGTCTCGATCGGCGGTCGCGTTCACGACGGCGACCGACTCCCACTCGAAGTCCTGCCCCGTCGCGACGGCTTCGACGTAGTCCAGCGTCGTCCACCCGGTGACCGAGATCAGTCGGTTTGACATACATCGACGCTCGCACCGGGGCTACTTAGGCGCCGTGACAGGAGCCGACGGCGATCCGTCGATCCGACCGGTTCGAGCCGTACAGCCGACACGACAGCCCCGGCGAACGGGCGAGACGACGACCGTGATCGACCAGGTCTCGGAGCCCGATCCGGTGACGCGACCCGATTTCTCGGTGCCCCTCCTACCGGCCGTTTTTGCCGCGAGTATCGGGCGCAGCGACGAGTATCCGGCATCCGCCACAGACACTGCGTTCGAATCACTGTACAGGCAGTTCGCGCGTTCCGACTTCCCCTCGGGACTGTCCACCGCAGCCCATCACTGCGCTCGAGTCGACTGTCGGACCCCGACGAGAGTCCGTTTCGACGGCGCGAACTTGCCGTCGCGGCTCGTCTCCCGATCGAGGGGACCGCTCGGCTCGACCCACAGGCGACCGTTCACGCCCGGATCCGGCTCCAGCGACTCGCCGCGTTTGCAGTGCCTCGAGATGTTCCGCGTTCGTTCGATCGTCCTCGTTCCTGATCACTCCCGTTTCGCGACGAGTTCGACGGACAACACTCGATCCATGACGGCCGCACCTGTGAAAATCACCGGACTACGGTGTGACTCGAGTGTTCGACGTGTCAGAGATAGCGGCAGCACTAACCTGTAGGACCGAGCACGGGTATCGCTTGCAGCCGTGGCGATACTTATACGCTCGCCGTTCGAAAGGGTATCCATGACTGACGCGGCCGAATGCAAACCAGAAGCGGTCGACCACGAGCAGGAAGCGGACGAACGCGACGATGCCCACCTCGACGACATCGAGGAGGGGGCCGGCTGCACGGAAATCTGGGAGCATCTCGCCGAGAAGCGAAACGAGTGAGCGGTTCGCCACGGTAGCGCCTTTTTTGGCACTCAAGCCCGTACTGCGGATAATGACCGACAATCGGCCCGGAGACCGTTCGCGTCGCCGTCGCGCAGAGAGGCGATCGATTCCGACGGACCGCGAATCGCCCGTCGGAGAACCAGTAATCCGGGGCGACGAATCGGTTGCCGGGACGCGCGCCCGTGAGGCCGTCCAGTTCGATCCCGACGACCCGGAGAGCCTCGCGGACGCGGCCGAGACCGTCCGCGAGTTCGCCAGCGGCGCGACTAACGACGATCACCTCTACATGTTGCGCGGTGCCGCGGCCTGTGCCGCTCTCGTTCGCGGCGAAGGATCGTACAAGGCTGCGGCCGAACGCGCGGGCGGCGACGCGACGGTTTCGTTCATTCGGAAGTGGGCCCGCGTTCACGACCTCCCGCGATCGGTCCGCAAACAGGTCGCGCTCGGGCAGATCGCGCCGACGGCCGCCAAACACATCGCTCGCGTCGGCGGCGAAGCGCGCCATCTTCTCGCCTGGGCTACCCTCGACGGCGAGCTCACCGTCCGCGAGGTCCGCAGCGTCGCCAGTGCCACCAACGACGGCACCCCGATCGAACAGGCACTGGCCGATCACGGCGTCGTCCTCGGCCAACTTGAGCTGACACTCTCCCCTGCGACGTACCGTAATCTCCGACGTCGCGCATCTATCGACGGCGTCGAACCAGGGGAACTCGTCAGCGAAGCCCTTGAACAGTACTTCGACTGATTGTCGGATCGATTCGGCTCCAATCGAACGACACAGCGTCGCCTGACGGCGTCGGATCGACGAAGAAAGAAACGTTTAACCATCGTTCGCCGGAAGTAGCATTCAGAGGGCCGGTAGCTCAGTCTGGCAGAGCGTCTGGCTTTTAACCAGACGGTCGCGTGTTCAAATCGCGCCCGGCCCGCTTTCCTGTCGCGAACAACTTCGTGAGCGACAGGTAACGGATCCGGAGCGATTTGAACGCAGGGAGGGCGCGCGCAGCGAAGCGAGCACGTCCGACCGTGTGTTCAAATCGCGCCCGGCCCGCTTGTGCGACGAACAACTTCGTGAGGAGCAAAGCGGCTATAGCGATTTGAAGTAGACGAGTCGCAGTCCGCGAGCGAGCGCAGCGAGCGAACCGGAACGTCTCGGAGTAGTTCAAATCGCGCCCAGCATGCTTCTGCGCTACTCATTCACACGAGGAGTGAACGTAGCTGTTGCTCACGAAGTGAGTTATGACAGTAACGACGGTTCGGACTCGAACTCTAGAAGCTCGCTGTTCGCTGCAATCGAACCGATCGGTTCGCGTTCGCTCTCGACGAAGTGACGCTCAGAAAAGCCAAGGGCCGGATTTCAGGTGGAAGCATACAAGCCAAGACGTTCTGGGGAGTAATATGGCTAACGCCGATCCACGCGAAGAAGTCGACACCTTGCGGAAGCGGTTAGAGGGGAGTGGCGAGGATCGACGGTACGTTCAATTCGACGTAGACAGGCACCACCTGTTGAAAATGTCCGACAACATTCGTCTCACTCCGAGCCAAATTGGGGAGCACAGGCACCTGAAGCTTCTACGGCATTGCACACGAATGGCGCAAGTTTCGACGCCGCCTTCTATCGAAGATTTCGAGGACAACGACGAAGCCGTTGATGCTGGTGTCGAAAACAACGATGATGTAGATAGGCTCCTTGAGGAGCATGGTCTCCTCGGTCTCGCCCTTGAGTATCGTGCCGCCGCCGAAGCAATTGTGAGATGGATCCACAACGAGTATACGAACGAGCATACCAACCAGGATTACCGGACCGCGTTACGCTCATTTGGCCGCTATCGGCTCAAGAGAGATGAGCCGCCAGAAAGTCTCCACTGGATCCCGACGGGAACGAGTAACGATTTCAACCCAGTTCCTTCGGAGCGTGATCTACTGCGGTTCGAGGAAGACATCCAGCCGATGTTGGATGCATGTCGGAACCCTCGTGACCGTGCCCTGATCGCAGTTCAATTCGAGGCGGGTCTGCGAGGGGGAGAACTTTGGAACCTCCGAATCGGCGATATCTTTGATTCGGATCACTCGGTCGGGATCCATTCGGATGGCAAGAGAGGTGAGAAACCGGTGCATCTCATTATGTCGGTTCCGTATCTCCAAAAATGGCTAAACGAACACCCCACTGGTGACGACGATCAAGCTTACCTGTGGACGAAACTTGATAGCCCAGGACGTCCGTCTCGGAGTACCTGGTACGGTTATTTCAAGGGGCCGGCAAAGCGGGCTGGCGTAACAAAGGACGTACACCCGACGAATCTCCGGAAATCAAACACACGGTGGCTGATCAAGCTTGGTATGTCGACAGCTCGGATTGAGGATCGACAAGGGCGAAAACGTGGTAGCGAACATACCGCCCGCTACTTAGCTCGGTTCGGCGCCGAATCGAATGAGCGAGCCTACGCCAAGCTTCACGGTATTGAGGTTGATGAGGAGGAGGACGAGAACGAGGTCGGTCCTGTGGAATGTCCGCGGTGTCACAGAGAGACACCGCGCCACGAGGACTTTTGTGTCTGGTGCCATCACGCCCTTTCCTTCGAGGCGACTGAAGACGTTGATAATCTCCAAGACGACATGTTCACAGCTGCTGGAGAAGCCGACGAAAGCCAGTTCAATGATCTGGAGGAAGCCCGCCGGCTCATCAGCGAGAACCCAGCGTTACGTCGTGTGTTATTGAACGAGTAGTTCAGTCCCCGTTTTCGCTTTCCTCAAGATGGTTCAGCGCGTTCTCGAAGTAGGGAGCTATCGGTAGGTCCGAGTCCGCGAGCCGTTCGAATAGCTCGCGGTGTTCGTCGATGATCTTGTTGACATCGGTGGGCTCCGTGGACCCGTTGGTGGCCGGTCCATTATTCATCCCGATCACCCTTAGGTGTCCTATTCAGGTGGTGCGATAAGCCAGGCCATCGTCGCAAGGAAGGCAAAGGATGGGTAACTGCTACTAGAGCTCTTCGAGCTGACCAACAAGTCAACCCACTCCACGCCTTACGTTGCGGAGTATCCGTGCACTTGATTCGTCGTTGATCCGACCCTGTCGGATGACTCAGCCAGTATCGACACCTTGTCCGAAAACTGCACCACGACGAACAGATGTTGGGGGCTCCTTGACGGTGGCTACACGGCTGCGGTAACTCCTCTATCCAGGATCCAGCCAACTGGAAACATCGGTGGCGGAAACGTAGATATCTCCATCCGTGAGGCAGGAGATCGTGGCAACGTACCCTACAGAAACACCGATTTGTCTGTTTCCGTAATTGGCTACCAGCGTGTCGGGATTGGTGTAGTTCGTATTGGTGAGTGTGTGTCGTGAATCGTGTTAGATCCATTCTTCGTCCAAGTTTGAACGGACTGCATGATCCCGAGTCGAAAACCGACGAATCTCTGCACAACAGTTTAGACTTTTGCGACGAAATATGGCACTACGGGCCTCGGTATCACTGGTCCGTGTACTTGTCTCGAGCACCTGCGGCCATCCCGGCCAAAGGAACTGGGTCGCAGGTGCCGAGCAGTCCAATTTCATTGCTCCGTCATTGTGTCCTGTCTTCGTTGATCTCCCCAACTCGTATGTTCTATTTCCCTCTGAGCTGCGTACTCGATCAGAGGTGGGATCCAGTATCGGGCACACCGATGTTAGTCGGGATCCTTTCTCGAGCATCGTTGTCTCGTACGGTACAGTAGATACAACGAGCGGAGCCGTTAAATGCCTACGTGTTAAGTAGTAGTTCGTCGAAAACCTACGAAATGGACGGGCCAATTGTACCAGATGACCTGCTTGAGCGCGCCGAGGGACACGAGACTCTATCGGACCTTCTTGAGAATGAAACTAAGATAATCGACATTCTCGAGGAGCACGCGGGAGATGATGGCGGATTTACAAAGATAGAGATACACTCTGACGGGGTTGAACTGAAGAAGGAACCGCGAGGAATTCTTTCGCATCCGGATCGAGAATATCTCTGGGGGTTCCGTGAGTACCAACATCCACAATCCGAATCAAATCGGAAGAAGGAAATCCGTGAGCGGGTTGGATATGGTCTCAAGGACTTCATCTATCTCGATCAGTTCCTCGACGACGAAGAGCGAGAAAGGATCTTCCAAGAAGAGTTCGACGAGGAAGAACTCCAAGACAGCATAACGTCATTAGTGGCATTTGTCTATCTTGGCCTCCAACAAGACGAAGCTTGGTTTGAAGAGCTCTTAGAACGTGGAATCCTTCACGGTGCAAATAGTGAGACGCAGGAACGGGGGGCTGGCGAAGCGACTGACGTGACTGTCTCAATCGATATCGAATACAACCCCGACGTCGAAAGCCTCACCCAACGGCTGAAAGATGGTGATCATCTTACCCCGGCCGAAATCGGTGTTTTGGCACGGGCTGGGGAGCTCGACCCGAGCGACTTAGAGAGGCTAGAAGACACCAAAAGCCCGTCCACCCCGATGACTTTTCAGGTCGAGAGAGATTAGGGTGATGGCGAGGAATAACGGTAGTTCGAGAGAAAGCAATCGGTGCAACCCTCTGCGGGTCAGTACTCGAAAGTCCAGATCATTCTACAGCGTCCGTGAGATAACATTAACCGTCGCTCTCAATACGTCGTCTACTGCCGGAGACCTTGCGGATGAACTCGAGTGTTCGTGACGGACGGTGAGCCGCGTGCTCGCCCGGTTCGCCGACATCCGCTATCTGGACGGGACGAGACAAAGAACGACGTGGTGAACGAGTACCAGATACGCGAGGATCCAGGCTCCGACAATGTCGACCTTCCCGACTTCGTCCTTGAGGACGACCGGACGAGACGCTACTCCAAGAATACTATACGTGGAATGTCCGGGTGAGTTCCCAAGAATCGGGCGCTGATAGCTCGACCCAGTGATCCGGGACGATGTTACCCGCTCCCGGGGCGATCGCGGCAGGGTTTCCACCCGGCTAACTCCGTCTATACGGGTTCTGTCCGGGTACATTAGCCCTCGAAACCCAGCGACGGCTCTAACCTCCCAATATTCGCCGAACAGGCCGACGCGGATCATTTTCAGCCGCCCTCTGAGGAAGCTACTAAGATGGTGTACCTCCGCGCCAGAATTGTCAGAATCACAGTATAGATATTATCTTTGTAAATACCCAATCAGGAGACGGCACAGGGGTGATCTCTCCAAGGGTTTGTTAAAGCCAATTGACTAATGATCTTCCCTCCCGTATAGAGAGTGGATGTCCCATCCCACCTCACAGAAATTTGGTATGAGCGAAGAAAAAGAAACTTTCGCGAGAGCGATCGAGTACTTATTATTCAAGAGGCAGGGCTCGTACGAGCCAGAAGCTGAAACTCGAGACGACAGGCCGGAGCTGACGGTCCTCGGGTCACCAACGTACAACCTGGAACAAAACGAGATGTATCTCGACTCGGTTGGTCCTGATGAGGCGCCGTACGTCCTGGTGTTCGATTTTGACGAGCAGACGGTGGGCCACGCTTACGGCACCTATGAAGATCAACAGTTCCCAGGCACCGTAACGAATATCCATTTCCCCGAGGACTGAATTCATAAACTATTTCCAGTAGTTAACAACAATTTCTTTTCATTGTGAAGGTCTATACCTGTTGAACACCCTGTTTCTCGTCGCCTCGACGCGACCTCGAGCACGTGGGACTCGGCGACCGACACGTTTCAATTCGATGCTGGGTTTCTCCGTTGCCTCGACCGAACATTTCCGAAACACCGCGTTCGACCGCAATGGTGTTACAATCCCGCGCTGGGTTTCTACGTCGCCTCGACCCGTCTTCCCGGAGTCCTTGACCATCGTGACGGTGAGTTTCAATCCCGTGCTGGGTTTCTATGGCGTCTCGACACAACGGAGACGATCCTCGAACTGCTCCCGATGTTGTTTCAATCCCGGACTGGGTTTATAGGTCATCTCGACTGTTTGAGCCGCCGGCTCAGCAGATGTTGGACATTGTGTTTCAGTCCTGTGGGGGTTTCTACGTCGTCTCGACCGTCGCGATCGGCCAGCTACTCGGAGGGCTGTGACCATGTTTCAATCCTGTGCTGGGTTTCTACGTCGTCTCGACTTTCGGACGCGACCGGGTGGGTGATCCACCGGATGTTTCAATCCCGTGGTGGGTTTCTACGCCGTCTGGACGCGATCTCGTCGGCTGTGGAAAGGACAAGGTGGCGGAGTTTCAATCCCGAGCTGGGTTTCTACGCCATCTCGACCGGATGCCGTTCGAGGGAAACCAGAACTGTCGTTCGGTGTTTCAATCCCGTGGGGGGTTTCTACGCCGTCTCGACGCGGCGGTATCCGATCGATCTCGAGTACCCGATGGTGTTTCAATCCCGTGCTGGGTTTCTACGCCGTCTCGACACGCATTTGACCTGGGCGGCATCCTCGAGATGGAGTTTCAATCCTGTTCTGGGTTTCTACATCGTCTCGAGCGAAATCATGCATCGGGACGTCGACTGGCTCACACGGTTTCAATCCCGTACTGGGTTTCTACGCCGTCTCGACCGACGACGATGGAGCCGTAGTGCCCGAGGCGGAAGTTTCAATCCCGTGGTGGGTTTCTACGCCGTCTCGACCGACGACGATGGAGCCGTAGTGCCCGAGGCGGAAGTTTCAATCCCGTGCTGGGTTTCTACGCCGTCTCGACCCCGTGTCGAAATTTTTCACGACCGCCGAATCCATCGGGTTTCAATCCCGTGGTGGGTTTCTCCGTCGTCTCGACAGCACAATGAGACGAGACGACATTAGAGGGATTCCCCGTTTCAATCCCATTGGGGGTTTCTCCCTCGCTTCGACACGACGTCAAGTTCTTCGACGACCTCGTCAACTTCGAGTTTCAATCCCGTGGTGGGTTTCTCCCTCGCTTCGACTGGACCCAGTTGTTGACCGTCTCGACCGACTGCATGTTTCAATCCCGTGGTGAGTTTCTCCCTCGCTTCGACCGGTCGACCGCTGGGATATGCCGGTCTACCGCTTGTTTCAATCCCGTGCTGGGTTTCTACGTCGTCTCGAGGTCGAGATGACGATAATACACACGCGAGACAGAACGCGTTTCAATCCCGTACTGGGTTTCTACGCCGTCTCGACATCACGAACCAGATCCCCGCGGGCGTAATCGCTTCCTCGTTTCAATCCCGTGGTGGGTTTCTCTGTCGCCTCGACACGCCTGAACCCGCTCAGCCGCCCTGAGAGACCTCTCTTGGTTTCAGTCCCGTGCTGGGTTTCTCCGTCGCCTCGACCGGGCGCGGCGCGGTGGGAGCGTAAGCATAATTGCGTTTCAATCCTGTGCGGGTTTCTCCGTCGTCTCGACTCCACGTTCCGGGCGCCGCTGCGCGGCGCCGGGCTTTGTTTCAATCGCGAGATGGGTTTTCTCCATCGTCTCGACCTCATCGAGACCGGCGTCGGACTGGCGACGTTCATGTTTCAACCCCGTGGCGGGTTTCTCTGTCGTCTCGACTCAGCGCCTCGCGACCCTCTTGGGGGTCACACTGTTTCAATCCCGGGGGGTTTCTACGTCGCCTCGACAGATGATCGAGATGTGGTCGAACACGACGATCGACGTTTCAATCCCGAGCTGGGTTTCTACGTCGTCTCGACGCTTCCACCGCGTTCGCGTAGTTGGCGATCGCCTCGTTTCAATCCCGTGCTGGGTTTCTACGTCGCCTCGACTCTCGGAAAGCCGACCAGTGGCGTCGATACCATGAGTTTCAATCCCGTGGTGGGTTTCTCCGTCGTCTCGACTCTATCCACATAATTGGGATTAGTCCGGGACCTCGTTTCAATCTCGTGGTGGGATTCTACGTCGCCTCGATGTACCGAGGCCGGGGCCGAGAAGCGCACGTCCGAGGTTTCAATCCCGTGGTGGGTTTCTACGCCGTCTCGACCCGTCGACGCCGACCGTCTGGTCGTACGTGTGCAGGTCGTTTTAATCCCGTGGTGGGTTTCTATGCCGTCTCGACACCCGCTTCGCGTGAGCGGTCGGACGCGATTGTGATGTTTCAATCCGGTGGGAGGTTTCTACGTCGTCTCGACCAATGAGCACGGTGTGCCCGGACTCGATGTCGTTGTTTCAATCCCGTGCTGGGTTTCTACGTCGCCTCGACCCGTAGTGGATAGCGACGACCGGAGCGCCGAGTACCATGTTTCAATCCCGTGCTGGGTTTCTACGTCGCCTCGACCGTCGAGAACTGCGATTGCCCGTGCACCTGCGGGTTTCAATCCCGTGCTGGGTTTCTACGTCGTCTCGACGGCCCACGCCGTCCGCGGCGTGTTCGAACACGACCATGTTTCAATCCCGTGGTGGGTTTCTCCGTCGCCTCGACGGTGCGGGGCGTATTTGTTCGCCACCGGACACCAGTTTCAATCCCGTGGTGGGTTTCTCCGTCGCCTCGACGGATCACGAGCGCGTTGGACTGGCGTACGCTGAGTTTCAATCCCGTGGTGGGTTTCTACGCCGTCTCGACCCGACGACGCGGTCCCGTATCTGTTCGTGTTCGACGATTTTCAATCCCGTACTGGGTTTCTACGTCGCCTCGACGAACGCACTCTCACGCGAGCGGGTTGTGATGGACCGTTTCAATCCCGTACTGGGTTTCTACGTCGCCTTGACAACCACTATTACGCCGGGGCGGGTAAAACGAACCAATTTCAATCCCGTGGCGAGTTTCTACGTCGTCCCGACTGAGCCAACATCCCAACCAGTCAAGAACCATGTTGTTTTAATCCCGTGGTGGGTTTCTCCGTCGCCTCGACGTCTCCGGCCACGTTGTACATCACACCGCGGGCCATGTTTCAATCCCGTGGTGGGTTTCTCCGTCGCCTCGACGTCTCCGGCCACGTTGTACATCACACCGCGGGCCATGTTTCAATCCCGTGCTGGGTTTCTCCCTCGCTTCGACGTGTCGTCGTGATCGGCGTCACCGTCACCGTCGTACAGTTTCAATCCCGTGCTGGGTTTCTCCCTCGCTTCGACAGGCGGTGAAATACCCCTAAGAGGCCAAATAAAGCTTTTTCTTGCCGTGAGAACTCAAATAGAGTTCGTGAATCCTTGCTATACACAGGTATAAAGAGGTCCACGAATTTGGATCACTGGAGACGAAGTCGTCCACCGAGCGTCAACCGCACTTCTCGTGTTTTCTTTGCTTTCTGGGTCCGGACAAGGTTTGCTTCCTCGAGTTTGTCGAGATGGCGACCGACAGTACTCCGGGCCTTTCCGGTTGACTCGGCGATGGACGGTAGTGTTGCCTCCTCATCCAATTCACCCACTGCCTGTAATGTCTCGTCGGCAACCTCTGGAACACGATCCATAAGGTTCGGGAGAGACAGTTCCCGCACTTTCTGATCGGTATCTCGAAATTGAAACACTTGGTCGATTAGATTCGGACGTGAGATGGCTGCGACAGTAAAGGGGAGAAACACCTCGCGTGGTCCTCCGTCAAAATTGAGGATAACCTGTCCATTGGCGGCTTCAATCACATCAACGCATTCGAGTACTGCTGTTTCGAACGAATCGTGATCGATTGCTTCGGTCACAACTGTCGTATCTGGTCCCAGTTCACGGACTGTCTGTCGGACATCCTGGATCGCATCCTTACTCTGCTCCTTCTCGTCCTCAAGCGGACGGAGTAGCACGACGGTGTCATCGGCGTCAATACCGTTATTCAGTATCGGCCGCATCACACGTGTGCTGTGATATCCGATAGTTGAGATATACGTTCGCATGCAGATAAATCGGAAGTGTACTTGCAAAACAGTTTTGCTGCACCGAAATGCAAACGACAACCAACGATACCACTCTACCAAAAACATCTCAATACTGCGAAAAGAATCAAGTGTAATGCGTTCCCAAGTAGCCGTGTGAAACGACAGAGACTATCCGAATCGGGTGCAGAATATGCGCCACGTTGACTTAACACTCGAGCCGCGGGATAGTTTCCCTGTCCCAACCTCAAACGGCTATCAGGTGTACGGAGCGCTGCTATCTTCGCTGGACGAATCCTCGTCAACAGTGAGCCAACGGCTCCACGATTCGTCTATTGGCAGTCTCCACAACAGTGGGCTACTGGGCTCTTTTTCGGGAAGTGATCGCCGCCACCACAAGCAGGTCGACAAGGATGAACATTACGACCTGCGTCTCGGGGTGACTGACGCTGATGATCAAGAAGTATTCGAGGCACTCGCAGAAGCGTTCGTCTTTGGTGGCGACTCGTTGGAGTTAGCCGACGGAGAGTTCGTCGTTGCGGACTTCGCTAGTACGAACGCGACGCATGAGGAACTACTAACCGACGCAGCGGCTGTCGTCGACGACCTTCCGCCGGATTTCGAGATCGAGATGCGATTTCGAACTCCGACCTGCATCCGGGAAGCAGACGAGATTACCGCTATGTTCCCCGCGAGAGGGACCGTTTTCCGCTCGCTCCTTCGGAAGTGGAACAAGACCGTGCCAGAGGAGCAGGCAAACGAACTCGAGCTCGGACTCGTACGCGAGGACTTCGAGGCAAACCTGATCGAGAAGCCTGACGAGCACGCCTACGACACAGACGTGATAATGGTCAACCGCGGCGAGGATGGGAAACCGATTCTCCGGCAGGGATTCCTCGGCTCGTGTACGTATAAGTTCAAAGACGCGAGCGAGGCAGTTCGGACAGCGACGACGGCATTGGCGTCGTTTGCGGAGTTCGGCGGCGTTGGGAGTTCCGTTGCGCGTGGCTGTGGCTATACGGAGGTGAAAATCAACTCATGATCGGTGATATCATCGAGGAAGTGACGGCGAGCGACGATACACAGGAACTCACCGCCTCCGAAGAGGTCTATCTCGACTTCCGGCGGCGTATCGAACCGGGCCTCTTCGATGCGGGATATGACCTGCTGCCCGCGAAGAGTCGCACACATACGAGTCGTATAACCAACGAACCGTTTACCGATCAGAGTCTCCGCCAGCACCTCCTAACCGGTCCAGCCTTCGCCGCCCGCGTAAACGCGGCGCTCCGGCAACTCGACCCCGATAACGCGCTTTCGGACGGCGAACTCTTCAATGCGATGTGTCTGGCTGCGGTCCACGACGTCCACAAGGACCGCCCCGGTCAACAGCGCCGTCGTGAGCAGCCCCGCGGCGTCGAGTCTGAAGACAAGGATGTCACCGAGGCTGAAATCAAGCGAGTTGTCGAGACACTTGACCTTCCTGTCGGTAGTGATCATCCCGACATCGAAGACTACCATGCGAGTGCTCTCGCCGCCGAAACCCAGAGCGGGCGCCACCGGAGCGCCACCAGCCGGATGTTCTTTGGGAAAATGCGACACTGGGTTCGCCTGATGGACGCCGCTGCGGGCCTCGATTCACCAACTTCCCACGGGCGAATCGAGGGAAAAATAGCGAAGATATCCGAGGCCGTCGCGTTCCGCTATCACGAACTCGGCGACACGAAAGGCATCGCGACGAATCTACTCAACCGCTATATTGCCGATCAGATCGAGTCCGACGAGACGGTCTTGCTCGCCTTCTTCACCGAAGGCGCCCTCTATCTTGCCGACACGGACAGTGAAACTGGAATTGAAACCGTCTATGCGGTGCCTGATGACGCGGCTATCGATACCGAACTCGAACAGCTTGCCCCGGACTTCACGGATGCGATCGTCAATTCGAATCCTGCGCTCGCGAGCGAGCAGTCGCTGCGAAGTAGCTTAGACGACGGGCAGTGGGCCCGAGGGTACCTCTCCGTGCCACCACTCCTCTACCTCTTTGCGGATATCGAACACATATTCGCGGCCGTCAAAGCAGATGTCAAAGACCGCGTCACCCGGGGAAGTGGCGAAGTGGACCAGTACAGTATCTACGAGCGGGCCGTGAAGTTCTCTGTCGCGTCGGGGCTCATTGACGCTCCACCAAAGAACCACGTAAAAGCTCAGACGCTGGGGATCTTCCTCGGAACGGTGTATCGAGAACTCCTCTACGACAAACGCACCGGACTAACCCCTGAGGATACCCGGGCTGCGAGACGCGATATTGCAACAGCGATGAACGTGCCCGAAGCAGGCGAGCTACTGCTCCAGGAGTTAGACGATGCCGTTATCACCGAGGAGTCGCTTTCCGGGGCAGCCGTCGAAGCACTCGCTGAGTATTTCGAAACAGACACCGAGTCGATCCGTGATGATCTCTTGAGCGGTGTCCTCTCGAAACAACTGCGGGTCGAAACCGTCGTCATTTCTCTGTGCTATCTGGACCACGAGGACCGGATGGAACAGCCACTAGGTACTATTCTCGACACCGCGTACGACGATGTCTTCAACTACTATCACGAATGGCAGTCCCACTGGGATGACGCCCGCGGTGACCTATGGGACGACGAATGGCCTCCGGAGCGCAAGCACGAACAGTTCCAGACCGAACTCCTCGGGAACCTGCCAGCGGCTCTCTCCTACTATGTGCGACGATACCTCACTGTCGATGGCGAGCAATATCCGCACCCTGCGTTCGGAGAAAAATACGACGAGTATACGCGGGGTTCGCAACCACGTGTCTGCCTATTGTGCAACGACCAACTCGTCGGAGAGCGCAAAGCGCTCTCACAGTTCAAAACGAAGGAGGGCCAGATCGGACGGTCGCTTACCTTCACACACCAGAAACCGGTCTCGCCAGAACACGACAGCCCGAATAGCGTCGTTTGTGAAATGTGCAACTTGGAGCTGACACTCCGGAACGCGACTCACAGTCCGGACACCGATCAGGACGAACTCTACGTGTTCACGGCACCGGACTACTTCCATATTCCTGCAGATGTCGCGATTGCAGAGCGGCTACACTCGCATTTGACGACGAACTCCGGTGCCATCGCACAGCAGGCGGCAGCGCTCGTGACGGGGCAGCCCGAACACCGATCAGACGCTCGAAAAATCGTGTTAGAGGTCTTGGACAACGATATCGAGGACTTCCAACAGGACATCCTGAACTACGACAGCGGCTACACGGGCGGGAACGCGGTCGGCGTATTTCGCCTCGACACGCCGGTACGCCCGAACAGTAGTAACGAACTCACACGGGTGCCCCGCTGGATCGTTGCTATCTATACGAGCGTGCTCTTTGCGTGGCTCACCGGATCACGCATCCTCCTGACCGATTCACCGTTCCCGACGACCGATTTCGACGAGTTCAACGGCACCGTCCACTGCGAGGGCGTTCCTGGTCCGGTCGATCGTCACCTCGAGACAGATCTGACGATCGCGTCGCTACGTGATCTCAAGGGGCCCGATGAACACACCCTGCAGCGCCATTTCGCCCCCTACGAAACCGGGGCGCAGGATGTCCTCTATCAGCAGAGCGAAGTGGATGACGCGGAGTCACCCCCCGTCGACACCCCTCAGACGCTCACCATTACCACCCAACTTGGCGCCGCGCTGTATCGTCAGAGTGCGTTGCTGTACCTGACGAACCGGCGCTATGACTACGACCTACAACGACTCAAGACGCTGGTTGAACGGCTCCCACAACCATTCCCGGGCGCACAAACGACACTCACCGGGCGAACCGCAGATCAACTCACGGATCTACCCGGTCAGTTCGGCGCCCGCGTGCTGGATACGCTTACCCACCCACACATGCGAAACACGTTCATAGACCTCGCGGACGACGGCTTCGAGATCGTCAGTCCCGGCAAAGGTGCATCAAACTACGAGTACGGCCGCCTGTTCCGAACAGCGTGTGAATCCCTCTCGGATTCGCTGACGCGGAACACAACCCGCGACGAACTCGTCGAAATTGTCGCCGGAAAAGTGATGGCCGATGGGCGACGGGCGCGGCAGAATCATGGCAACCCCGAATACGCCGACGAGAAATACATTCGGGAGCCCGCTCGTTCATTCGCGCGCACGTTCGTTGATGATGTCTTCTACGGCATTTGTGACAGCGACTTCTATGAGCTGCGCCGCCAAGAAAACTCCCTCGCCGCCGGCTACAACGCGGCGATGCGCGAACGCGAACAGGAGTTCTTTGACAATCTAGACGACAGCAACGACGACGAAATTACAACGGAGGCCAACTAACATGGATATCGACGCATTCACCGACGCAATCGCAAGTGGTACTGTGGAAGAAATTAAGAACACGCGCCAGAACCGCCGGACCCACATCCAGGTCCTGCGAGAGGTAACAGCGCCCGCCCGCTTCACAACGGATGGCGAGCGCGGGAACACCATGACTGTTCGAATGGGCCGCCCCGGTGAGGACACCGTTGAGACGCGAGCCGTTGATCTGTTCTACCGCAAACAGCCCGGCGCCGAGCGACGGACCGCGAAAAGCTTGCAACGCGACGTGCTAGGTGGGGAATCCGAACCGTGCAAAGAAGATCGCATGCACCCTAACGACATGCGCCAGAACACGCCCGAGAGTGTGCTTTTCGGAAGTGCTGCGGGCAACCAGGGAGTGAGCCAGCGGAGTCGCGTCTACTACAACTCGGCATACTCACTGCGTGATGCCTCGGTCACACTCCAGCAGAACACCCAGACAGCGGCCGGCGATGAAACACGACAGGAAGCTGCTGAAGGACAGGGCACGTGGACGCCAGACTTTGTCCGACCCGGCACGATGTTCCCCAGCATCGTCACGCTGGATAGCGCACTCCCCGAAGAAGTCCTCTTCGTGCTTGCAGTACTTGACCGAACGAATCACTACGGTGCCGGCGAAACGCGTGGAGGAAACGTTACGAACCACGTCCTCGGTGTATACGCAGGGCACGACGAAGGACCGGCGAATTTGGAGGTCGCTCGTGAGACGGTCGCTGAACTCACCGGCGACGAGTTCGCACACGCAAGTGACGTCGTAGAGGCGTCGACACTGCCACTAAGCGACGTCAAAGAAGCAATTATTGGTGCCTACGACCACATTATCGAGACTCGCGGTCTCGAATTTGATGTCGTCTCTGAGTCAGAGGTTGGCGAGGTGCTGACAGCCCTCCGGGATGAGGAAACACTTCACGATGTCATGAGCGACCAGCTTGACGCCGTCGAAGACTACGTCAGTCGCGCACCCGGCGGTGACTAACCATGCCTTCGGAGTCTATCTACGGCATCAACATCGAGCTCACCCTGCAGGATAGTTTCTACTACGCTTCGCGGGAAGCGGGTGAGACCTTCCTCACGCGGCCCCTGGTGATGCACACAGCGCTGTACTATGCGCTAGGTCTTTTCCCGTCAGCGTTCCGGATCGCCGAACACACACCCCACTACGTAACCCATCGCGACGCCTCCAAGTTCGGGAACGAGGTATATCTCTTCCCCGGGGTCGCGAGCAACGAGCCGTCCTACACCACACGTCGGTTCGCCGTGAAGCCCGATGAGTTCCGCCAAGCCAGCGAGCGGGGTTCGGCGAACTTCAAGGAGACGGGCCACATGAAAATGATCGATCCCGGAATCACGTTCCGAACGTACGCGATCTGTGACGACAAAGCGACTCGAGATACAGTATTGGACGAGTTGCCTCTGTATGCACGCATCGGAAAGAAACTCAGTCTCGCCCGCGTCACAACCGACCCATTCGAAGCCCCGATTCAGGAAGGGAGTTTCGAGCTCTCACATCCGATCGCCGATCTCGATATCGACCGCTCGACCTACACGATCGAGGGCGGATTAGAATGGGAGCGTATGAACCCGGTCGACCTCATCACAGGCGCCGACCTCGCGGGACCGCATTTCGAGTTCGGGGACGACAATCCACAGGCGTTCCCCAGTGACCTGCGATTCCTCGATACTGCTGAGGCATAAATGGCGGACTCGAATTTTGGCGAATTGTTCAGCGCCACGCGAACGCTTGCGGGCGCCCATATGCCCGGGAAGCATACAGACGAGTACTTCCCGCTAGAAGAGAACTATGCCGACCAACACCAACTCCGGATGCGGGACGCCATTTTGGACGACGACATTGACGTCGTCGGAAACGTGAATCCAACCGGAAGCGGTAAGACGCTCTCGTGGCTCGCCCCGACGATCCGGAGCGGAGAGGCCGGCGAGGGGTGGATCGTCCTCGCAACCTACCCGACCAGAGCTCTGATCGATGACCAGGTACAGTCGATTCGAGCGCGCTTCGAACAGTACTACAGCGCAGTGTGGCCTCCTCGTCGCGATGGACACACGCTTCGAGAGACCGATTCGGGTGCCGTGATAGATACCGGTGACAACAGCTTTCCCCTGACCGACCGGGTCCGCTCAATCACTGGCGAGGACACTATCGGGCGGCTGACCGGTACAGTATTTATGGAGGCCTTCGAGCATGCCAGATCAGCCTCGCGGGCCGGTGTGCCGACGGTAATCCTAACCACACCAGACATGCTCTCTGTGCTCGCGACGGACCGAGTCAAATCACGGGACGCGGGCCAGTTCCCCGGGCTTGTCGATTCGATTGTCGTCGACGAGTTCCACCTATCGAATCCGCGGGGGAAGCGATTGCTGCCCTTCCACCTCGATGTGTATATGCAGTTGACCGACCAGCGGTTTTTGGACACGCTAGTCTTCCTTTCGGCGACGCCAGACGCTCAAGTGATCGACCAGCTCGGGAACGCATTTACGACAGAGATTATTGGACCCGACGCCGTGTCGACAGCCGTAGCAACAGGAGCACCAGCTACCCGGGAGATCCTCCCCGAAACACCATTCCATATCGAGACCCGACAGATGTTCTCGAATGGTGAATGGCTCGCTGATGAAGCCGGTACACTCCTAGAATGGCACGCCGGTGATGTGGGGCAGACCGTCGCTATCGTCGATAGCGTACGGGAAGTTGAGATACTCACGAACGCACTCCAAGCTGTCGCACCCGATGACCTGACCGTTGGCGCAGTGTCTGGATGGCATGGTGACAATCATCAAGCGACGATCGACGACGCTGATATCGTCGTCGGAAACAGTGCGCTCGAGGTCGGTGTCGATTTCGACGCGATTGGGCGCTTAGTTTGTACAGCATATGAGGCGAACAGTGCGATTCAGCGGATCGGCCGGATGCGAGCCCGAGCAGGCATTGATACTCAGGAAATTGCAGTCATTACCTCTGAGGATGCCCATACAGAACTCCTTGCACAGTGTGAACAGGACCAGATCTCCCGGGATGCCCTTCAGACAGCGTTCCGAGAGAGCATTAGCGAAACGACCGCGGCGCCGTACTATGAACTCCTCTGTGCCGCCTATACGCGCTACCTCTGGGAGTACGCCGACGAACCGCTCCGCGAGCGTGTCACACCACAGGAAGGGTTGTATCCGGAGATCGTTCGTGATCACTTCACCGAACGGCTTGCTCGATTGCCCAACAGTGTCGTAAACATGGACGCGCTATGGGACGAGTTAGAGGAAACCCTCGAGACGTACAGGATGCATTACCGTGATGGTGGCGCTTGGGCACTCTTCGAGGAAATGCACGACTACCGACCCGGATCGCTGTCAGCACTGATTCTCGACTGTACGGACAGCGATCAGTTCTACAAGGAGTACCAACTCGGGTACGTACTCCGCTACGGTACCGGACGGTTCGTGTCCAACAACATCGGGCTTTCGGCGGTGTTCAAAGATGCGCACGGGCGTCAACCGACGGACGACGAACTCGCCCATCTACGAAAGATCGATCGTCGGGCTGCCGGGCGGATGATACTCACCGGCACGCAATCGGAAGCCCGATCGTATACTATTGAAGCGTTCAATCAAGCAGCAACATGGCGCAAGCAAGCAAACAGCGAGTCTGCAGCGGGATGTTTTCCACGACGACTTACAAAAGGTAGGATCGAGATCACAAAGGGGTACCTGAAAGGCGTAGACCATATCGACATCGCAGGCGATGTACTCGCTCAATACACGCCGGTAGGGCCATATGAAGCCAGGGAATGCTATCATTTGGGTCCGTTCGGTAATGTACTCCCTCTTACAGAACACGACTCACTCGCGTTGTGGCAGGACGCGACCCTAGTGCATGCTCGGCTCATATCTGATTGGATGATGGAACGGGACAGCTAAGCGTGAATCCTGACGAAGCGATATCTCTGACCTCCTGCAGATCAACACCGTGTCCCTCAGCGGCAATCCGTCGATCACGAACAATAAGTCGAAATAGGATGCGTGGTTCGTCCGTGGACACTGCATGGCGGGCGAGACGGTCATACTTGCACCGGATCAAGCCGAAGGAACGACTTGAGAGGGCGAACTCTCGGAGGAACCCTCATGAAAGAAATCGAAGTGATGTTCGAAGACTCGGTCGTCTACGTCACGACGCAGGGTTCGCAGGTGCGTATCGATGGCGGTCAGGTCGTCATCTGTTAGAGGACTACCACGCCTTAGAGGTGATCCGATGAGACTTGCCGTAACGTACGACGTAAGCAACGACACTAACCGGCGGCATGTGTACCGAACGCTGGAACGGTACGGCGCCTGGCGACAGTACAGCGTTTTCGAATTGGAGATCACGAAACGCGAGGCGTAGAACTCGAGGATGAACTCGAAGAGCACCTTAATCCGAGCGACGGTGATCGAATCCGGCTCTACCGACTATGTGATGCGTGTCTCGATGCGACAACCGATATCGGGGATGAACCTCCAGATGAGCAGTCAAACGTGATTTAGGAACAATCTTCGTGGACCCTTTTGAAGTATCTGTACGGTGGGAGTCTACGAAGTAGCGCTGTATTCTCAACGGTAGAGAGGAAGTTATAGGTGCTTTTAGTCCGAAATCACCCCCTGTCGAGACGACGTAGAAACCCAGCACGGGATTGAAACACCATCTCCTGCTGGCGCCCCGTACTGGAACGCTGCTGTCGAGACGACGTAGAAACCCAGCACGGGATTGAAACTGGCAGACATGGCTATGGGATCCCGGCGCGCTGTGAGTCGAGACGACGTAGAAACCCAGCACGGGATTGAAACTCGTCCAACTGTCGGGGTCGATCGACGGCGCCGGCACGTCGAGACGACGGAGAAACCCAGCACGGGATTGAAACGACAACGAGAAGTGGCCGAAAGCAGATCTCCTCGACGTCGAGACGACGTAGAAACCCAGCACGGGATTGAAACGTGAGGCTCAGCACGACGATCACGATGACGAGCGTCGTCGAGACGACGGAGAAACCCAGCACGGGATTGAAACACCGTGGCCGTCCACGTAGTACGCCGTCCGCTTGGTCGAGACGACGGAGAAACCCAGCACGGGATTGAAACTTCCGACTCGGTCACTTCGGGTCGTTGGCCGTCGAGTCGAGACGACGTAGAAACCCAGCACGGGATTGAAACTACACACACGGTCGCGTGACGCGGTAGAACGTCGTGTCGAGACGACGTAGACACCCAGCACGGGATTGAAACTTCATCACCGGCTTGTCCGCTGGACCACGGATCCTCTGTCGAGACGACGTAGAAACCCAGCACGGGATTGAAACCCCTCGGTGGCGACGCGCATGTTCATGCTACGCTGCAGTCGAGACGACGTAGAAACCCACCACGGGATTGAAACAGATCGGCTGCCTGTCTGAGATTTGGCGTGAGTTGAGTCGAGACGACGTAGAAACCCACCACGGGATTGAAACAACCGGAAACCCGGGTCGGCTTGCAGACCCCCCCAGTCGAGACGACGGAGAAACCCACCACGGGATTGAAACAACCGGAAACCCGGGTCGGCTTGCAGACCCCCCCAGTCGAGACGACGGAGAAACCCACCACGGGATTGAAACCCCCAGGACTTGCCAGTACCGGATTGGCCGATAAGTCGAGACGACGTAGAAACCCACCACGGGATTGAAACTATCTCGGCTACGGGCCGATCGTGTCGCTCGTGGGAGGTCGAGACGACGTAGAAATCCAGCACGGGATTGAAACATGGCCGAGATCGAGGGGCCGGTGCTCGCCGTCCTGTCGAGACGACGTAGAAACCCACCACGGGATTGAAACAGGTACAGTCCGGCGAGGGGGATTATCGGGCTGTCCGTCGAGACGACGGAGAAACCCACCACGGGATTGAAACGTGATATTCTCGCCGCCGATATCGGTATGCGAAAACGGTCGAGGCGACAGAGAAACCCACCACGGGATTGAAACGAGAAGGTCACCGACCCACAGACCGCCAAAGAGATGGGGTCGAGACGGCGTAGAAACCCAGTACGGGATTGAAACTGCCGGTCGACCAGCCTCGAGAGCCGCTTACGAGCGCGTCGAGACAACGTAGAAACCCAGCGCGGGATTGAAATGTACAGTTCGCGCGGCCACCGTTCTGTTCCACGTAGGTCGAGACGACGTAGAAACCCAGCACGGGATTGAAACGACACCCGAGCCGACCTCTCGTATCTCGGCGAGGTCGAGACGACGGAGAAACCCACCACGGGATTGAAACGGAATTCAGTCGGGGATACGCTCGGGGCGTTCGTCGGTCGAGACGACGTAGAAAAACACTCAGGTCAGCCTGAATCGTCGGCGAATAGTTGATGTCAGGACGATGTAGAAACCCAGTACGGGATTGAAACACCTAGGGGGTGACACTCAACGAGGATCTGGGGATCGTCGAGGCGATGTAGAAACCTACCACGGGATTGAAACACGACACAATGGTAGTGCAGGTTCCACACGAGGTCAAGGCGACGTAGAAAACAAGCGCGGAGTTAAAACATTCTACTGTCGCTACTATTTTGGAGGATGTGGCGATTTCTTGACTGATCCTCCGGTCGATGGACTCGAATTCGGATCATTCGTCAATGTTCAGTTCGTCACGTACAATATTGCGGATCCGCTCGTCAAGATCGCGGTTGTCCTTGTCGATATCGAGCGTGGGCAGCGGTCCAAAGTTGTCAATCGCCGCCTCTACACGCTCATCATCGTGCTCACCGTACAGGTACATCTGCCGACGATCATCGTTATTGTAGAGGTCTGTGAGCGTTGAGCGGGGAATGCCAGAGTCCGCGGCAACCTGTCGCTTACTCTCGCCGCTATCGACTCTCTCGAGGGCGTGACGGACGTTTAGGAACTCTTCTGGGTCGACGTGGAGCCGACTATCGTCACCGACGTAGAAGCCGCGTGGTGGCTTCGACGTCCATTTTCCCTCCCGCTGCGCGGCACGGATACCCGAATTGATCCGCTCCAGTTTCTGTTGGTGCTCGATCTTCGCGAGATCGCCCATGATGTTCGCGATCATCGTGTAGACCGTCTGCTGGAGCGCCGGATCGTCGACTCGAATCGACAATCCAACGTCGAGGCTCTCGATGCCAGTCTCGTTCTCGAGGGCGTGCTGGATGAACTCGTGAATCTCGGTCGGTCCCAGACGGGAAAGACGGCTAATCTCGTGGACGACGACCACGTCGTACTCGTCGGCAGCTATCGCGTCCCAGAGGCGCTGGTATTCGTCCCCACCGATCTTATCGGCGCCGGAAACAATGTCAGCGTACTCGTCGGTATCGTCGATATCGGGATAGTTTGAATCGAGATGGTCGCGGCATTCGTGCAACTGACGCTCTAGATCTTGGTCGGCCGTCGAAACGCGGGCATAGATGGCGGCTTTCACGGCTACTTATTCGTCACCACGGAGTCAACTTAAACCCACCTGGGTATTCGTCAGGGTGTGCAAAAGGTGTACCTTCTCGACACCCCCTCTGAAGACAGCCGAGTATTAGATACTGAGGATCTCGCCGGAGATTAGAGCAGATCCTATCTAAACAACCGTTCATTTGTTAAGAACGTTTTTCAACTCTTAGTGTAATCGGTAGATAGAATGGCTACAGACTATCCAGCAGATTGGGATCGACGTCGGAAGCAGGTCTATCAACGAGATGGATATAGCTGCCAAAACTGTGGTGCATCAGGTGGACCAGACGGGAATACGGAGTTACATGCGCACCATGTTGTTCCCAAAAGTAAAGGAGGATCCCACAAAACAACGAATCTAGTTACTGTCTGTAAGAAGTGTCATGAAGCAATTCATGGAAACGGGACTGCGCCTTCGTTCAAGGCCCAACTGTCTACTGAGCAGGAAGCTTATGCGACGATCCAACAAGCTACGGTCCCTTTCAATCAACTCGAGCAACGCTTTGAACTGATTTCAAAGGGAGAGTATAGTGATTCAAGCTCAGAAGATGCTATAATGGAGACGATCTATTTGGCATTTGAGGCAAAGAAGCAAGTTGCTCAGGTCGCCTCTTCTGAGGTCTTAGAGAGTCTATCAGAAGGTGAGAGCAGTGTGATCAGAAGATGGATATCTACTGCTCAGGAAATGATAGGGCTGTATATTGAGATAGTTGGACTACTAACGGATGGGACTGAAGAACCACAATGTACTGAGTGTGGTGAGATAATCGGGCACGATGATGATTTCTGTCGAGGTTGCGGAGCTAAACTCTCAGATGAGCAGTTCAAGGATAGCAAATCTGCCGCTATCGATGAAGAGAAGTTAGATAATAAATTCGAGAGGTTCGATAAATATAGATACGAATTTAACGAGGTCGGGTTAGAAGTTACCGCAGCAATGGCGTATAACGCGGGTAGGAATATCACGGCCCCGTGGGATCATTGCCCTAATTGTGGGAAAGGGAGAACCGTCCTAGAGAACGATAAAGGGGAGGTACTTTGCCTATTCTGCAACGCAAGGTGGGAGAAGCGCCGGAAAAAATGGGCAATGCACCGTGGTGAATTGGAAGGGGAGAAAAAATCGAAAGGAGAGTGGGATGAAATCTGCCGTGAGAGCGCAGCGCAATTCGAAAATTTGGATTGGGAGCAGAAGGCGGAACTCGTAGACACAAATATTGAGGAGTTACAACGAGACTTTACCTAAGAGCTTTTTCACCTGTTTTACCCGTGATCTTGGAGTTTCCTAATCTAACAGAGTAGCAAACCGGATTCACACCTAACACTTTCGCCGATCATCTGTGTCCGCCCGATTAGACCACGTATAGTATTGGTTTAGAGCAGCGTTGTTCTAGCTGACTCTCTAGGAAGCATGACTTGAAAAGTTCCACCCCACCAACGCTAGGGTTGTTCCGGACACGGTATTCGTTTGCAACACCGTTTTTCGTCTCGTGCCCGTAGAAATACCCGAGGTCGACGAAGCCGGTGAACACTTGATGGATCGCCTGCCGCAAACGATCGATACGTCAACACGACTGCCGGCAGTGAACAACCGGCTGCAGTACTCCAAGGCCACCGCTGGCATGCCTGCTACGATCACTGGACTCTAGCAATTTTGGCATATGGATAGATATCTGGAGGGTTTTCTAATACGAAATAGAAACATAACCCGTATTAGAATACTTATTACAATGTGATCAGGTCAGATCTGTAGCTTTGTATGCCAATTGACATTGAATCATACCGTCAGATAAACACCCTCACCAATGAGGAACAAATCGTCGCATTTCTATTTGAGCATCGAGATAAAGCGTATAAAGCAGCAGAGATTGCAGAGAGAACAGGCATCAGCAAAGGGTGTACGTCTAAACGTCTAACAGTCCTTCGGAAGATGGGTATTGTTTCCAACAAGACCCTGTATTGGACAATTGACGATCCAATTAAGGCCTTAGACTATCTTCAAGATAAAGAGATAGTAGAAATTACGTCCCAAGCTGCCCTTGGAGATTTTCAAACATCAGATCCCAGAACAAACGAACAAACGATGACGAACGGTTAGGAGACGAATAGCTGCGTTGGTGAGAAAGATACCGTCGGCTAACGACACCGAGGCGTGCACCTAACTACTGGAGCAGACTACCCGCTCGATGCTATGTTGGGCGGCTTGCCAAGGATGGCCGACGAACAGATCACGGGTGTCGGCGGCGCAATTGCACCAGCGGAAACACCTCCCTCCCGCGTCACCAGGAAATTCCACGTATAGTTAACACACATACGCGGGTTTTCCGCCTCTTCATCGATCTCAAGGTCGACCTCCGACCAATCGGCCTCACCTGTACCAGGGTCCTCGGTAAGTGTGTAAGCGTGCGCCGTTCCAGGGTTGGCCTCGTCGCGCTTGAGATAGCCAAGGTTGGTCAGGTTCGCAAGGACATTTCGAATCGTGCGCCGGGTATAGTCGTCCTCCATACGCTCGTAAACCTCGCCAGAAGAGAACTGGCCATGCCCCAACTTGCGGGCAGTCTTAGCGACGGCGAGTGTCGCTTTCGAGTGGGCACTGACAACCGAAGCTTCGGCAACGACCGGTAGATCGTCGCGAAGAGCCGAAGTGTGGGTAAAGACGACCGTCGGCTCATCGGATCGGCCAAAGCGAAGGGCGGCCTGCATCGTCTGATCTTTGAGCATATGATCGCGGTAGTCGTTCGCGATCTCACCACCGTAGTCGAGACTATTCCCGTGGCCGGTACGCTCAACTTCCTCGCCGGCGAGAGCTGCCCACTTCTCGACGACCTGATCGCCGAAGTGCTGCACGCCGAGGATCGCACCAACGTTCCGCTCGCCGAGGGCATCGCTGCCGGTCACGTTGAGATAGTGATCGACGACATTGGCCCGATTCTCGAGGTCATCGCCGAGATACTCGCGTGCTTTCTTGGTAGTGATCACGGCGGGTTCTTCGTCATACTTCTCGCAAGCAGCATCGAGGACGGCAAGCGGCCCGCCGAAGTTGTTGCCGTCCAAGTCTCCGCCGTAGGTATTGATGTTCCTGCTCGTCTGGACAACCCTCGTGTTCATCGTCTGCTCGAGGAACCGACGGCGATCACCCGCAGTGTCGTGGACGTCCCGACGCTCGGCGTCGCGGCCGATCGCTAGTCGCCAGAGTTTCGGTCGAGCGGTCGCGTCGAGACCGATCAGTGGGCACTTCTCGCCGCCTCGCGCGACGAACTCCGGCGGGTTGTGGACGATAGCGCCGTGGTGGTTCCGGTCGACGATGACCGTAGCACCGGCGTGCGTGACGCGCTTTAGGTTCGTACCGGCCTCGCGGTCGAGGGAATACTCCATAGTAGTAATATCGCTCCCGTCGCCGATCGCGCCGGCGAGGAGTAGCCAAGCACGCGGATGGGCATACCCGTCCTCGGAAAAGACAGCGAGCTCGCGACACCCCTCACTCCCACCCTCAAGAGCGGTTGCTGCCGCCTTAACGAGATCGCTGGCGTCGCGGCATTCGCGGACAGCCTCTGTGGCCGCCTGGACCAGTTTCTCAAGGTCACCGGCGATAGGGAGCTCAGCGTCGAGTTCGTCGGGAGCGAGGTCGATGTCGATCGCCTCGTAGCCGGACAGGTCGTTGCCCGCTTGGCCTTCAGTGAACGACGCCTCGGTCGCGCTCTCGAGTGCACTGGTCAGGCGATCGGTGATGCAATCCTCAACGTCGTTGAGCACGCCGTACACCTCGATGGGATCGGCACCGAGACGCTCAGCTGCCTGGCGCTCGCCATAGACGGCATTTGTTGCCTCCTCGGCGCGGTCCTTCGCCGTCTCAACGGCGTCACGAGCGTTTCCGAGTGTATCGACGGGAAGCTCGGTCGGAAGGTCGGTCAGGTCAAGGAGCGCTGTCTCGAGGTCTTGCAGGACTTTCACTCCTCCGCAAAGACCGCGCATATCCTCAAGAACATCCTCAGCGGCGTCGATCGCATCAATTGCACCGGTGGCAGCTCGGAGACGAGCTACGGTTGCATGAATTTGTGGGAGATCGCTTGCCTCGCCGTCGAGCCACGCCGATACCCAAGAATCATCGGCGAGGTTCGCGTCCAAGAGACTCTCGACGTCACCAACGTCATCGGTAAGGCAGCTGGCGAGCCAGGTCGCGTGATCGCGCCAGGCCTCGCCGTAACCGTTGGCGTATTCGAGGCCGGGGAACTCGTCGATGACCACGGCGCGGGGGCGCGTTATCTGATCGCCGTTCTCGTTTCTGCCGTACCAGGTCCGGGCACTTTCGACGTGTGCGTGGCCGTGGCCGCCAATGAGAAGATCGATCGGCGCGTCGGGATCCGTCAGCCGTTCCCAGGCGCGGCTATACTCGCAGTCTCCGCTCTCCTGACAGGGGAGCTCCTCGCCGAACAGCGCGGTGGCATGGATATGTATCTCGGCGGGAGTGTGGCCCAGTGCTCGTGCGGTTTGAATGACGAGCCGCCAAGCGTCGCCGTACTCGCCGTTCGCAGTGGGGCAGCTCCCACGTTCGAGTTCGGCACCGTCATCGGCCGCCTCCTCGTCACTCTTGGGGTCGAGAGGTGCTTCGACGACGCTGAGGAGCGCGTCGCGGTCCTTGAGAAGTGTCTTGTCCTGCTCGCGAACGGCACAGACGGCCTCAACAAGCGCCGCGTCGTCGACGCGGTTCTTGGCCAACACGGGGAGATGGGCAAAGCTCACGCCAGTCTCGCGAGCGTACTCGACGGCTTGCTCTTTGAGCTCGTTGCGCCCGGCCAAATAGGTCGTCGGGTTCTCCTCGGCGGCTTTGATCGCCGAGTAGGTTTTTCCGAGTGCCGGGAGTGTGGTAACGAGCTGGGCACGATCGCGAACTGTCCCGGCGTCCAACAGGAGTTCCTCGACGCGATCACGTGCCTCTTCGAGCGTCTCAATACCGATTTCAGCGCTCGCATCGTCGAGAACGCGAGCGGCCGGGGGGAGAACTGCGACGTGCTCAAGGAGCGTGGCACACCACTTGGGCAGTGGAGCGCCGTAGTCCTCCCGAGCCAAGGTATAGGCGCGCTTGAACGCCTCCCCCCGGAGCCGTTCACCCTCGTCGTCGAGTAGGTCGTTCTCGAGAGCGATGAACTCGAGCGGAGAGAAGGATACCTCGTGCTCGACACACCAAAAGCCGCGTCCGTAGCCGGCAAGAACGCGCTCACCGCTATCGCTTTCTTCCCAGACAGGATTGATCTTCGCGGTCGCCGTGCCGATCGGGTTCTCGACGGTGACGGTCGACTTAGCCCGCTCGAGAACGAGCTCGGGGTCGAGTTGACTGACGGCACCGAAGACGTAGCTCGTGTTATCGGTGAGCGCCGTCTCGTCGAGATACTTCGGGAGTGGAGCGCCGTACTTCTCCCGGGCCAGCTCGTAGCCGCGAGTGTACTCCTGATAGGTGGCGCCCTCCTCTGGCGAGGTTACCATCTCCTCGGTGGTCGCGACAGCGAGGGCTACGTCGCCAGCATCTTCGAGCGTCTCGACAGGCTTCTCGAGGTCGGAGGGTTGGACAGCCCGCGCGGCCCGCACGGCGTCGTCGGGATCAACGATGACCGCCTGATCGAGAAGGTCGCGCGGGTCGTCCTTCTCTTCGACGTATTTGGGGATCGGCGCGCCCGCCTCACGAGCCTTGGTGACGGTTTCCCTGAACTCCGCGCCTTCAAGCGGATGCCACGGTTTCGAGATGATCCCTTGCTCGGCAGCGAACAGGCTCAATAGACTGAATGCGTGGCCCGTCTTATGGTCGTGAAAGACAGGTTCGCCCGGCGGACGGTGGAGGCTGTCGCCCCCGCTACTCGGTCGGTAGCTCGACGGGTCCCACTTCTCCCAGCCCGTCGCGTCTGTTCCGACCTGTCGGGTACAGAGTGGGAGGTCGCTCGGCCGTAGTTGCTCGATCGCGTAGAAGACGTCTCGGACATCGTCAGTCGTTTCGTCACCGGTCGCACTGGGTTCATAGTCGTCGAGCTCCGGCCGTTCGCGGTCCGTATCGTACCCTTCGATATCGTGCTTATCCGCTTCGGGAACGCGCTCCTCGAGCAGTGCCTTTAGCTCCTCTTCATCCCACGGGTTGACCTCGAGTGGCGTTCCGGGAACATGCTCGCCAGTTACGACACAGACACGCTTGCCGTCGTAGATTTCGATCTCCGGGACGTCCTCGTTTGTGCCCCAGGGCTCGTCGTCGATGGCGAACTTCGCTTGCTTGTACCCGGTCGGGAGTTTGCCTACGTAGAGCGCGTGAACGCCGCTCCCGGACGTCGAAACGTCGGCGTATGTGATACCCAACCGCTTGAGGACGGCGACAAATTGGGGATGTACCTCGCCACTCTTGGGACATCGGACGTCGTCGCCGTCGATGAACGCGAACGGATCTGGGTCGTCGGTATACGGGTCATCTTCCCGTTCGAGGATCGCTATATGGCCATCTACCCGTGGGTCGGTCTCTACCCATTCGTCGACGGTCGCTTTGTTCGCCCAGTTCTCCGCGTTGCTCCACTTCCGAGAGTTGTTCCACGGCGCCCAAGGCATCTTGTCCTGACGGGCCATCCAGAAGTCGCGCTTTTCCCAAGCGGGTGGCCAGACGTTGGTCTCGGGAGCAGTGAACTCAGCACCGTCCCACCCTTCACCCTGGCCGCCTGACTCGTCTGTCCCTGCCTCTGGGATTTGAACACCTACTTCGGTCTCCCGGCTGCCGCTTTTGGCGTCGGTGTCCGCGGGAAGGTGCTGGGCGCAAAGGCTCCCGGGACTAGTCGGGTCAACAGCCTCGCGATCGCAATGCGGGAGCGTACACTGCCGGGCGGGCGGCACCACCGTCATGTCGAGGACCTCCGCTGTGAAGTGAGTGGGGGTCGTAGAGAGACACTGTTACAACTACGAGGAAATGGTATCCCCCAACAACAGCGCGGTCGCTGTTGGATTGTTAGGAAATTGGTATAAGCCAAGGGCCGGATTTGAACCGGCGGTGGGCGGCTCTGCAGGCCGCTGCGTTCGGCCGGACTCTGCCACCTTGGCGCAGTCGTTCCTTGTCACTGCGGTCGTTTAAGCATAGCGGTACGGCACAATCGTTACGCTACGACTGTACCGTCCGAAAATATGAATATCCGAGCGAGCGCCGCTGCTCGTCGGGCGAAAAACTGGGGACGCCTCCGAGTGACGGAGCCGTCCCTGCTGAGTAGTGAAATGGAGTATGAATAGGTGGCGGCGAATCGGGTCTCCCAGAGGCTCGCGCACTCCAGTACTCACCGAAACGCAGGCGGGCTTATCTTCCGTGTTCGGGATGGGTACGGGAGGAACCCCGCCGCTGTGGCCGCCGAACGCCGATCAACGGAATCGAACCGTCGCCATACCAATATCGGTCTCGGCTAGTGTCTCGTGTCTCTGACCGTTGTGTACGTGTAGTCCAGTTTGCGTCCGGACCCGTTCACCGCGTCACGGATCCAATGCGATTGTAGTATGAATGTGTGGCTTGGCCGGTTAGTGCTCGCGGGCTCAACACCTCGTTGCCTTGGTGCGTACACCCCGAGTCTATCGAACTCGTCTTCTACGAGTGGCCTCGGTGGTTCCTCTTTTCCAGGTGGGTTTCGAGCTTAGATGCGTTCAGCTCTTACCCCGTGGTGCGTCGCTGCCCGGCACGTGCTCTTTCGAACAGCCGGTACACGAGTGGCGCCCATTCGTAGTTCCTCTCGTACTATACGAACGTTCCTGTCAGGAACCTCACACCCCCAATAGATAGCAGCCGACCTGTCTCACGACGGTCTAAACCCAGCTCACGACCTCCTTTAATAGGCGAACAACCTCACCCTTGCCTGCTTCTGCACAGGCAGGATGGAGGGAACCGACATCGAGGTAGCAAGCCACCCGGTCGATATGTGCTCTTGCGGGTGACGACTCTGTTATCCCTAAGGTAGCTTTTCTGTCAGCAATCGCCCGCATCAAGCAGGCTGATTGGTTCGCTAGACCACGCTTTCGCGTCAGCGTCGATCGTTGTGTTCGACACTGTCAGGCTTCCGTATGCTCTTGCGCTCTTTCTCGGGTCTCCGACCCGAGTGAGGAAACCTTGGGGCGCGCTCGATATCTTTTCAAGCGCGTACCGCCCCAGTCAAACTGCCCGGCTACCAGTGTCCTCCGCCAGGAGTGAGAGTCGCAGTCACCATCGGGTAGTATTTCAATGCTGGCTCGGTGGCCCGCTAGCGCGGGTACCTGTGTAGCGCCTCCTACCTATGCTGCACAATGGCGACCACGTCTCAGTGACAGCCTGCAGTAAAGCTCTATAGGGTCTTCGCTTCCCCTTGGGGGTCTCCAGACTCCGCACTGGAACGTACAGTTCACCGGGCCCAACGTTGGGACAGTGGCGCTCTCATTGATCCATTCATGCAAGCCGCTACTGAAGCGGCAAGGTACTACGCTACCTTAAGAGGGTCATAGTTACCCCCGCCGTTAACGGGTCCTTCGTCCCATTGTACTGGGTGTTCAGATACCCGCACTGGGCAGGATTCAGTGACCGTACGAGTCCTTACGGATTTGCGGTCACCTATGTTGTTACTAGACAGTTGGAGCGCCCGAGTCACTGCGACCTGCCTCTTTCCGAGGCAGGCATCCCTTATTGCGAACGTACGGGACTAACTTGCCGAATTCCCTAACGTCGGTTGCTCCCGACAGACCTTGGCTTTCGCCGCCACGAGTACCTGTGTCGGATCTCGGTACGGACAGTGTGCTCGCCTTTTCACGGGCTCTAGGTTGACCTCTCTTGCGCTATCCAGCCTTTCGGTCGCTTCGTGCCATTACGGCTTCCACGACGTTCGACTGTTCGACCGGGCGAATGCCCGGCAGAGGCGACCCCAAAGCGTCGGCTTTGAGTGCACACTGGCATAGGACTATTAACCTATTTCCCTGTTGTCAGCTTCGACTTACGGGCTGACTTAGGACCGGCTAACCCTCAGCTGATTAGCATTGCTGAGGAACCCTTACTCGTTCGGCCGTCGGGGTTCTCACCCGACTAACGCTGCTACTATGACCAGGATTTTCGTTACTGAACGGTCCACACGACCTCTCGGCCGTGCTTCCATCCGAACAGAACGCCAACCTACGGGATCACTCGATCAAGAGTGCCGCTAGGTCTCGGTGGTGGACTTGAGCCCCGATCATTTTGGGCGCCTCAAACCTCGGCCGGTAAGCTGTTACGCTTTTCTTAGAGGGTAGCTGCTTCTAAGCTCACCTCCCGGCTGTCTAGGGCTTGAGACCACCTTCGATCGCACTTAGTCCACACTTGGGGACCTTAACCCAGCTCTGGGTTGTCTCCCTCACGGTACACAGGCTTACCCCGCGCACCGGACTCCCTGCGTCGAACGGCGTTTGTAGGTTTGGAGTTGGACAGGGGGGCGCACTCCTCTCGGAGTGCGGTCCCCCAATCCGTCGCTCTACCCCACAAACTACCTCGGCAGAGGTCATGCTTCGACATGTTTCGGTTGGAACCAGCTGTTTCCGGATTCGATGGGCCTTTCACCCCTAGACATAGGTCACGCGAGGGTATTGTAGGACACCAACGCTAGCGGGCCTCCACGTGGCTTTCGCCACGCTTCACCCTGCCCATGCCTAGATCATCCGGTTTCGGGTCGTGCCCGTTTGACTCCCCGCACTTGAATACGGCGGCCCTCGTGCAAAGCACTGCGGCCATGTCGGTTTCCCTACGCCTTCCCCGATGATCGGGTTAGACTCGTCAAACAGGCACACTCCCTGGTTCGTTTTTCAAAACGTACGACAGAACACCGGCTTCCCAAACTTCCTACTTGAGGCTCGCGCCTGGTTCGTTTCGTCCGGGACCTTTCGTGCCCTGTCGCTCCATCGCCAACTGATTTCACGCCCTATTGCACCTCCCTTCGTGGGGTGCTTTTCAGCGTTCGCTCACGCTACTTGTTCGCTATCGGTCTTGAGGAGTGTTTAGTCTTCGCGGTCGATGCCCGCGATATTCACGAGGGATATCCAACCCCCGATACTCTGGAGCTGACTCGTTCCTTACTCGTCGACGGTACGGGACTGTCACCCTGTTTCGTGCTCTGTTCCAAGAGACTTCGCGTCGCCGTTCGGAAAGTGATCGTCAGTCCGAACACCACATTGCCCGTGAGGGCTTCGGTTTGGACTCTGTCGCCTTCATTCGCCATTACTAACGACATCGCGTTTGCTTTCTTTTCCTGTCGATACTAAGATGTTTCAATTCTCGACGTTCCCCATTGCGCGAAGCAATTGCGGTGGGGATTCCCATTCGGAGATCCTGAGTTCTTCGCCTCCGTGCGGCTCCCTCAGGCTTATCGCAGCTTGGCACGTCCTTCTTCAGCTCTCAAGCCGAGCGATCCACCAGCTGGCACAGTAGCCACGTTCATCGGATCGGCGATTGCGAGATGCAATCACGTATGTGACCCGGGAACGGGTCCAGTGGACGCCTGGACTACACGTACACACGGTCTCATCTGCACGCCGTAGACGCGGCGTGCATTAACCCTTCCCAGCCACGTTTACACGGGCTGGTGCATCGGTTTGCGTTCGGATTAGATCGGAAGTGCCTGTCCCACTTAAGGGACACGATCCCGATCCGCTCCGAGTCATGGACCCACAGGGATTCGAACCCTGGGCATCCTCCTTGCAAAGGAGGCACTCTACCACTGAGCTATGGGCCCACCCCTACCGAGCCGTCACGGCTCGGTAGGGAGCGAAATGTTAGCCTTGGTAGTTCAAAGGTGCCCGATCGGCCGAACGGATGGTCGATCGAACGTGGACTGCGTGGCGCGACGCGCCACGACTTGTGGGCTGGGGCGGCGCCCCAGTCCCGGTCTGTGGAGGTGATCCAGCCGCAGATTCCCCTACGGCTACCTTGTTACGACTTAAGCCCCCTTGCGGAGCCCAGATTCGACCGGCGTTGCGCCGGCCTCATCCGGACCCCACTCGGGTGCTTTGACGGGCGGTGTGTGCAAGGAGCAGGGACGTATTCACCGCGCCCTTCTGAGGCGCGATTACTACCGAATCCAGCTTCATGAGGGCGAGTTTCAGCCCTCAATCCGAACTACGACCGAGTTTCGGAGATTAGCGCCCCCTTTCGGGGTTGCATCCCACTGTCTCGGCCATTGTAGCCCGCGTGTCGCCCAGCACATTCGGGGCATACTGACCTACCGTTGCCCATTCCTTCCTCCAGTTTGGCACTGGCAGTCTCCCTAATGTACCCAACCACCGCAAGGGTGTTGCTGGCAATTAGGGACGTGGGTCTCGCTCGTTGCCTGACTTAACAGGACGCCTCACGGTACGAGCTGACGGCGGCCATGCACCTCCTCTCAGTGACTCCAGTAAGCTCATCACACTGACCTTCACAGTACACTGTCGATGCTGGTGAGATGTCCGGCGTTGAGTCCAATTAAACCGCAGGCTCCTCCGGTTGTAGTGCTCCCCCGCCAATTCCTTTAAGTTTCATCCTTGCGGACGTACTTCCCAGGCGGTCTGCTTCACGGCTTCCCTACGGCACAGCACAGGCTCGTAGCCTGTGCCACACCTAGCAGACATCGTTTACAGCTCGGACTACCCGGGTATCTAATCCGGTTCGTGACCCGAGCTTTCGTCCCTCACCGTCGGATCCGTCTTCCAGAGGCGCTTTCGCCACCGGTGGTCCGTCCAGGATTACGGGATTTCACTCCTACCCCGGACGTACCCCTCTGGTCTTCCGGTCCCAAGCCATCCAGTTTCCACCGGACGCCCGCGCGTTAAGCGCGCGGATTTCCCGATGGACTTGGCTGGCCAGCTACGGACGCTTTAGGCCCAATAATAGCGGTCATCACTCGTGCTGCCGGTATTACCGCGGCGGCTGGCACCGGTCTTGCCCAGCACTTATTCTGCGACCACCTTACGGTCGCGAAAAGCGAGGACTATATGCCCTCGCACTCGGAGTCCCCTTATCGCACTGGCGTGCAGTGTAAAGGTTTCGCGCCTGCTGCGCCCCGTAGGGCCCGGTATCTTGTCTCAGATACCGTCTCCGGGCTCTTGCTCTCACAACCCGTACCGATTATTGGCACGGTGGGCCGTTACCCCACCGTCTACCTAATCGGCCGCAGCCACATCCTATGGCGCCGGAGCGTTTCGAATTCCCGGCAGTTCCAGCCTGGGAATCCTATTCCGAATTAGCCTCAGTTTCCCGAGGTTGTTCGGATCCATAGGGTAGTTTGGCCACGTGTTACTGAGCTATCTGCTACGAGTCTAAACTCGTACAACTAGCATGGCTAAATCGGACTCCAATAGCAATGACCTCCGGCAGGATCAACCGGAATGCTATCTGATCTCCCCGTGTGGGGAGGGTCTGTTGGCGGTGAATGTTGGTACACACTCACACATGGGTCCACGTTCGGTGACCGTTGATCGCCGACCGATCGGGCGTCACCGAACTACCAAGGCTAACATCAGATCCCATCTGTACGGCGGACCGCAGGGGTGGAATCCTCATCTCCTTCGGACCTATTCGTAAGTCTTCGGGGGTACATAACCCCTTCGGACTGCGAGTGGTCCGAGATGACGGAACGAGTTGAACGTCCCGTCGATCACATCTTCTTTGCAATCACATCCGAAGCCCCGTACACATATAAGGGCGTCGGATCGCTGCCGCGCCGAAAGCCGCATCCGGCGAGGCGTTTGCGATCCGAACTGAACGCCCGGTCACGGATAAGGGCAACGGATCACTGCAACCGGCGTGGCCGGCTGCGAGCACATCACGTTCGAAATGCCCTGATACGGATAAGGCCATCGGATCGAACCGACGGGCCGTGTACGGGAGTGGATGCAGTGCCTGCCTCCGTGCCGGAACGCGGCCGGAGGGGACGCGGCGAGTTGCGCCACGTCGTTCGCATTAGTGTGGAAGCCCGGGTTCGTATATAAGGCCGTCGAAGCGGACGACCATCGGAACCCGCTACCATGGCACGGTTTTTCACCGGCCGTTACGGCAGCTCCACTCGTACCTGTGGCGGTGTACGAGCCAGTGGAGAACGGAGCATCAGCCGACGGTGCCGACGGGTATATCACGCGGGCGGAGGTCGACCGGTCATCCCGTCCTCGCAGACGCGGTCTGGCCGAATGAGACCCGCGTGGGTCGTACTCGAGCGCGCACGCGCAAGAAGGTGTCGCGACGCGAGCGACGGCCGACGGGTGTGTCAGGCCCTCGAGGACGAACGCATCGATGCCGATAAACCACGTGCGTCGTAACGAGTACACGAATGGTCCGGGACCCGATCACTTCGGAGTCGACGCCGTCTGCAGAGGAGATCTGCTCTGCGCTCGACGATCCCGACTGCCGTGAGATCATCCGCAATCTCGACGAACCCATGACGGCTTCGGAGTTGACGAATCGGTGTGAGATCCCCCAATCGACGCTGTATCGCAAGCTCGAGTTGTTGACCGACTCGACGCTGCTCGAGGAGTCGACGGAAATTCGCCAAGACGGACACCACGCGAGCAAGTACGCGGTCGCGTTCGACGAGATCACGCTGACGCTGGACGAGGATCGATCGCTGGCGGTCCAGATCGAACGACCGGCCCGGACGGCGGACGAACGGCTGGCCGAGCTGTGGTCGGAGGTGCGAAAGGAGACATGATACCGTACGATACGAACGCCACCGAGGTAGCACTCGCGCTGGCGGTCGTCAAAACGCTCGTGCTCGTGGTCGGCAGCGTTATCACGTACTTCGCGTTCAAGGCGTACCGTCGGACGCGACAGCGTGCGCTGGGGTATCTCGCCGGCGGCTTCGGACTCGTGACGCTCGGACTCGTGCTCGCGGGGATGCTCTACGAACTCCTCGGGGTCCAGCTCGCGATGGGGATCTTGCTCGAAAGTCTGCTCGTACTGGCCGGGTTCCTCGTGATCGCCTACTCGTTGTACGTTCAGTGAGCGCCGAGGGCGGGATCAGCCCTCGTAGCCGGCGTCGACCATGACTTCTGCGAACTCGTCGGACCCCATCGCCTCTTCGTAGACGATCGCGGTCGCCATCCCGCCGGGGTAGCGGCCGTCGGTGGTGACGTGATCGACCTTGTGACAGTGGACCGGGTAGATGCCGGGATCGCCGTCGGCCGTGAACTCGAGGGTGAGTCGCTCGGCGGGGGCGATGGGGACGACGTCCTGTTCGTAGCGGGCCGCCTCGGGAATCGAACTGCCCTCCTCTTCGACGACCGTGAACCGGTGGCCGTGGGTGTGGAACGCGTGGGTCTCGTACCCCGCGTTGACGACGTGGACCCGAACCGTCTCGCCCTGGGAGAGCACGAGCGGCGACCCGAGTTCGGGGTGGAACGTCGACGGAGCGCTCCGGCCGTTGACGGTGTAGAAGTTCGGCCGTCGGTCCCCGGCGTCGTACTCGGCGTCGCCGCCCGCTTCCATCTCGTGGAGTCGGCCGTCCCACTCCCGGAGCGTCAGGAAGTACTCGCGGTCGGGAGCCTCGTACCCCTCGGGATCGACGCGGATGACGCCGTACATCCCCATGTCGAGGTGGTTGTGGGTCTGCACGTGGCAGTGATAGAAGTGCGTCCCGGGGACGTCTCCCTCGAAGACGTACGTCTTCTGCTCGCCCGGGTTGACTTTCGTCCGGGTGGTGACGGGTGCGCCGTCGTCTTTCCAGGACTTGCCGACCGCGTGGACGTGGACGGTGTGCGGGCGTTCGTGAGTATTGTCGAACGTGAGTTCGAACGATTCGCCTTCCTGCATGCGGTAGATCGGGCCCGGCGCGCTCGGCGGGAGGTCGTCGGCCTGCCACGCCCACACTTCGGGGAGTTCCACCGGCCCGCCCTTCGCCTCGTCGGTGACGAGCTGGTGGCGAGCGGAGACGGTCCGAAGCGTCGACGTGTGGTCCCGCTCGGCGAGGTCGACGATCTGGGGCGGTGCGGTGTACTCGTAGTCGGTCAGCGGACCCGCGTCCTCGTTCTCGGTCCCGTTCTCGGGTTCGTCACCGCTTCCGTCGTCGGGACTCGAGAGGGTGGACGTACAGCCGGCGAGCGCACCGAGCGCGCCCGCACCGGCCATCGAGAGGAGCGTTCGGCGGTGGAGCGCAGGGGACGTGGTGGACGGTGTGGTCATATTTGAGTAGAGGATCCCCCTACTAAAGGAGTAATACGGTAATTCCCGTCGATCGGGAAATAGCAGGCCGCTACGGCCCGTTAACACGGGCCACAGAAGACCGACGCTGGCTCGAGAAACGGGAAGAGAACCGTGAACCGATCGTCGCAGACGGACAGAGCGCCGTCGCGCGTCGAGCGGCCGCCCGCCTACCGGTTCAGCGTGTGAATCGCGTGGCCGAGCGCGTTCTCGGCGGCCTCCATCACCGACTCCGAGAGGGTCGGATGGGCGTGAACCGTCGCGGCGACGTCCTCGAGGGTCGCACCCAGTTCGATCGCGAGGCCGAGTTCCGCGATCAGTTCGGAGGCCTCGGGGCCGACGATGGAGGCGCCGAGGACGTACCCCTCGGATTCCTCGGCGACGACCTTGACGAAGCCGTCCGAGTCTCCGGTGGTCAGCGCGCGGCCGCTCGCTCGGAACGGGAACTGCCCGACGACGGTTTCGAAGCCGGCCTCCTGGGCCTCGGACTCGGTCATCCCGACCGTCGCGATCTCGGGATCGGTGAAGACGACCGCCGGCATCGCCTGGTAGTCGATCGCCGCGGGTTCGCCGGCGATGACCTCGGCGGCGACCTGTCCCTCCGTGCTTCCCTTGTGGGCGAGCATCGGTTCGCCCGCAACGTCGCCGACGGCGAAGATGTGATCGACGTTCGTGCGTGCGCGCGAATCGGTCCGAATGAAGCCGCGGTCGTCCGTCTCGACGCCGGCCGCCTCGAGGTCGAGCGTGTCCGAGACGGGTTCGCGGCCGACGGCGACGAGCACCGTCTCGACGTCGATGTTGAGGCGCTCGTCCTCCTCTTCGATCGTTTCGGCTTCGGCACTTCCCCCATCTGCAGCGGCAGTGTCGACAGGCTCGGCGACGACGCGGATGCCGTCTCCGGGTTCGTACCACTCCGAGGCGGTGTAGCCGAAGTGGAACTCGATCCCGAGTTCCTCCGCTCGTTTTTTGACCGGCCGTGTGAGGTCGTCGTCGTACCCCGGCAAGGCCGAGTCGAGCATCTCGACGACCGTGACGTCGGTCCCCAGTTTGGCGTAGACGCTCGCCAGTTCCATGCCGATGTAGCCCGCGCCGACGACCGCGAGCGAGTCGGGGACGGAGTCGAGCGCGAGCGCCTGTCGCGAGTTCAACACGGGATCGTCGTCGAACGAGAAGTCGGGGATCGAGATGGGCCGCGAGCCGGTGGCGACGATGGCGTGTTCGAACTCCAGCGTCTCCGATCCCTGTCCCTCGCCGCTGTGAGAGACCCGGGCCGTGTGCTCGTCCGTGAAGGTGGCCCGCCCCTCGAGCAGGTTGACCCCGTTGGCCTTGCAGAGCTTTTCGACCCCGCCGGTGAGCTGGTCGACGACGCCGTCCTTCCAGTCGACCATCCCGGCGAGATCGATCGCGGGGTCGGCGTGGATCCCCATCTCCTCGGCGGTGGCGGCCTCGTGGGCGACGTCGGTCGCCGTGATCAGCGCCTTCGAGGGAATACAGCCGTGATTCAGACAGGTGCCTCCGTAGGCCTCCTTTTCGACGAGCGTGACGTCCAGATCGAGCTGTCCGGCCCGGATCGCGGCGGTGTAGCCGGCGGGGCCGGCGCCGACGACCAGGACGTCCGTTCCAGTGGTGACATCTCCGACGACCATAGGCCCCCTTGCACCCCGAAGACGGTGTAACTGTTGCAAACCATTTCTCTGTCGACACGATCGGGGCGGATCGTCATCAGTCGACTGACGGACCGTGACTAGCCGAAACGCACGAATCGCTCGCTCGGGTGGTAGATAGAACTATTCGGCTCGCTCTCTCACAAAGGGATATGGGCGGTATCGAACTGCAGGACGACGAACTAATCGTCGAGCGACCGCCGAACGCGCTCGACGAACTGGCAATCGAGTTCTCGTCTCTGCTATCGGACTGCGACGTCGACCACGTGTTCATCGCGGGCTATATCGCAATTCTAACCGGGCGAGCCAGAGCAACCGACGATATCGACGTCCTCATCGAGCGACTCTCGGCGGAAGAGATCGACGCGCTCGTCGAGAAACTACGAGCGAGCGACTACTGGGGCCCCGCGATGCCACTCGATTCGATGTACGAAAACCTCTCGGAGGGAACGAACATCTGGATCGCACCGGACGAGCAAATGACGCCACATCTCGAGGTGAAATTTCCGACCGACGAGTTCGATCGCGCGTCACTCGCGAACGCCATCGACGCGCAGATCGGCGGCGCAACCGTTCCGATCGGACCGCTCGAACTCCAGATCGCGTATAAACTCTATCTCGGTAGCCAGAAGGACCTCGAGGACGCTGCACACCTGTACGCGCTGTTCGGGGAAACGCTTAGGCGAGACGCACTCGAAAAGTGGGTGAACGAACTGGACGTCACAGACCGGTATGAGCAACTCAGAGAAATTTGACGCGCTGGACGAGAAACACGAGCGGAATCGGCGACAGCGCCTCGCTGCTATCAAACGCTGGGCGGACTACATCGCCGACAATCCGGCCGACGTGTGGGGGCCACAACAGAACGCCGTCGTGAACGCACAACTCGAGAGCGCGAGCGCGGCCGATCTCGGTGTCGAACACGAACGGCGAGTCCGGGAGTTCGCCGAATCGGTCGACGCCGACCGTCCGGACGACGACGGCGACTCGTAACTGCCGAGGCGATCACTCGAGCAATAGTAGGTGTGGGTTCTCGAGGTATTCGATCACCGTATTGACGAAGCCGGCGGCCACCGCGCCGTCGATCAGCCGGTGGTCGAACGACGCCGAGATGGTCATGACCGAGCGCGGTTCGATCGATTCCGCGCCGTTTTCGTCGGTGACGACGCGCGGTTTGCGGTTGATCTCGCCGATCGCGAGGATCCCCGCCTCGGGGTAGTTGATGATCGGCGTGGCGTACTCGCCGCCGATGCCGCCGATGTTGGTGATGGTGAACGTCGACCCCTGCAGTTCGTCGGGGCTGATCGTGCGCTCGCGGGCCTTCTGGACGAGTTCGTTCATCTCGGAGGCCAACTGGAGCAGCCCCTTCTCGTCGGCGTTCTCGAGAACCGGCACCATCAGGCCGACGTCGGTCGCCGTGGCGATCCCCATGTTGTAGTAGTCGCGGTAGACGATCTCGTCGTTCGCCTCGTCGATGACCGCGTTCATCTCCGGATACTCCTTGAGCCCCGCGATCACGGCCTTCATGATGAAGGGCATGTAGGTCAACCGGATGCCCCGGTCCTCGGCGCGCGGTTTGAGTTCCTCGCGGGCCTCGACGAGGTCGGTGACGTCGGCGTCGTCGTGGTGGGAGACGTGGGGCGCGCTGAACTTCGACTCGACCATCGCCTCGGCGATCCGCTTGCGGACTCCTTTGAACGGTTCGCGGCGCTCGCGCTCGCCGGGGGCGAAGTCGGTCCCCTTCGTCCCGACTGGTTCGCCAGCCTCGACGGCCTCCCGGTCGGCCTCTTGCGCTTTCTTCTGGGCCTCTGCGTACTCGCGGACCGCCTCGGGCGTCACGAACGCCTCGCCGTCGCGCTCCTCGTCGGTAGGCACGGCGTCGAGATCGATCCCCTCCTCCTCGGCAATCCGCCGGGTCGCGGGTGCGGCGAGGGTCTTCTCGCGGTCAGCCGAGTCAACCTGAGCCTGTGTCGGACTGCCGGTTCCGGACCGCTGTTGCGAACTACCGCCGGCCGACTGCTGCCCGCTCGAGGCCGCCGTTTCGACCTCCGCCCCGCCGGCGTCGGCTTCGGTCTCGGTGTCGCTCGAGTCGCCGGTCGCAGTGGCGGATTCGGCGTCTCCCGCCGACGCCGCGGACGCCTGTGCCTGTGCGCCGGCGGAATCGCCACCCGCCGCGGCCCGCACGTCGGCGGCCGTGATTCGGCCGCCGGGACCGCTGCCCGGGATGCTCGAGAGGTCGATCCCCTCCTCGCGGGCCAGCTTTCGAACGCGCGGGGGTGCGAAAACGCGATCCTGCGGCGTCGCGGTTTCCTCGTTTTCGGCGCCGATCGCTTCGGGGCTGCCGGCCGGTTCGCCGGCGTCGGCATCACCCTCGGCCGCAGGTTCGGCCGACGTCGCCTCCTCGGGCGCGTCGACGCCTGCCGGCTCGCTCGCTCGCTCCTGTTCCTCGTCGGTCGTTTGCTCCGACTCTTCTCCCTCTACGTCGAAGGAAATAATGACCGTCCCGACAGGGACGACCTCGCCCTCCTCGACGTGTAACTCGCGGACCGTACCGTCGACCGGCGCGGGAACCTCCACGAGGGCTTTGTCGGTCTCGACCTCCGCGACGGGCTGGTCCTCGGAGACCGGGTCGCCCTCCGCGACCAGCCACGACACCAGTTCGCCCTCCGCGACTCCTTCGCCGACGTCCGGTAGTTCGAATTCTCTGACCATGTTAGAACTCCACCGCGTTGCGAACGCCGTCCTCGATGCGCGCCGGCTCGGGCAGGTAGTAGTCCTCGAGCGCGTACAGCGGGAACGGCGTGTCGAATCCCGTGATGCGTTCCACCGGCGCCTCCTGATACAGCAGTGCTTCCTCCTGCAGGGTCGACGCGATCTCGGCGCCCAGTCCGCCCGTCTTGGGGGCCTCGTGGACGACCGCGGCCCGCCCGGTCTTTTTAAATGACTCGACGATCGTCTCCTCGTCTAACGGCGACAGCGTCCGCAGGTCGACCACCTCGGCGTCGATCCCCTCCTCGGCGAGATTCTCGGCGGCCTCGAGCGTCGGCCGGGTCATCGCACCCCACGTGTAGACCGAGATGTCGCTGCCTTCGCGGCGGACCGCCGCCTCGCCGAGGGGGACCTCGTACGACTCCGTGGGGACGTCCTCGCGGAACGCCCGGTAGATGAGTTTCGGCTCGAGGAAGATCACGGGATCCGGCGAGCGGATCGCGCTCGCGAGGAGCCCCTTCGCGTCGTAGGGCGTCGACGGGATGACGACCTTGAGCCCCGGCTGGTGGACGAACATCGCTTCCGACGACTCGGAGTGGTGCTCGGGCGCCCGGATGCCGCCGCCGTAGGGCGCGCGGATGACCATCGGGCAGGTGAATCGTCCGCGCGAGCGCGTCCGCAGGCGCGCGGCGTGCGAGACGATCTGGTCGAACGCGGGGTAGATGAAGCCGAGGAACTGGATTTCGGGGACCGGGCGCATCCCGTAGGCGGCCATCCCGATCGCCGTGCCGACGATGCCCGATTCGGCCAGCGGGGTGTCGATCACCCGGTTCTCGCCGAACTCGTCGTACAGCCCTTCCGTCGCGCGGAAGACGCCGCCGTTCTTCCCGACGTCCTCGCCCATGACGACGACGTCGTCGTCGCGTTGCATCTCGGTGTACAGACCGTCCCGGACCGCCTGTACCAGCGTGAGGTTCTCCGTCTCCGATACGTCCGATGCCGATTGAGTTCCGGTCTCTGCTGCCATGGTATCACTCCAGGAGCGCGTCGTCGCCGTGTCGGTCGCGAATCGATTCGAAGTACTCGAGTTGCCGTTCCAGGCGCCGGGGCATCCCCTCGTAGACGTGCGCGAAGATCTCCTCGGGATCCGGGCGTTCGATCGACTCCGCGGCGTCGACGGCGTCGGCGACGTCCTCCCGCACGCGGGACTCGATCGCGTCGACGCGCTCGTCGTCGAGGATGCCCTCGCGGCGGAGGTACGCCTCGAGTCGCGGGATGGGGTCCTTCGCCTTCCAGCGTTCGACCTCCTCGTCGTCCCGGTAGACGGTGGGGTCGTCGGCGGTGGTGTGGGCGCCGAACCGGTACTGGACCGCCTCGATGAGCGTGGGCCGCGTCGCGCGGCCGGGCGAATCGTCCGCGACCGCCTCCGGCTGCTTGGCCTTCTCGACGGCTTCCTTCGTGACCTTGTAGACGGCCAGCGGATCCATCCCGTCGACCTGCACGCCCTCGAAGCCGTAGGCCTCGGCCTTCTGGGCCAGCGTGGCGCTGGCCGTCTGGCGCTCTCGAGGCACCGAGATGGCCCACTGGTTGTTGTTACAGAAGAAGACGTTCGGCGTGTCGAAGACGCCGGCGAAGTTCAGCCCCTCGTGGAAGTCTCCTTCCGACGTCGCGCCGTCGCCGAAGTAACACATGAAGGCCTTCTCCTCGCCCTTGAGTTTCGAGGCCCACGCGGCACCGGTCGCGTGGGGGATCTGGGTCGCGATTGGCACCGCGACGGAGAACATGTTGACGTCCTCCGGAATGTAGTTGCCCTGCTCGTGACCCATCCAGTAGAGCAGCGTTCGCTCGAGGCTCATCCCGCGAACGAGGCCGACGCCGTGCTCGCGGTAGCTGGGGAAGACCCAGTCCTCCTCGGCGAGCGCGTGGGCGCTGCCGATCTGAGACCCTTCCTGGCCCGACAGCGGCGGATAGGTGCCCATTCGCCCCTGTCGCTGGAGGCTCACCGCCCGCTCGTCGAAGTGGCGAACCAGCCGCATCTGCTCGTACATCTCGACGAGCGACTCGTCGCTCAGGTCGGGGACCGTGGCGCCCTCGAGGACCCGACCGTCCTCGTCGAGCACCTGCACTCGTTCCCGGGGGTCGCGCTGTATCGTACTCACGGAGAGACCCACCTGTACATACCCGTACGAACTATCGCTCGGGATAAAGGAGTTTCCCAAAATATTTTACTATACTCGAGATTCTTGCCTGCCCGATTCAGAATTTTCGGCCGTCATCCGCCACGTTTGGACTATATTCTACTGATACCGACATTTCAGCCCGTTCGCCCAATTGTGATCGAAAGGAAGGCGGGAGACTGGACGAAAAGCCAGTTCAAAAGTGGGAGACATGGCACCAATTAGCAAGGATTTACGTCCGCTCGCGGGTCAGGATTCGGTTCGCTGCGGACTCGAGTCGCGCGCCCGTTCCCGCGCCTCCGCGACGGTCTTGCCCTCGCGCAACACGGCGTCGACGAACAGTTCGCCGGCCTTGTACGACGAGCGCACCATCGGCCCGCTGGCGCAGTAGAGGAAGCCCAACTCCTCCTCGGCGACCCGACGCCACGTCTCGTACTTGTCCGGGTGGTCGTAGCGGCGCACCTCGAGGTGATCCATCGAGGGACGGAGATACTGTCCGAGCGTAACGACGTCGACGCCGCGCTCGCGGCAGTCGGCCAGCGTCTGATAGACCTCGTGGTCGTACTCCCCGTGGCCGAGCATGATCGACGTTTTCGTGTAGATGTCGGACTCGCGATCGACCTGCTCGAGCACCGAGAGGCTCTGTTCGTAGCCGGCCCGCCGATCTCGGACGGGAAACTGCAGGCGCTCGACGGTCTCGACGTTGTGGGCGATCACGTCCGGGTCGGCGTCGATGATCTTCCGCACGAGCCGCTCTTCGCCCTGAAAGTCGGGAATCAGGACCTCGACGAGGATGCCCGGATGGCGCTCTTTGATCTCGCGGATCGTCTCCGCGAAGTGGCCCGCACCCTGATCGGGCAGGTCGTCCCGGTCGACGCTCGTCAGGACCACGTAGTCCAGCCCGATCTCGGCGATCGCGTCGGCGACGTTCGCGGGTTCGTCGGGATCGAGCGGCTCCATCCCGCCGGTCTCGACGTCACAGAAGTTACAGGCTCGAGAGCAGCGGTCCCCCATCAGCATGAACGTGGCCGTCCCACCCTCGCTCTCTCCCGTCCCGGCGCCCCCGGACCAGCATTCACCCAAATTGGGACAGTTGGCCTCCTCGCAGACGGTGTGCAGGTTCCGCTCGCGCAGCGTCTCCCGAATGCCGGCGAACTCCCGGCCCGACGGCGGACGGCTCTTCAGCCAGTCGGGCTTGCGTGCGCTGCTCATACACGTCCTCTAGCGGCGACCCGTGAAAAACTGTGGCACTCGAGCGGGTGCCGCGGGCCGCGGGGGCTGCCCGAGATCCGGAAACTGCCCGGTCGAGATCGCCCCTCGAGCGACGAGACGAGCGTCCGGGTCTCGAGTCCGCGTCCCGCAGCGGACCCATAGCTTTACGGGATCGAACGGAATACCGGCGAGCAATGGCGTTCAGCACGACGCCCGACTGGTTCCACATCAGCGACGACGAGGACATCGTCTGGGAGAGCCGTCCCCATCCGATCTCGATGGGGTCGCGGTTGCTGGTCGGCGTCGCGCTCGCGCTCGTTGGACTCGTCCTCGCCGGCTCGACGGGGACCGACGGCGTCGGCCTCCTGACTATCGTCGGCGTCGTCGTAGCGGTCGCCGGCACGGCCCTGGCGGGCGCCCGCTACCTCGTCTGGACGAACACGCGCTACGTGATCACGACCGACGAGCTCTACAAGAAGTACGGCGTCGTCTCGCGAGACGTCACCCAGTTTCGCCTCGACCGCGTCCAGAACATCAGTCTCAGCCAGAGCGTCGCCGGGCGCGTGCTCGGCTACGGCGACCTGACCGTCTACACCGCCGGCTCCGGCGAACCGGAACTCGTCTTCGAGCACGTCTCCGAACCCGAACGCGCCTCGAAGCTGTTGAGCGACCAGCTCGAGGAGACGACGGCCGAAAAGTCGGCGGTCTGACTGAGCAGGCGTCGGGCAGCGACGAGGAGCCGTTTCCTCGAGGTCGGGCCGGCGTTCGAACACCTCGTCGGGACGGTGCAACCAGCGTGCGGTAGCGCGCGCTGCCGGCGAGGCGCGACCAGTGCGAGATCAGGGGGTCTCGCAGATCTTTCGCGTGGTACCGCCGACGATGGGACTCGAGCGACGGTACGTGACTGCGACTCGGACGGCGACGCTCGAGCATCGTTGCCGATCACTGATCGAGAGAGTCGAACCACAAAACCCATAATATCAAACCGCTTCCGGAGTCGATACAATGAGTCGACAGCCGACGGTATCCGACGGAACGACACCGCGACGCTCGAGTATCGCCGCGAGCGCGGGACTGGGCGTCCTCGCGGCCGCGGTCGGCTACCTCCTGACGTACCTGCTGATCGGGAGCGACGTGCGGGAGGCCTTCGACGGCGACGTCGCCACGTGGAAGGGCGTCGCCTGGTACTTCTACAACGCGCATCTGGTCGATATCGAGGTGAGCGGATCGGTCGGCTCGTTCGGCGGTACGGACACGATGAACCTCATCGCGGAGTCGAGTGCGACGAACGCCGGCCTGCTGTACGTCGTCCCGCCGCTCGCGCTCCTCGCCGCGGGCGCGCTGCTGGCGCGCCGCCTGCACGCGGCCGATTTCGGCGAGGCCGTCGCGGTCGGCGCGCCGGTGGCGATCGGCTACGCGGTCGTGATGGGGATCGGCGCGGTCGTCGCCGAGACCGGCGCCGAGGGGTCGTTCTTCGGCATCGGCCTGAGCGGATCGATGGCCCCGGAACTGGCCCCCGCCGTCCTCCTCGGCGGTATCCTCTACCCGCTGGTGTTCGCCCCGACCGGGGCGGCGCTGGCACTCCTGTTCGCCGAGCGGTAGGTTCGGCGACTCGAAGGAAACGCCTTTGACCCGCCGCTTCCCGTTACCGTGTGATGGAGGTCGCCGAGGTTCTCCCCGAATTCGCCGACGCCTTCGCCTTCGAGGAGTTCAACCGGATGCAACGCGAGGCACTGCCAGCACTGCTCGAGTCCGAGGAAAACGTGGTCGCGAGCGCCCCGACGGCCTCGGGCAAGACCGCCCTCGCGGAACTGGCGATCTGCAAGGCGCTCGCCGACGGCGGCACCGCGCTCTTTATCGCGCCGCTGCGGGCCCTGACGAACGAGAAGGAAGACGACTGGGACCGCTTCGAGGACCTGGATTACTCGGTGTACGTCGTCACCGGCGAGCGGGACCTGAACCCGCGCCGCGCGCGACGCGCCGACATTCTCGTGATGACCCCCGAGAAACTCGACTCGGCGACGCGAAAACACGATTCTCGACGATACGACTTCGTCACCGACGTCGACGTCTGCGTCATCGACGAGGTCCACCTGCTGGACGCCGATCGGCGGGGCTCGGTCCTCGAGGTCACGATCTCCCGCCTCCGGCGGCTCTGTGATCCCCGCGTCATCGCCCTCTCGGCGACGATGCCCAACGTCGACGACGTGGCCGACTGGCTCGACGCGCCCGCGGAGACCACCTTCGAGTTCGGCGACGAGTACCGACCCGTCGATCTCAAATCGGGCGTCAAGACCTACACGCACGGCGACAACGCCTTCGCGGACAAGTACCGTCGACTCTACCGCGCGCTGGATCTCGCGGAACCCCACCTCCGGGAGGACGGGCAGGCGCTCGTCTTCGTCTCCTCCCGGCAGGACACCGTGCAGGCGGCCAAGAAGGCCCGAGACGAGATCGCCGAGCGCGATATCCCGATGGGCGCCCGCGGCGACTACGATTTTCATACGGAATCGAAGAAACTCGAGAACGACACCCTCCGTAACTCCGTACTGGACGGCGTCGCCTTCCACCACGCGGGGCTCTCGAAGAACGACCGCGACCTCGTCGAGGAGTGGTTCAAGGCGGGCCACGTCGAACTCCTCTTCTCGACGTCGACGCTGGCCTGGGGGGTCAACCTCCCCGCCCGCTGCGTCGTGATCCGGGATACGAAGATCCACGACCCCCTCGAGGGCGAGGTCGACATGAGTCCCCTCGACGTCCTCCAGATGCTCGGCCGCGCGGGCCGCCCGGGCTACGACGACGTCGGCTACGGCTGGGTCGTCTGCGACGGCGCGGACGCGGACAAGTACCGGAAACTGCTGCGCGACGGCAAGGAGATCGAGTCCCGCCTCGCGGAGACCTTGGAGACCCACCTCAACGCCGAGATCGCGATGGGGACCATCACCGATTTAGAGGAGGTGATGGACTGGCTCGAGACCACCTTCTACTACGTCCGCGGCCAGTCGAAGCCGGAGGAGTACGACTTCCCGAACCTGCGCCGGCGCGTCCGGGACTGCCTCGAGGACCTCGTCGAGCGCGGCTTCGTCGAGATGGGCGCGGAAGACCTCTCGATCGAGGCGACGCCGCGGGGCGTGCTCGCCTCGAAGTACTACCTGCGCCTCGAGACGGCCGCCCGGTTCGCCGCGCTCTGTGACCGCGCCGCGGACGGCGAGGACCTCGAGACCGACGACCTCCTCCGGACGGTCGCGACCGCCGAGGAGTTCGACTCGGTGTCGTCCCGCCAGTCCGAGCGGGACGCGATCGACGCCGTGCTGGTCGGCCAGGAGACGGATGACCTCGAGGCGGGCCAGCGGAAGGTGCTGGCGATCCTTCGGGGGGCCGCCGACGGCTCGACCCCCTCGGAGCTGGCCAGCGACGCCTGGGTGATCCGGCGCAACGCGACGCGACTGCTCTCGGCGCTGGGCGCGTTCCTCGACCGGTTCGTCGGCCCGCATGCGGCGAACCTCGCACAGCGAGTCGAGGCCCGGATCGAGAACGGCGTCGCCGAGGACGCGGTCGGGCTGACGGCCATCGACGGCGTCGGCCCCGGCCGGACGAGCAAACTCGCGAAAGGCGGGCTGTCGACCCCCGGCGACGTCGTCCGGGCCGGCGTTACGGGACTGGTCGACGCCGGCCTCTCGGAGGGCGTCGCCGAGCGCGTCTACGAGGGCGCCCAGTCGCTGCCCGCTATCGAGATCGACTGGGGCGACTTCCCCGAGTCGATCGCGACCGGCGAGAACGAAGTGTGCGAGGTGACGATCCGCAACGTCGGCGAACCCGCGCGGGCCGGCATTCGGGTGGCCGTCAACGGAGTCGAAATGACCAGCACGAACAGCTACCTGCGCGATACGGACACCGTTCCGGTCGGCGTCTTCGGCGCCGACGCAGACGTCCTTGAGTACACCGTCAGCGTCGCCTTCCCCGAGGAGCCGCTGGTGCCGATCGAAGCGAGTCGGACGGTCGATGTCGTCTGATCGATTTCACAACCGGCTGCAACACGACGCATCTCATGAATCGTGGCTAGTTGTCGATAGTATTATATGACCGTATTCGAGGTTCAGAATGGTTATATCGACGTGTTCGGGTTCTCCTCGAATACAGGTACTACCTATCGACCACCACTATCGGAGCAAATTTTCGCCGACGGCGACGTCGTCGTTTGCATCGCTTCCCGACACTCGAGAGACAACGATTCCCGACACGATCTCGAACGGCTTGAAAGAGGACGCTACAGGATCAGAGTGCGTGATATTGGAGATTCGACAAGACGACGAAGCGAGAGCCGATTCCCCTATCGATCGGCGTAGTCCATGGATCGACGCTGATCGCAGTTCGGACACCACTCAGAACCATCCAGCCGAGAAAACGTTCTCTCACCGCATTCGAGACATCGCCCGTCAGGATTCCGAACCATATCTAACTGATGCGGTGGCCCTATTATAGGATTTATGGTAATTCATCGGAAACTAGAGCCGATTCCCGAAGGGAGTACCAGTAGAAGTCAGGCTCGGGAGTGTCGCCAATCACTGACGGTGCGTCGGCAACGCTCCGCGGCGATCAGTCGGCTAACTCGAGCACCGTCTCTCGAAGCTCCGCGGGCGAGTCGACGACCTCGTCGGCCGACGAACGATCGATGTCGCCGTGGGCGGCGATCCGGTAGGCGACGACGACCGTCCCGGCGCGGGCCCCCGCCTCGATTCCGTTTTCGGAGTCCTCGACGACCACGCAGTCCTCGGCGGGAACCCCCACTTCGTCGGTCGCGTACTCGAAGACGTCCGGCGCCGGCTTGCTCGCCGCCTCGATGTCGTCGGCGCTGATCACGCGATCGAACTCGCCCTCGAGGTCGAAGCGCTCGAGGACCAGGTCGATCCACTCGTGGGGCGAGGAGGAGACGACCGCGGTGGTGATCCCGCGCTCGTCGAGTTCCGCGAGGAGGTCGGGGAGGCCGTCGAGCAACTCGACGCGCTCGGTGTAGATCTCCTCGGCGGCCTCGCCGAAGCGGTCCTCCCACTCCTCGCGGGAGATGGCGGTTCCGTACTCGGCCTCGAGGTAGTCGTAGATCTCGCGGAAGTTCATGCCGCTCGTCTCGGCGAGGTCCACGTCGTCGTCCGGAACCGCGTCGGGAAAGAGGTCCTCGCGCTCGAACTCGACCCAGTAGTCCTCGCTGTCCACGAGGACGCCGTCCATGTCGAACAGCACTGCGTTCATGTGGGCCGGCTACCCGGCCGTCACGGATAGCCGTTTGGCAAGGAGCAATCGGATTCGCGGTTCCAGCGACGACAGTGGAGTGACATCCGACAGCGTACTGGCCGCCTCACGTGCGGTGGCGCGCGCTGGCGTCGCACCCGAGCACTGCGAGGGGGCGTCGCCGACGATGCGCGAGGGATGAGCGAACGACCCCCGGGAGTGAGCGAATCGGCTGGGGAGGGCGTGGCGATCCCCTGTTGCCACGATAGCAGAACGCGTTCCGTACTCGGTCGAAACGAGAGACGCATCTCACAGACTCACTCGGGACGAGAGCGATACCGTCGACGGTTTCCAGATCGAACGAGATTACCCGAACACTTCGCCGCGTTCGTACTCCATCTCCTCGCTGACCGCGCTCGAGACGTCCTCGCCGAACTCCCGCTCGACCAGCCACAGGGCCAGATCGAGCCCCGCCGTCACGCCGCCCGACGTCAGCACGTCGCCGTCGTCGACGACCCGCTCGTCGACCACGTTCGCCGCGTGGGCCTCGAGGTCCTCCTCCGCGACCTGATGGGTGGCCGCCGGCCGACCCTCGAGCAGAGCCGCTTCGGCCAGCACCATCGCGCCGGTACAGACCGACGCAACCGTCGCGCCCTCGGTGTAACACTCGTCGACCCGGTCTGGTAACTCGCCGTCCTCGACGACCGCTCGGACGCCCTCGTTGGCGCTCGTCCAGCCGCCGCCGGGAACGAGCAGGATGTCGGGCTGGCCGAGCGTTCCCTGGGACTCCACGCGCAGGTCGTGGCTCGCGGTGACCATGTCCGTCTCCTCGAGCGTCACCAGAGTCGTCTCGAGGTCGGCGCCGGCCAGGGCAGCGTTCTCGAACACTTCGTACGGTCCGATCGCGTCCAGTTCGTCGAAGCCGTCGAACAGCACGATTTCGGCGGTGGTATCGGCCATGTTACGATCCTCGCCGTCGCGGGATAAACGCGTTGCGCCGAAACGGAACGGATCGAGGGACGCACCCCGCGAGCGACTCGCGCAGCCCCGATAGATGTTCTCTCGCGTGGTCTCGAGCAGCGCGTCGAACACCGCGCCGTTGGCGCCGCCGACGAACCACTCGCCGGCATCGTTCTCGGGTCCGTCACCGGCGCCGTCGCCGGCACCGGCGCCGTCGCCGTTCGATCGCAGCGCCCGCTTCAGCATCGCCACCTCGTCCTCGAGATGCTCGAGACGACGAGACGAAACAAACACCTGCGTCCGCGGTAAGTTCGAATCAACGGCACGTCCCGACGACTGCCGGCCGTGGGTTACCGACATGAAACGACGAGCGCTTATCGCGGGGACGGCGGTACTGGCGGCTGGTGCCGGCTGTCTCAACGACGACGAGCCGAACGACGACGATGACGCCGAGTCCGACCAGTCCGGACCGCCGTTCGAGGTCACCACCGTCGACGCGCCGGGCAGCGAGGCCGGGACCGTCAGCGTCCCGACCGACGGACAGGTGCAACTGATCAACTTCATTCGGACCACCTGTCCGACCAGCCGGGGGATGCTCTCGTACGTCGGCGAGGCTCGCGATCGGCTCGCGGACGCTCACGACGTCGGCCCCGACGAGGAGGTCCTCGTCATGACCGTCGTCAACGGGAGTGCGGGGCCACAGCCGTCGCCGAGCGAACTGACCGACTTCTGGATCGAACAGGACGGCCACTGGACCGTCGGCATCGACGAACCGGGCGCCCTGTTCGATCACTACGACGTCACCGGAACCCCCACGACGGTCGCCGTCGACGACACCGGCGAGGTTCACTGGCGCGACAGGGGCGGCACTACGGCGGGCAACATGGTCGAGGGCGTCGAACGGGCGCTCGAGGAATCCGACGATGACGCCGGCGAGTCGACGGCCGGAAACGAGTCTGCGTCGGCTTCGGGGAACGAGACCGAAGCCGTCGCCGCGGCAGCGAACGAGCGGTAACGCGACCGCTCCGCGAGACCGCTCACGTGCACACTATTTCGGGAATCAGTTCTGTACAAGTGGAAACTGACGGTGAGAGGGGCGACGGCGGTGGTTCCTCTCAGACACTCCGCCGTCGGCCCAGTTCGGTCTCCGTCGGCCCAGTTCGGTCTCCGTCGGCCCAGTTCGGTCTCCGTCGGCCCAGTTCGGTCTCCGTCGGCCCAGTTCGGTCTCCGTCGGCCCAGTTCGGTCTCCGTCGGCCCCGTCCGCGGCCAGTTCGTCTATGCGCTGTCGCGCGCGCCCGACACACCCGGCAGTTCCGCTGCACCACTGCTGTCGTGGTCGCAGCCCGGTTCGATCGGTCTCAAATGGCGACCAAACCGAAGAAAACGTCCGGTAAACGGCTTCAAATGCTCGAAAACCGCGTTGACGAGCGTCCCCCTTCAAGTCGATCCGGCGACCCAGAGGGAGATGCGAGCTATGAAACGAACAACGCTCATCGCAGCCGTCTTCGCAGTACTGATCGTCGCAACCGGGTTCGTCGCTGCAGCACCCGGCAACGCATCCGTGTCCCTGGATGCGGACGCAAACGCAAACGCGAACAGTACCGACGAACGACACTCGACCGACGAACGACACGCGAACGAACAGGCGGATCGAAGCGAGAACGAGTCCGCTGCCGGCGCCGCAGACGAGCGGAACGGACAGGGTCCGAACGGCGAGCTCCCCGCCCAGGTGCCCGAACACGTCTCCGCGATTCACGACGTGATCTCGTCGTTCCTGAACGGTGCCCTCGAGAACCCGCTCGGCGAGGCGATCAGCGAGGTCACCCCGGACGACGAGGACGCTGACGAGATCGAGGAAGACGAGGCCGACGACTCTGACAGCGACGAAGCCGACGAATCGGACGAAAACGAGAGCGACGACACCGATGAGGCAGACGAGGACGACGCTAACGACGCTGACAGCGACGATGCTGACGACGTCGATGACGACACCGACGGCGACGATACCGACGAATCGGACGAAGACGAGACTGAGCAGTCCGACGACGAGACCGAATCGGAGGACAGCGACGAATAAACAGGTGCGTTCCTGATCCACGGATCACCTCCCCGCTGACGCTTCACCGCACCCCCACACGCTCCTGCTGACCCTCCGCGACACCCCCACACGCTCCTGCTGACGCGCAATGGAACCCCTCCACTCACCCCCGTTGACGCCACTGTCGCTCCGAATCCGCGTTTCTCGAGTCGATCACCGGTCCGAGAGCGTGCCGCAAGCGGACGGTCCGCGTTAGTTCGACGGTTGACGCGAAACGCCACCTTTCGAGTACTTTAAGCGATGGCACAGGCATCGACCGGTATGAACGGTCGCGCCGGCGTTGCGCTCGTGGTCGTCGCGGTACTCCTCGTCGGAACGGGACCGGCCGTCGCCATCACCGGTGCTCCGGGTACCGAACGGCCACAGCCGAGCCCGCTGACGCTCCAGCAGGATCAAATAGACGCCGACGAAGTCCGGATGGACCTCGCGCTCCGGTCCAACGGGACCGCGGAGTGGACCCTCGAGTTCTGGATCCGGCTCGACGACGAGGAGAGCACGACGGCGTTCGAGTCGCTGCAGGCTGACATCCGGGACGAGCCGGAAAACCACACGCAGTCGTTCGCCGACCGGATGAACGAGACGGTCGCGACGGCGAGCGAGGCGACGGGCCGGGAGATGGCCGCCGACGGGTTCGACGCGAGTACCGAGCGCCAGTCGCTCGCGCGGGAGTACGGCGTCGTCAGGTACACGTTCCGCTGGCACGGGTTCGCGGCCGTCGATGGCGACGAACTCCGCGCCGGCGACGCCCTCGAGGGAATCTTCCTCGACGACGGAACGCGGCTGCTGATCGAGTGGCCGGAGGGGTACGAGCGAACGTCCGTCGCGCCCGATCCGGACGACGAACGCGACCGCGCGGTGATCTGGCGGGGCGGCGAGACCGACTTCGTCTCCGGCGAGCCCCGAGTCGTCGTTACCGCCGCCGAAAGCGGACTCAGCACGGCGATGTTCGCCGGAGCCGCAGTCGTCGCGATCGGCCTCGCCGCCGGCGCGTGGTGGTACCGAAACCGCGCGTCGACGGCGGAGCGAGCGGCCGACGGTGACGAGGACTCGGGGCGCGATTCCGGTACGGGTTCCGACCCCGATTCCGTCACGGATTCCGGCCCCGTCGCAGCGTCGACGACCGACGAATCGGCGGCGACGGGCGGTACCGATCGGCCGGATATGGAACTCCTCAGCAACGAGGAACAGGTCCTCCGACTCGTCAGGGACCGCGGCGGCCGGATGAAACAGCAGGCAGTCGTCGAGGAACTCGAGTGGACCGACGCGAAGACCAGCAAGGTGGTCAGCGGACTCCGCGAGGACGGAAAACTCGAGTCGTTCCGACTCGGCCGCGAGAACGTGCTCTCGCTCCCCGAGACGGACGAGACTGGCACGAACGAGACTGGCACGAACGAGGCCGGAACGGAGGCCGGAAGTGACGGTGTCGAATGACGGCTGGGACGACCGACCACGTCGAGTCGGGTACCAAGCGGGCGGCCGAACGGATCGGCCGAAATCGGTCGAAATCGACGGACGGCGGCGGATCGAAAACGGCGTTGAATGGCGTTAACCGTCGGAGAACCCAAGGCATCGTCTCACGAGTATATCACCACCCGAAGACAACGAACACCAATGAATCGAACCACATCGATCGCACTGGCAGCGGTCCTCCTCGTCGCGACGGTCGCAGCCCCCCTCGCTGCGGCGAGCGTCGTCTCGAGCGGCAGTACCCAGAACAATCCCGCTGACGGTGGCAACGAGTCGATCGCACCCGGCGAACGGTTCGCCGCCGCCGTCGGCGTCCAGAACGCCGAAATCGAGGGCGACGTCTCGGAACGCGCCCTCGGCGCCAGGATCTCGAACGCCGAGACGAACGAGTCAAAAGCGGCCGTCATCGCGACGCACGTCGAGGAGAGCGAGACGCGACTGGCGAAACTCGAGGACAGGCTCGAGACGTTGAACGAGTCCCGCGAGGCCGGCGACCTCAGCGACGGGCGGTACCGGGCGAAGGTCGCGACGATCGTCGCCGAGATGCGCGCGATCGAGCGACAGGCGACGGTAGCCGAACGGGGCGCGGTCGGACTGTCGGCCGAGCTGGCCGAGCGCGGGATCGACCGCGAGTCGATCCGAACGCTGCGAGACCGCGCCGGTGAACTCGGCGGGCCGAACACCGCGTCGATCGCTCGCTCGATCGCCGGCGACGACGTCGGGCGGCCGGCGAGTACCGACCGCGGGCCTGGCGCTCCGACCGACGTCCCCGGCGCGAATCGGTCCGACGAACGAGGTCTCAGCGACGAACGGGATCTCGAAAACGGAAACGAGACGGGCGGAGAATCGAACGATAGCTGAGAGCGACCGCAGTCGTGCAGCCGTTCGATGGTGTTCGGTACCGTGGGCAAGTGAATAGTCGTAGTCGACGCGTACGTGACGGTCGATACCGCGGCCGGAACCGCCGAGAACGTGTTTTTGAGCACTGAACGCACGACGACAGGCGGCCGTTCGTCCGCGAGTTTAAGTACCAGAACGCGGCCAGACCGCCCATGATCGACGATTCGATCCGCGTGCTCGCGGGCGACTGCACCGTCATCGCCGAGAGCGCCGACCGGGAGGAGTACCGCGGTCGGGTGACGACCATCGTCAAGCCCGACAACACCGTGCTGGTCCACGACGCCGACGGCTACCAGCCGGTCGCGTGGCTCACCCGCGCCGACAGCGTCTCGAGCGATCGTGCGAACGACTTCACGCTCGTCGCGAAGAAGGACACCCAGACGCTGCGGATCGCCGCCCACGACCGGGACGGGTTCGCCAGCTATCCCACCTCCGCCGCGGGGACGCCCGTCGGGCGGTGTCCCGACTGCGGCGCCGCCCTCGTGCGCTCGAGCGGCGTCCACTGCGTCGGCTGCGGAGAGCGCTACGGCGTGCCCGCCGACGCCACGATCCGCGACGAGCAGTGCGACTGCGACTGCGGCCTCCCCAGAATGCGCGTCGAGCGCGGTCTCGCCTTCAACGTCTGCCTCGACCGGGCCTGCGAGTCCCTCGACGCGGCGGTCCGCGAGGCCTTCGACCGCGAGTGGGACTGTCCCGAACCCGACTGCGACGGCGACCTCCGGATCCTCCGCCGGGGCGGCCTCATCGCCGGCTGCGAGCACTACCCCGACTGCGACACCGGCTTCGCCGTCCCCGCCGGCGTCGTCGACGGCGAGTGCGGCTGCGGCCTCCCCACGTTCGAGACCGCCAGCGGAACGCGCTGCCTCGACGCCACGTGCCAAAAAGGGCTAGCGAGGGCGCTCGAGGCCGACTCCGCGGCCGACGACTAACATCCTCCCGACAGAGCGAATTCCCACCGGCGACAGCCGCCCGACCAACCGGCGTGCGGTGGGTGGGACTGAAAGGGGCTGTCCCCGTCCGGGAAGCCGGACGACGCAAGGACCGCAGCCGAACGGAGTGAGGCGAGGACCACAGCGAGTCCTGCGACCGGACGGGGTCAGGGGCTTTCGAGGTGTTCGAATCGGATGTAGCCACTCGAGTAGCAGTCGAGAAGAGGAATCGATCCGCAGCCACTTAATCCCGGACCGACAAACCCCGGCTATGGGACTCGAGGGGCGGTTCGACGAAGCGGCGGGCGTCGTTCGCGTGGGCGACGACGCGCGCCAGCGCTACCACGATTCGCGGGGCTACGGCTACCCGCTCGAGGGGAACGAGATCGCGCTCGCGCCGGTCGAGGCGGCCCACCTGCTCTTCCGCGGGGACCTCGAGGCGGTCGTCGACGACGGGGGCGAGCGGCTCGATTTCCGGACGTTCGTGGCCCGCGAGCCGGGCCGAAAGTTCGGCGTGCGGTTTCTCGTCTACGCCGACCTGCGGTCGCGGGGGTTCTACCTGTCGCCGGCCGCGGAGCCGTGGCTGGCCGATCCGCCCGGCGGCGAGGCCGATTTCGCGGTCTTCCCGCGCGGGAAGGGACCGGGCGACGGCGAGGTCGAGTACGCGCTGCGAGTGATCGGCGAGCGGACCGATATCCCCGCCGACGAACTCGCCGACGGCGTTCTGGCGGTGGTCGACGAGGAGAGCGATATCACGTACTTCGACGTCTCTCGGCGGGAGCCGTCGGGGACCTCAGAGGCCTCGCTGCCCGACCGCTGCGAGGCCGATCTGTTGGCCGACCGGGTCGTCGTCTGGGAGCCCCCGCTGGACCTCTACGAGTCGGCCTTCTACGGCCAGCCGCTCGAGGGGCGGGAGTACGAGCGGCCGACGCTCCAGTGTTCGCTGCTCGAGGCGGCCTACCTGGCAGCGCGCGGGGCGATCGACCTCGATCCGGAGACGGTTCGCGAGCGGGGCCGGTCGGTCGAGGGCGAACGGTTCGACCGCCGGCTGACGGTCTACACCACCCTGCGCGAGCGCGACGTCGTCCCCAAGACGGGGTACAAGTTCGGCGCCGACTTCCGGACCTACGCCGACGTCGAGTCCGTCGAGAACCTCGGCCACTCCGAACTGCTGGTCCGGGTACATCCGGCCGGCTACGTCTTCGAGCCGCGAGACCTCGCGCTCGACGTGCGGCTGGCCCACGGCGTCCGCAAGACGATGGTGTTCGCGCTGGTCGGCGAGTCCGGCGGCGTCGACTGGTGGTCGCTCGAGCGATTGACGCCCTGAACGCGCCGCGCAGCTACCGGGAGCGGACTCGAGACCGTCGACTCGAGCGAGCGGAAACGTGAAAACCCATCGGACGAGTATTCCGGTCATGCAACTCGAGGTGATCGGCGTCGGCGGCGCGGGCTGTCGGATCGCCGACGCGATCCGGGCCGCGGAGCCGGCCGACCACGCGTTTCTCACGGACGTCTTCGCGTTCGACACCGACGAGTCGGACCTGAAACGGACGGTCGTTCCCGAGTCACACCGCCACCGGTACGGCCAGGGGACCGGCCTCGACGCCGCGGACGACCTCGAGCGCCGGTTCGAACTCGGCGAGAGTCACGCCGGCGAACTCCTCGAGGCAGTCGAGCGCGAATCGTCGACGGCGGCCGACGCCCGCCTCGTCGCGGTGGGCCTCGGGGGCGTGACCGGCGGCGGCGTGGCCCCCGCGCTCGTCGCCGCATTGCAACGGCGGGACGACGCTCCGGTCTACGTCCTCGCGACGCTGCCGGCCGACCGGGAGTTCGATCCCGACGCCGACGCGGGGGACACCGGTCCACACTCGGGGGCGACCGCGAGTCCGACCGCCGCGTCCAGCGGGCCGCCGCGACCGAACGCGGCGGCGAACGCGGTCGCCACGCTCGAGCGACTCGACGGACTGGCGAGCGCGATCGTCTGTTTCGACAACGAGGCGTGGCTCCGGCCGGGCGAGACGATCACCGACGCACGCGATCGGTGCAATCGGGAACTGGCGCGGCGCGTGACGGCCGTCTTCGCCGGCGGCGGAGAATCGGACGGCCCCGTGGCCCAGAACGTGATCGACGCGAGCGACGTCGAGCGAATCGTCGGCAACGAGTCGGCGATCGTCGCATTGGGCTACGGCGACCAGACGGTCGAAACGAGCGGTTCCCGATTTGGCCTCGGACTCATCCCCTCGGAGCCGGACGTCGAGACGAGCGAAGCGGTCAGCGCCGTCGAGACCGTCGTTCGGAAGGGGATTCGCGGCAAGCTCTCCCTCGAGTGCGAGCCCGAGTCGGCCGACCGCGGGCTGTTGATCGTCGGCGGGCCGCCGGCGTGGCTCAACCGGCGGGCGATCGCCGAGGGCCGGGGAGTGCTCCAGTCGACCGTCGGCGGCAACGGCGTACTCGGCGGCGACGCGCCGCGTCCCGACGGCGAGACGGTATTCGCCGCGGTCGTGCTCGCCGGGGTCGAATCGGACCGACTCGAGGAACTGCGTGCCGCCGCCGATCGGACCGCGTGAGATCGAACGAACGATCGCACGGAAGGACGAAACGCGTGGATCGATGGGACTGAAGGCGAACGGGCGTGGTCTGCTCTCGTGGCAACGAAGAATCGCCACACCCTCCCCAGCCGATTCGCTCTCTCGCGTCGCTCGTTCGCTCATCCCTCGCGCATGACCGGCGGCCACCCTCACTGTCGTTCGGGCGGCCGCCAGCGCGCGCCACCGCACACCGGGTGACGGGGACGCCGCGAGACGTCGGTAGCCCTGGTGAACGATCCCTCCATTTACAGTTACGCGAATTGCTCGAGGAACCGTTTCCCGAGCACGACTTCCGTCCCCGCGAGTCCGACGGAGCAAAACAGCGTGACGTCGGTTTCGTCCGTCCGACCCAGTTGCGGATCGTCGAGCACGTCCGCCAGTTCGACCATTCGTTCGTAGTCGTCGCCGGAAACGAGATACTCGCGGTCGTAGGCGTCGACCTGCGGGATCGAGTCGGTCGCGATGGCGTCGGCGCGGTCGACGACCGCGAGGGGGAGTTCGTGAGCGTCCCGGAATCGCGGCCCGATGGTCGTGATGTGGGTCCCGGCCTCGAGCCAGTCGGGGTCGAACACGGGGTCGGTGCTGTTCGTCGCACAGACGAGCGCGTCGGCTCCGCGGACGACCGGTTCCGGATCGTCGACCGCGCGGACCGGCGGTTCGACGTCCTCGTCGGCGGTTTTGACGAACGATTCGCGGCTTTCCGGGGTCGGACTGTAGACCAGCACCGCCGCGAAGTCGCGGGCCGCACAGGCCGCGCCGACCTGCGCACGCGCCTGAAACCCCGATCCCAGAATTCCGAGGGTCTCGCTGTCCTCGCGCGCGAGGCAATCGATCGCGACCCCGCCGATGCCCCCCGTCCGGAGGCCGCCGATCGCGTGGCCGACGAGCAGGCCCTCGAGGCCGCCGGCGGTCGCGTCGAAGACCGTCACCAGTTCCGTCTGACCGTCGGCAGCGCCCGGATGGGTCCCGTAGACCCGGAACCCGGCGGCGTTCGTCGGCCCCGTCGCGGCGCCGGCGGTGAAGACGAGGTCGCCCGCGCCGGCGTCGACCCGCCAGCGCGGGGGCGCCTCGAGCGTTCCGGCGGCCCGTTCGGCGAACGCGTCGCGCATGGCGTCGACGACCGTCTCGTAGTCGAACCGCGAGTAAACGTCGCCGTCGGTGAGAATCGGGAAATCGACCATACACGGACATCGGACGGGACGGTAATAACGGTTCGAGGAACGCTCGAGCGAACCGAACTACGCCTCGGGGTCGCCCGGAATCGCCGCGCCCTCGTGCTCGAGCAACTGCCGTTTCAGGTCCAGCCCGCCCATGTAGCCGGTGAGCGAATCGCGCCCGACGACCCGATGGCAGGGAACGATGACGGGGATCGGATTGCGGCCACAGGCTTGCCCGACCGCGACGGGGGCCGTCTCGAGTTCGGCCGCGAGATCACCGTAGGTTCGCGTCTCACCCGGCGGAATTCGCGCCATCGCTCGCATGACGGCGCCCGTGAAGTCGTCCGGATAGTCGATCTCGAGGTCGAATTCCGTTCGGACTCCGTCCTCGTACTCCCGAACCTGCTCGCGGATCGTTGCGGGGTCCGCGTCGATCCTCGAGGCGTCGATCTCGCGGTCGCGGCCGAATACCGGAACTTGCATTTGCAGCGACTTCGTCGCCGCTGTGCTTCACTCTACGCATCCGGCCGTATCACTACGAAATGCTTCCGTAACCACCGTCAAAGGCGATCATCAGAGTCGTTCGCAACCCTCGGGTCACGGGATTTCGTCGACAACGCTCCGAAGTTCGTCGGTGTCGACCCATTCGTGGGATCGGTCACCGGTCAGGAGGACCTCGACGTGTGAGGCGGCCATTCCGTTGGCGTACCGTTCACGCTCGGTCGCTTCGTCAGGATATCGACGTTTCAACACCCAGACCTTGCTCCGATAGGACGGGGCAAACAACAGCCCCAGTTCCCAGACGTAGCCACCATCGAAATCCTCGATAACGCCGACGACGTGTGTCGCCCGCCCGCAGAGAATATCGAACACGCGGGTCCAGAGGCGGATTTCCGCTGGCGTGAGTCCGAAGTCCTCCAGTTGCATAGCGACTGACGGAGGGTCGGTTCGTGTATCGAGCAGGTCGTAGACGATCTCGCGTCGCGTTGCGGCCCCAGTCTCACCGCCCGCACCGACTACCAGATATCGCCGATCGTGGCCCTTGATACGGTCCATCTGTTCGCCGTTCAGCAGGTCCTTGATCCGCTGGTGTTCGCTCGGGGAGAGGCTTACCGTCTCGAGTTCGGCTATCAGTTCGTCCTCAGCCGGAATAGCGCTCCCATCGGTTTCGGGAGCGTCGAAGCGCTCGTCGTCGGCGTCCATCATTCAGCCGTCGTGTCGGAACCGATATCAATTGTACGTTCTCCGTTCAATTAATCATGGTACTATTTGTGCTACTAACCTCATTTGAATGCGAGTGTTTATGATGATGGCTCCCTAACGAAGACATATGAGGCCGGAGACACCGGTAGCTGTCCCATCCCATGGGACTCACCGCGCCACCGACGCTGAGTTCGATACGTGGCGAGCACTCCAGAAGGCGACTGACAAGAAACGGGCAGACCTCCTCGCTGATATCGTCGGGCATCCGACGGGGATGCCGAGCGTCGAGGAGTTGGACTACATGAATCCGCCCCTCAGTGACGACGCCATCCGTCGGCACCTCAATACGCTGACCGAGGTCGGCGTCGTCCGAGAGCGCGAATTCGAACCCGGCGAGCGGCTTCGGGACTACCCCTACAAATTCTACGAGATCACCGACGCGGCCCGTGACCTGTTCGATCGCAACGGCCTGTTCCCGGAGGAGGCGTGGCAACGCCAGTACCGGGCCGTCGAGAAGACAGCCCGAATTCGAGAGATCGAATCGATGCCACGTCCCGACGCCTGATCCGGCGGCGTCCGCCGTCAATCGCCTCTCGAACGGCGAAGCCGAAGGCTTTTGCGCGACGGCGAGCGAAACAAACCAGTAATGACCGGAGACGACCCGCTCGAGGAGTCCGAGTCAGGGGAACCGTTGACCGATGGAGGTGACGAAACCGCAGCGCCACAGTCGGAACTCCGTTCCGACGGCGGTGCTGCCGGTGCCGACGACGTCGCGCTGGATCCCTGGGGCTCCTCGAGCGTCTCCGACTACCGCAAACTCTTCGAGGAGTTCGGCATCGAGGAGTTCGACGAGGTGCTCGAGGAGGTACCCAACCCCCACTACCTGATGCGCCGGGGCGTCATCTTCGGCCACCGGGACTACCGGCCGGTCGCTCGAGCGCTCCAGAACGACGAGCCCGCGGCCGTCCTCTCGGGGTTCATGCCCACCGGCGACCCCCACATCGGCCACAAGCTGGTCTTCGACGAGATCATCTGGCACCAGCAGCAGGGGGCGGACGCCTACGCGCTGATCGCCGACCTCGAGGCCAACTCGGCCCGCGGGATGAGTTGGGACGAGATCGACGAACACGCCCGGGACTACCTGCTCTCGCTGCTCGCGCTCGGCTTCGACCTCGAAGAGGGCGAGCTCTACCGTCAGTCGGCGAACCGCGAACTGCAGGATCTGGCGTTCGAACTCGGCGCGGAGGCGAACTTCTCGGAGTTTCAGGCGATCTACGGCTTCGACGGCGAGACCGACGTCTCCCACATGCAGTCGGTCGTCACCCAGATGGCCGACATACTCTACCCGCAACTCGAGGAGCCAAAGCCCACCGTGATCCCCGTCGGCCCCGATCAGGACCCCCACGTCCGGCTGGCCCGGGATCTGGCCGAACGGATGCGATTTTTCAAGGTGAGCGAAGCGTACGCCAGTTTCGAACTCGAGGACGAGGAACGAGCGCTCGTGGCCGACTTCTACGACCGGCTCGACCCCGCCGAGTTCGACGACGACACCCTGCGCTGCGTCCACGTCGCCGAGGCGCTCGAGGAGACGCCGCTCTCGGAACTCGAGGTCGGCGCCGATACGCTGAGCTCCGTGCTGACGAAACTTCAGGAGGCCGGCATGGAACCGATCCGGCCCCGCACCCGCTTTTTCGACCGGCGCGCGACCGACGAGGCCTTCGACGCCCTGATCGAGGCCGTCGAGGGCGAGAAGCGGGTCTACGAGAATCACGTCGACGCCTTCGAACTGGACCGCGCCGCGGCCGAGGAACTCGCCCGCGAGATCGAGGTCGACAACGGCGGCTACGGGTTCCAGCCGCCGTCGTCGATCTACCACCGGTTCATGACCGGGTTGACGGGCGGGAAGATGTCCTCCTCGATCCCCGCCAGCCACATCTCGCTGCTGGACGACCCCGAAGACGGCTACGACAAGGTGAAGGCAGCCTCGACCGGCGGCCGCGAGACTGCGGAGGAACACCGCGAGAAAGGCGGGAAAGCCGACGAGTGTCCCGTCTACGAACTCTACGCCTACCTGCTGGCCGGCGACGACGACGAGTTCGCCAAGCGCGTCTACGACGAGTGTACCGGCGGGGAGCGGCTCTGTGGCGACTGCAAGGAGCAGGCCGCCCAGCTCATGCGGGAGTTCCTCGAGGACCACCAGGAGAAACGCGAGGAGGTCGCGGAGTTACTCGAGGCAGCCGACATCGAACTCGAGTCGCCGCGACGTCGCTAGCGGGTTCGATTTTCCGTTTCGAACGCTGGTTGGTCCCCTCGTCTCGATCCACCGTCATGTAACAGGCTCCTACTTGGTACTCAGTCACGTTCGCGTGCAACGTTACCAATTCGATCAACCACTCTATAATTAAGACGGGATAGATGGTCGCCGACGTATGAAGCTCGGTGCGACCCGCGGCGACACCGTCTACGCGACGCGCGGACTGACCGTCGGCCGCATGACGCCTCGAGGGGGGTTCGAGCCCACCGGAACCCTGCCGAACCCCGACGTCGAGTTCGCCGGCAAACAGCGCGTCAACTACGGGCCGCTGAACCGCTGGTGGACGAAGCGGCTGCTCAATCGGGTCACCGGCTGGTACACGACGACGAACGTCTGGCCGGTCGCCGACGGGGTGTTGCTGGCGACCGTCGGCCACCACCTCTACCGGTCGATCGACGACGGGCGAACGTGGAGCCACGTCCACGAACTCCCGTTCGATTCCGGGCCGATGGGCGCGTTGCCGACGTCGGTGTGCGCCGCCGACGATCGCGTCTTCCTCGCGGAGTACACCTTCGAGGCGGAACCCGCTCGCGTCCTCGTCAGCGAGGACGAGGGGGCGACCTGGGAGACCTACCTCGAGACCGAGGAGCGCCGTCACTTCCACGGAATCTTCTACGACGAGTACTCGGGGACCGTCTGGGCGACGACGGGCGATACCGACGACGAGAGCGCCATCGGCCTCCTCGAGGGCGGCGAGTTCCGCCCGGTGCTCGAGGGGAGCCAGCAGTGGCGAGCGGTGGAACTGGCGTTCACGCCGGAGTCGATCTTCTGGGGGATGGACTGTTCGTACGCCGAGGAGGTTCGGCTGTTCCGACTCTCGCGGTACGAGATCACCGAGTCGGACCCGACCCCTGAGCAGATCGGAACGACCGACGCCTCGGTCTACTACGCCGACACCGTCTCGGTCGACGGCGACGACTGGGTCGCGATGGCGACCGCGGCGGAGGTCGGCGTCGACGACACGTCGCCGCCCGGGTCGGAAAACACCTGTTCGCGGTCCGCTCGAGTGATCGTCGCCGGTCCCGAATCGGAGTACGAGACCTGGTACGAACTGTACTCCTTCGAACGCCAGCGAACGCTCAACGAACACCTCTCCGACCTGCCGAACGCGAGCGCGTACGTCTACCTCGAGTCGACCGAGAGCGAGAAACTGCTCGTCAACCCGTTCAACACGACGTCACACCACGGCGAGATCCTCTCGGTGTCACCGAACGCGCTCACCGCGCTGACGACCGACGACGTGCGCGAACGACCCGTCGAGCGCGAGGCGCAGTCGGACCGAGCCGAGGTGTCGCCCGGCGGCGACGACTATCGGTGAGAGACGGGAATCGGTGAGAGACGGGACCCGTTCGAAGCCGGCTCACGTCACGAGATAGTACGGCTCCTCCGCCATTTTCTGCCCGATAAACTGATCGAGTTCCCTGATCGGCGTGACGTACAGCGGAAGCCCGTTCAGATCGAGGGTCTCGAGGATCCCCGCGTTCGCGAGGTCCCGCTGGAGTTTGAGCTTGTTGAAACTCCAGAAAATGCTGTCGTAGTAGTTGGTTCGGAGTTCTACCTCTTCCATCTCGCCGTCGTCGTGAATCACCCCTTCGAACGTTTGTTCGACCGAGTACGGCGCGCCGTACTTGGCCTCGAGATGGTGGAGGTACGAACACTTCCAGTGGGGCGTGCCGATCGCGGCGACGAGCACGTCGTCCTCGTAGAGCTGCTCGAAACAGCCGTCGTCGGCGAACGTGTCCCGGTGGGTACGGTCGTCGAACCGGTACGGACCGTCGACGAGGATCGACTTGCACGGATCCCGCGTCCGATACTCGGCGTCCTCGAGGAGGAGTTTGGAGAACGTCCCGTGCATCGGTTTCGAGTGCTGCCTGTCGAAGACGCCGGACTCCCGGAAGTAATCCGTGAATCCAGGTGCGAGCACCGACTCGAACGAACCGGTCAACGCGTCCCGGAGCACCTCGTAGGGATTGCCGTCGAAGGCCGCGTTGACGTCGCTCAACCCGACGTGGACGAACACCTCGTCGTAGGCGGAGTACGACTCCAGCACCGCCTCGAGTTGGCGTTCGTCGCTGGTCCCGATCCGACGGGGCCGTTTCTCCCACGCCTTATTGATGGCGATCGTTGACCACCGAGTGGGCTTCATTAGGAGACGGAAAACACGCTCGAAAACATAAGTAACCCGGAGATAGATCGAGTATGTCGTCCTTACTGGTCGGTCGTCGCGGAAATGTTGGTCGGCCGTCGTCCGGGAGTGCCGTTCGACCGTCACCGTGGGAATACCGGTCGGCCATCGTCCCGGAGTGCCGATCGGCCGTCGCCCCGGGAGTACCGGTCGGTCATCGCCGCGGAGCGGCGGTTTCTCTCAACGGACTAAGCGGAAAATATACAGTGGTGACCGATGAACGCCGTCTCGATGCGACGAGACCGCTCCGGCGAGCACTCCCGCGACGTCCTGCGCTGTGCCGACCTGCTCGGGTCGTTCGGCGTCACGCCCGCCGACGTTCGCGCGCAGCGACGGGAGTACCGAACCACGGTGCCGCCCGGAGCGGCCGACGACGCGTCGCTCGAGACGATCCTCGCGGAGGTGCTCGCCGACGCGCGCGACCGGAGCGCCCTGGTGAGCCACCTGATCGGCCGGAGCGACCGCGGCCTCTCCTGTTCGGCGCGATACGCCCAGCGAGCGCTGGGACGCGAACTCGAGGCCCTCTTCGAGGCGATCGGCTGGTCGTTCGAGTGGACGCGAACGGGACCGACCGAAAACGGCCGCGATCGACTGGAACTCACCGCGACGGACCCGAACGGGCGGTCTCGAGAGACGACGATAACCTATCCGGAGACGCCGCTGGCCGACGACAACCTGCCGGCCGTCCTCCGAGCGGTCGACGAACGCCTGCTCGCGGGCACCGACGCGACGATGGTGCTCCTGTCGACGGGCGTCGACCGCTGGCGGGCCGCGCTGGTCGAGACGAGCGAACTCGACGACCTCCGCGACCGGTACGGGCCGCGGCTCTCGGCGTTCGACCGACCGCTGCTCCCGGCGCACGGACTCGAGGCGTACGTTCCCGACGATCCCGATCGCGACCGTCTCGATCCGGCGAACGCGACCGAGTCGGACCCGTGGCCGCCGTGGGCGCTGGAACGCGCTGAACGTCACTCGGGCTCCCTCGGCAGCGCTGTCGACGCGTCGGCCGCGGACGCGGGCGACGACCGCTCCGCCGTCGGCTCGCTCATCGACGAGGCCGAACCGGATCGCGCCGCGACGCCGACGGGCGCCTCGAATTCGTCGTCCGCGTCGGCGTCGAAATCGACGGCACCGTCCGAACCGTCGGAGTCGGCGGCACCGTCCGAACCGTCGAAGTCGGCGGCCGCGTCGAAACCATCGGAACCGGCTGCGACGTCGAACCCGTCGACGGAGGCCGGCGGGTTCGAGATCCGGGGCGGGTCGCCGACCGTCTCGCGGGTGGGCGACGGTGACGGCCCGGATACCGACGTGTCGCCGCGGGACGTCGCCGACTCGATGCTCGAGGACCAGCGCGAGCGCGAGACGGAGTCCGCAGTGGGGCGAGCGTCGGACGATAGTCGAGCCGACGCCGCCGAGAACGGCGACGACGCGAACGACGGGTTCGGGACGCTCTCGGGGTCCACGAAGACGGCTCGCGTGACCAACGACTCCTTCGGGACCGGCGAGGAGTTCGCGACGGCGGACGACCGCTACCGCGCGCTCGGGATCGCCCTCGGCGCCGGCGGCGCGGTCTCCGTGCGGGGGCTGCTCGAGGACGACGACTTCCTCCCGGAACTGCCGGCGGCCGGGCCGACCGAGACCCGCATCGAGTTCGCGGAGTCGTTCGACCCCGACGCGGTCGAGGCGGCGACCGCCAGCGCCGAACGAGAGGGGTTCGAGTGGGTCGATTCCGGCTCGCTCGAGACGACGCGGCTCCCGGATGGCTAACGGTGCCACTGACAATCAGTAAACGCCTCACCGCGCGGGCGCGGCCGATTCGTCCCGCGACTCGCCGGACGGAGTCAACACTGGCACCGAGACGGTAACGATCGATCCGGTCGGCTCGTTCGCCGCGAAGCGCACCGACCCGCCGGCGATTTCGGCACCCCACTTGGCCAGCCAGAGGCCGAGACCGCTCCCGTGTTCGAGCGGCGTCTCGGTGCCGCGCTCGAGGACCGACCGTTCGTAGTCGTCGATCCCGGGACCGTCGTCCGCGATCCGAACCCGGACCCACTCGTCGTCGGTCTCGGCGGAGATTCGAACGACGGGGTTCGAACCGGTGTTGTGCTCGACGCCGTTCTCGAGGAGGTTCGCGAACACCGACTCGAGAACGCTGTCGACGTAGACGTCGTCCGGCCCCCGCTCGCGTTCGATGCGAGCGTCCGGATACTCCTCGCGGACGGTCACGACCGCCTCGTCGAGGAGCGACTCGAGGGGGACGGCGTCGGTCGACTCCCGTCCCCGTTCGAAGAGGTCGATGATTTCGCGGGCCTTGGCCGCCAACTCCTCGATCCGCGCCGCGCTGTCCGTGATTTCGTCGGCCGCGCCCCGTCGCTCGACGTCCGCGAGCAACTCCGCGTAGCTGCTGATGACGTTCGTTTCGGTGCGGATGTTGTGCCGGAAGACGCGGTTGAGGACCTCGTGTCGCTGTTGCTGTCGGACGTGTTCGCTGATATCGTGAAACGTGATGATGTGTCCGATCGTCCGATCGCGGATATCGGTGATGTGGGTCGCCGTCACGTCGTACAGCCGGTCGTCGTGACGGCTCCGGAAGGGGCGTCGCCGCGGAACCGAGCCGTCCGTCGGGACGAGCGAGTCGTCGGGAACGATCTCCCGAAGCGGCCGTCCGAGCGCGGGACGGCGCGCCGTCCCTAGGATCGCTGCGGCGGTACCGTTGATGTCGACGACGGAGTCGTGACTGTCGGTGACGACGGCGCCGTCGGGCATCCGCTCGAAGAGCAGGCGGCGCGCGCGAGGCGTCGGCGACGGACTCGTCCCGAAGAGCTGAAAGCGCGTAAGGGCACCGAGGTAGGCGACGCCCGAGATCATGAACGCGACCGGTGTGGGATCGAGCCCCGGCAGCGGAATCGCCCCGACGAGAAAGAGGACGTTGCTCACCCACGGCGCTGCGATCCCCACGAGGAGTGCGGCGCTTTGCCCCCTGAACGGCAGCGAATCGTTCCAGATCAACTCGAGGAGCGGGAGCGACCCGAGCAGTCCCAGCAGGTACGTGTAGGCGGCGATCACCCAGAACCAGGGACCGGGCGTCCGAGCGAGAAACAGCGTTCCGCTCTCGCGAACCAGTCTCGAGTCGGTGTAGAGCAGCGGACTGTCGGTGAGCGCGAACCAGACGGTGAGCGCCGGAACGAGCGAGAGGAGCGCGACGTACCGCGGTCGAACGTACCGATCGCGGCCGGTGTACTCCAGCGAGAAGAGCATCCAGCCGATCGGAATGGCGACGACGCCGATCCAGCGGAGGTTCGCCCAGAAGACCTTCGCCTCGAGCGTCGACGCCTGCAGATCGAACACGAGGAAGATCGACCACCAGCACTGCCCGACGAGCATCACGACGAGCGGAACGGCGCCGGGTTCTGGCCGTTCACGCCACGCCAGAAGCGCCGCCGCTGTCCCGACGGCAATGGTCGCCAGTAAGATTCCGGAGAGGAGAACGTGAGAGAACACCGATACGGGAGGAATGCCTCCGGCAGTATTAAAGCTACGGGAGCGTTCAACCACGTGAAAATAACACCCAGTTGTCGTTGAATTATCCCGACAGAACGACGATCACGAGGGCGGTGAAGACGACGAGGTACTCGCACTCCGCCGCTCTCGCCAGCAACTGCACGTCGTCGGTCCGGCCGATACGCGACGTGACGCACAGCGAGTAACCGAGTCCGACGAACAGCGGGAGCCCCAGAGCGAGAGACAGCTGTCCGGTAGCGACCGCGAAGACGACCAGCGCGCCCGTACAGCAGTCGATGCCGGCGAGGATCTGTCGCGTCCGGTCGACGCCGAAGACGACCGGGATCGTCAGGACGCCGATCGCCCGGTCGCCCTCGATATCGCGGACGTTCGGAATCTCCGTGTTCGTGAACACCCGGAGGAAGAAGTACCCGAAGACGATCAGCGCCGGCGGCGTGACGGCGCTCCCGGCGAACGCGAGGGGGAGGAACGTCAGCGTCGCGGCCCACGCGAGCGCGACCACGATCGTATTGACGAGGAAGCGGTCTTTCAGCCGCCGGACGTGGACCCCGGTGCCGGGAATCCAGTCCGTCGCGTAGCACACCCAGAGCGCCCCCGGGAGGAGGGTGATCGCGAGGGCGATCGGTCCGCCGAGGACGGAGAGCGCCACGGCGAGGCCGTACGCGATCGAGGCGAGCACGTACAGCGCGTCTCGATGTCGGCTGACGAACGCCGCCTGTCGGGGATTCGACACCGCGTCGGTGTCGGCGTCCGCGAGGCGATCGTTGGCGTAGACGGCGAAGACGACCAGCCCGACGACGATCGCCGCCGGAGTGGGCGACACCGAGAGGAGGACCGCGACGACGACCACCTCCGCCATCGCGATCAGTGAGAGATAGGCAGAACTGTACACCAAGGCGTTCCAGAGCCGTTCCGTACTCGAGGGGAGCCGAGCGAACAGCGCACTGTGGACCGCTGCGGCCGTACTCCCGTCGTCCGAGAACGTGTGATTTTTTCGTCCCATAGTTCCGTTCGGGGCCCCGAGCGGCCGTCCGCCGGCGGCCCCGCACCGAATATGTCGCCACCACTGACTGATATACGTATGTATTACGCTGGCATTGCATTAACGGTGGACAGCTATCGATTCAATGGGGACGACCGCAGGTCTGATACACCTGCGGCGAAATGCCGGCGACTCGAGGCGGCCAGCGCCGCGCTGAGCGCAAGGCTTTTGAGCGATCCTCGAGAGGCCCAACGTATGGTAGCCGAATCCCGCGTTCGATCCGGTATCGGCAGTCGATCGCCGCAGTGCGCTCCGGGATTCGGCTTCTTCTTCGCCCGGTGAGTTCGGGCCAGTGGAGTCGCGAGCGACCCTGACGGGTGCTCGCGGCGAAACCGGCCGTCGTCCGCGGGCCGTCCGAACGGTTCTCGGGCGGCAGTATCGGAACCGCTAACTGACCGACACGCAGCCATACGAACAAGCGAATGCAACTTCCCGAACAACAGGTCGCGGTCGTCGAGGCCGCGAGCGCAGACGAGGCACAGTCCGTCGAGGCCCTCGCTGCGGCGACCGACCTCCCTCCGGAGACCGTCACCGGCGCGGTCTTCGAACTCGCGGACGAGGGGCTGGTCGCCGTCGAGGAGCGCGTCGACGAAACGGTCGCGCTGACCGACGAGGGTGCGGAGTACGCGGATGACGTCCTCCCCGAGGTGCGACTCTACGAGGCCGCCCTCGAGGCCGGCGCCGACGCCGACCCCGTCCAGATGGGACAGGTCATCGGCGCCTCCAGGCTCGAGGGACCGCAGGTCGACATCGCGCTCTCGAACTACGCCCGCAAGGGGTACGGAACGATCGACAGCGGCGAGATCACGGCCGATCCGGACGCCGATCCGTCGGCGGACGCGGAGGCCGCGGCGCTCGAGGCGCTCACCGGCGCGGACGAGGCGCCCGTCGACGGCGTCGACGTCGATTCGGACACGCTCGAGCAACTCGAACGGCGCGGCCTGCTCGAGCGCCGGGAGTCGACCGTCCGCGAGGTGACGCTGACCGAGCGCGGCGTCACGGAGCTGATGGCCGGGATCGAGACCGCCGAAACGGTCGGCCAGGTCACCACCGAACTGCTCACCAGCGGCGAGTGGGAAGACGTCGAGTTCGCCGAGTACAACGTCGAGGCAGACGCCGAGGCGATCGAGAGCGGGAAGGTGCACGTCCTCCGGCAGATGTCCGAGCGCGTGAAGGACGTCCTCGTCGGGATGGGGTTCCAGGAGATGGACGGCCCCCACGTCGACGCGGACTTCTGGATCAACGACTGCCTGTTCATGCCCCAAGACCACCCGGCGCGCACGCACTGGGACCGCTTTGCGATGGAGCGGCCCAGCCACATCGACGAGTTGCCCGAGGACCTCGTCGAGGCCGTCGAGCGCGTCCACCGCGAGGGACTCGGCGAGGACAGCGAGGGCTATCACTCGCCGTGGGACGAGGACTTCGCCCGCGCGCTCGCCCTGCGCGGCCACACCACCTCGCTGTCGACCCGCTACCTCTCCGGGACCGAGATCGGCGAGATCGAACCGCCAGCGCGCTTTTTCAGCGTCGAGAAGGCCTACCGCAACGACACGCTCGACGCGACCCACCTACTCGAGTTCTACCAGATCGAGGGCTGGGTGATGGCCGAGGACCTCTCGGTGCGGGATCTGATGGGCACCTTCGAGGAGTTCTACGCCCAGTTCGGCATCGAAGACATCCGGTTCAAACCACACTACAACCCCTACACCGAACCGAGCTTCGAGCTGTTCGGTACCCACCCCACGACGGGCGAACTGATCGAGATCGGGAACTCCGGCATCTTCCGCGAGGAGATGCTCGAGCCCCTCGGCGTCGACTGCGACGTGATGGCCTGGGGGCTCGCGCTGGAGCGACTCGCCATGCTCACCACCGGCGCGGAGGACATCCGCGACCTCCACGGCACGCTGGCCGATCTCGAGTTCCTGCGGAACGCGGAGGTGACCTACTGATGCCCACCGTCGACATCGACCCCGACGAACTGCGCGGCCTGACCGGTCGCGAGGAGAAAAGCGACGACGAACTCAAAGACGACCTGTTCGGCCTCGGCCTCGAGTTCGAGGGCCGAACCGAAGAGGGCGCGTTCGAACTCGAGTTCGCCCCCGACCGCCTCGACCGGCTCTCGGTCGAGGGCGTGGCGCGCTCGATGCGCTACCAGTACGGCGACTCGCGTGGTGTCCACGTCCCCTCGACGAACGACGCCGACTGGACCATCGAGGTCGACGAGTCGGTGCCCGACGAGCGCCCCTACGTGACGGGCGCGGTGATCCGCGACGTCGACCTCGACGAGGAGGCCCTCGAGTCGCTCATCCAGTTACAGGAGAAGCTCCACGCGACGATGGGCCGCAAGCGCGCGAAGGGCGCGATCGGGATCCACGACCTGACGATGCTGAAGGGTAGCGATGCGCTACGCGCATCGGAAAACGCGAGCGGCGATGAGCCGCGAGCGAACCCCGCGACGGAGGGCAACCCCACCATTCAGTACGTCGGCGTCGAACCCGAGGAGGACACGTTCGTCCCCCTCGACGCCGATCGGGAGATGACGCCGGCGCAGGTGCTCGAGGACCACCAGACCGGCCAGACCTACGCCGACCTCGTCAGCGAGTACGAACGCTACCCGGCGATCTACGACGATCTCGGGCTGTTCTCGTTCCCGCCGGTGGTCAACGGCCGGCGCACCGAGGTCTCGACCGACTCGCGGGACCTGTTCGTCGAGATGACGGGCACCGACCAGTGGACGATCGACAAGATGCTGAACATCGTCTGCTACGCGCTGGCCGCGCGGGGAGCCACGCTCGAGGACGTCCGCGTCGAGTATCCTGACGGCGAAATCGTTCGCCCCGACCTCTCGACGAAGACGAAGACGGTCGCCCACGACCGCATCGAGACCATCCTCGGCATCGGTCTCGACCCCGAAGAGGTGATCGACCTCGCCGAGCGCTCCGGACTCGAGGCGGAACGAGACGAAAACGACGAGGGCGACCTCGTCTACGAGGTCACCATCCCGCCGTACCGCGTCGACGTCCTCCACCCGCTGGACGTCATCGACGACCTCGGGCGGGCCTACGGCTTCAACGACCTCGAGCCGACCTACCCCGACGTGGGGACCGTCGGCGGCCGCCACGAGCGCTCCCGCCTCGAGCGGGCCGCGCGGACCCAACTGGTCGGGCTGGGCTTCGAGGACATGCTGAACTTCCACATGATCAACGAGGCGGAGAATTACGAACGCCTCGAGGTGGAGCCGGGCGCAGACGCCTACGGCACCGGCGAACCCGCGACGATCAAGGAGGCCTACAGCGAAGACTACACGATGCTGCGGACGTGGACGCTGCCCTCGCTGCTGATGGTCCTCGAGCGCAACACCCACCGCTCGTACCCCCAGCACCTCGCCGAGATCGGGTTCACGGCTCGCCTCGACGAGCGCGAGAACACCGGCGTCGGCGAGAACCGTCACGTCGGGGCCGTCCTCGCGAGCCACGATGCCGGCTACGAGGACGCCAAAGCCCGGCTGCAGGCGCTCGCGGAGAACTTCGACGTCGACCTCGAGACGCCGCCGACCGACCACCCGAGCTTCATTTCGGGTCGAACAGCCGCAGTCGTCATCGACGGCGAAAACGTCGGCGTGATCGGCGAGGTCCACCCGAAGGTGCTCGTCGAGCACGATCTCGAGGTACCCGTCGCGGCCTTCGAGTTCGACCTCGAGGCGCTGCAGTAGTCGGCTAGCGGTCGTTCTTCTCGAGTTCGGGAGTCGGTCCGCGGTCGCGGTTCAATCTATTGTACCGCGAGCGAACGGAGTGAGCGAGCGGGCCGACGACTGACTCGGAGTGAGTGAAGCGAACGGAGAGGAAGGAGGAGCGCTTTTGATCGACCTTTTACCGAGGGACGTTGCGCTGTGCGGCAGCTACGCTGCCGCCAGCGCAACAGACTGCAGAGTAAAAGGTCGTTCGTTAGAATTCGTGTTCGACGTCCTCCTCGTCGGCTTTCTGGATGATGATCTTGCCGTCCCGGACCCGGACGAAGACCTCGTCACCGATATCCATGCCCGCGACTGCCAGTTCGTCCTCGTGGAGGTTGAGATGGACGTTGTGGTAGTTACCGTCGTCGTCTTTGGCACCGCTTGGACTCAGCTTCTTTTTCCGTACCATCGCGGGATTCTATTCCGAACTTCGCCGTAGGATATACTTAAGTGTTTTCGACGCCTTGACGGATGACCGTACCGGGGGACAGCAGAGAGACCGACGGTGTGAGCGGGTGGAAAACGAATGCTGCGGAAGAGTTGCGAAGGCGATATACTTAAAGATACCGCCGCAGTCAGTCGGTTTTGGGGGATATCTTTATGTCGGATCGTGTGCTGGATTGACACGGAGGCGAAACCATGGTACGCGAAGACGGGAAACGAAACTTTGCACTGCGCGAGTCGTCCGGTGAAGAATCCAGCGTCTTCTCCGGTAACACACCCCGGCAGGCTGCCCTCAAGGCGGCCCGGCGGCTCGAGCCCGGCTCGAGCGAGGAATCGGCCGAGCGAGTCGAACTCAAGTTGCGCGAGAAGGGGACCGACAAAGTCCACATCTACGACGGCTGGGCCTGGGAGGAGACGGCTCCCGACGACAAACCCGACTGGATGCCAGGCGAGATCACGGAGGCCAACGTCTCGAAGAAAGGTATCGAACACCTGGACGAGTAAGGAATCGGCCGGAGGTTTTTCTCGTACTCAACCTCGGTAGAGACATTTGTCCACGTATTCAGATTTTTGATTGTGGTTGTGATGTTCTATCCTCCGGATTGTCGACTCCGTCGGAGTCCTAGAAGGGATATAGTCCGATAGCTATTGCACAGCAGTATTAGGATCGTCTAAGAAATACGCATATACGGGTTCGAACAGCCAGATTAATTCGTAATATGTGCTTAGACGGAAGTCAAATTCGAGAGAAGGTGAACGATTGTGCTTCCGATTTGCGTGCGATACGCGGTCCGCAAACGTGCCGTGGCTCGTCGATCGGGGGTGAGGAGATCGCATGATCCCCGCGAAGTACAAGAACTTGCTCCTCGCGACGGCGATGTTCAACCTCGGCTTCGTGATCTGGTTCTCCTTCGCGCCGTTCACGGGGGAGATCGCAAACGAGTTCGGCCTCTCGGTGCCCCAACTGGGGGTCGTCTCGAGTGCGGCGGTCATCGCCGTGCCGCTGGGTCGGATCGTCATCGGGCCCCTGACCGACAGGTACGGCGCGCCGGTGACCGCGGGGGGAACGATGCTCCTCGTCGGAACCTTCGCGATCATCAGCGCGTTCGCACAGACCTACGATGTGTTCACGGCCTCGCGAATCGTCGCCTCGCTAGCGGGGATCACCTTCGTCATCGGTATCCAGCACGTCTCCGAGTGGTTCGAAGCGGAAAACCTGGGCACTGCGGAGGGGATCTTCGCCGGAATCGGCAACGCCGGCGCGGGACTGGGCGCGTACTTCACCCTCCCGCGAATCTTCGGTGAGGGGTACGCCGGGCCGCCGTTCTCGTCGAACTGGCGCGCCGCGTTCTTCTACACCGGCGTGCTCGCCGTCGTCCTCGGCGTGCTCGCCGTCGTCCTCGGCGTGCTCTACTTCGTCTTCGGCGACGCGGCGAAAAGCGACGCGAAACGCGCGGAGACCCAACAGGGCGTCAGCCGGGAGCAGTGGTTCTACATCGCGACGCGCCACGGCGCCGTCGTGCTCGCGGTGGCGTACGTCATGACCTTCGGCCTCGAACTGGCGATGAACGGCTGGCTGGGCACCTACTACCGCGAGGCGTTCGGCCAGAGCGACATCGTGATCGCGGCGACGTTCTCGATCGCGGCCGGGTTGCTCCGCCCGATCGGCGGCTACGTCAGCGACCTCGTCGCGCGCAAGGAGAAAGACATCCTCCCGGTGTTCACGGGTCGCTACCGCGAGCAGTGGACGTTCGCGACGCTCGTGTTCGTCGTGCTCGCGATGTTCGGCATGACGGCGGCCGGACTGACCGACAACGTCTACGTCGCCGTCGTCGCCGGCTTCTTCGTCGGCGTCGGGTGTGCGTTCTCCGAGGGTGCGATCTTCGCGCAGGTGCCCGCGGTATTCCCCGACAACTCGGGGTCGGTCGCCGGCTTCGTCGGCGGAATCGGCTCCTCGGGTGGGTCGATCTACCCGCTGATCTTCTCCGCGTCGTTCCTGAACATTCACTACGGCTACGCGGTCGTCGGGCTCACGATGGTCCCGATCATCGCCCTTGCCGCGTGGGTCTTCCAGCCCCACATCGCCGAGCGCGCGACCGAAACCGGCTGGTTCATCTCCGAGAACCCCGCCGCCGTTAACGGAAACAGTCCCGGTCCGACCAGCAACGATTGACGAGGGCTCCCGCGACCGTTTCGACGCCGTCGAGACGCTCGAGTCGGTGCTCGCCGATGGGGAACCGTCCCGAGATCACTCGCTCGAGTCGGCGCCGATCGACGCGAAGTTCTCGACGACGCGGCTCGCGTTCACGTCGGCGAACCCGGACTCGACCTCGGTCCAGCCGAAGTCGGTCTCGAGTCGCTCGCGGAGATCAGCGGTGTACTCGGGGTGAAACTGCACCGTCCACAGCGGCGCCGTCCGGTGGCGCGTCGCGAACGCGGGGTAGTAGTCGGCCGAGGCGATCACGTCCATCCGGTCGCCGGGATCGGTGACGACGTCGCCGCGCGTGACGGGAACGACCGACGAGACGCCGTCGAAGAGCGGATCGCCGGCGGGGTAGTCGACGACACGAGTATCGGCCGCGGTATTCGAAACGGCGCGTCACCCGGACGGCGTCCACTCGCAAGTCGTGCCGGTGGCTAACGCCTCCTCCTCGATGTGCGCCGCGAGACAGCCGTAATTGCAGAATCGCCCCGTCAGATCATCAGGGGTCCCTTCGCTCACGAATACCGGGTCGTGGCGTTCGACGTCACAGCCGCAGTAGGTGCAGTCAGTCTCCATACTGAACCAGTGGGTCGTCACCGGGGAAGGCGTTACGCCGTCTCGAGTGAGTCAGTCGGTCGATCCGAACCGCTCGGTTACGCGGGACTCGAGGCCGACGAGCCGCCGCGGAACAGTTTGAGGACGCCCTGCGCGACCATACCGAGCATCGCCCACTTCCACGCGAGAACGGCAACGACGACCAGCAGGAGTCCCCGCGTCCTGTTGCCGCTAGCGAACGCCTGCTTCGCGTCCGAGAGGATCGAGACGACCGTCAGCGATCGCGTCGCCTTCGAGCCGAGGAGCTTTTTGAGTACCATATCCGTCCTCGGGGGAGCCGACCGAATAACGAGCGTCCCGGCCCGCGCAAGCCTCGAGCGGCCCGTCGGAGCCGCCGATCTCGCGCCGCTCGACTACGCCGGTCGTCCCATTGTGTACAGGAACAGCGGCGTCTGTCCAGTGGCCCGCGGCGCGAAGAAGTCGGTCACGACGTCGTCGTAGAAGGTCAGTCCCGTCCCGCCCAGCCTCAGGTGAGCGTAGGTCCCCAGATACAGCCGTCCCGCAGTCAGCGCGGCCTCGAGTTGCGCCGCGCGGTAGCCGCGGTCGCCGAACGAGTCGACGATCTCCTCGAGGTCCGTGAGGAAATAGACGCAGACCGCCGCGTCGCCGGCCAGCCGCTGGTCCAACGCGAGGTGGCTCGCCTCTTGCCGGAATTCGCCCGCCCGGAGTCGCTCGAGTTCGCCCCCGTCGGGGTGGTAGTGGTAGGTGCCGGCCTCGAGACCGTCGACGCCGTTGACGATCAGGTAGGCGTCGCAGAACGACAGCGGCGGATCGTCGTCCCGGCTCGCGTGTCGCTGCTCGCTCGCGGTTTCACCGCTCGCTTTACCGTGGCCCTCGCTTCGCTCGGACCCCGCGACTCCCGCTCGCTCTTCCGAGACCTCACGTCGTTCGGCCTCGCGACGAACGTCAATCGGCACGCCACGGACGGCCCGATCGAGCACAGTCGACAGCTTCCGGAAACTGATCGGATCACGCTCGTACTCGCGACAGGAGCCCCGCCGTCGGATCGTTCGGTGCAGCGGCCGACTCGAGGCCGTCTCCGGGCCGACCGGCTCGAGCGGAACGCGCTCGCCGTCGCCGGGGTCGCGAGTCCCGATCGGTCGGTGTGCCGTCGGTCCGCCAGTGCGCCACGCGTCGGCGGCGGCGCCGTCCTTGAGCACGCCGGCTCGCCACGCCTCGTGGATCAGCGGGAACTCTTTCTCGTTCGATGAGAGGGGGTCGGTGTCAGGATCGATCGGATCAATATCGGCGCTCGTCTCGTCCGAAAGAGGCTCGCCGGCGCCGATCGGCACGATCTCGAGGGGCGCCTCGCGCTCGGGATCGACGCCGAGCAGGTCGGCGACGGGCCGGTCGGCGAAGCCGGTGATGACCTCCGCGCGGTAGTCCAGCGCGTGGGCGACCGCGAGCAGGTTCGCCAGCGTCGTCCCCGAGTCCCAGAAGGCATGGCGGAAGGTTCGCTCCTCGTATTTCCACGCGTTGCGCCACCACGTCGAGGTCGCGACGACCGACAGCGGGGCGTCGGCGACGGCATCGTACTCGGTGGCGGCCACGAGGACGCCGCGGTAGTCGCCCTCGCGGAGGACGTCCAGCGAGCACGTTCGGGGATCAAAGTGGTAGACGCCGGCCTCGAGCGATTCGGTGGTCGCAGTGTCCGACTCGCCGCCCTCGAGGTCCCCACAGACGACGTAGAGATCGACGTGATAGAGCGCACCGGTGGTCGCCGCGGCGCGGAACAACTTCGTCCGGTTGCGCAGTTCGATCTCCTTGGTGATCCCCGCGGCGTAGTAACAGAGGGTCGTGACCGTCTCGAGGTCCGGTGCTCGATCGTGTCCGCGACTCGGTTCCCCGTCCGGCGTCGACTCGGCGACCGCCGACAGCGCGGGCTGCTGGGGCGGTCGAATCCGCTCGGCGAGCGGTCTCGTCGGCAGGTCGACGTACTCCTTGTACGGCGTCGGTTTGTTGTCGAAGTCTAATCCCTTACTCCCCTCGCGGACGCTTCTGGGGGAGTGCTTCGTCCGTTCGTGGTACTCGAGCGCCCCGGTCGGCATGCGCAGGGCTACCACGGCGATCACGAAAAACCCGGGCGGGAGGTTTTTCTCGCTCCGGTTTGATACGACCCTCGAGAAGCAATGGACCTCGAGACGATCCCGGGCGTGGGCGAAAAGACCGCCCGGGCGCTGGAAGCGCTCGACGACCCCGAGCGCGCGCTACGGCGAGGCGACGTCGCGACGATCGCGACGGCACCGGGGATCACCCAGGGGCGGGCAGCCCGCATCGCGCGCGGCGCGATCCGCCAGGAACACGACGACCCCGGCGGCTTCCTCGCGACCGACCGCGCCCGCGAGGTCTACCGGGACGTCCTCGCGCTGCTCAAAGAGCGGACGGTCACCGACTACGCCGCCCAGCGACTCGAGACGATCTACCCGAGTCCGCGCCGCTCGCGCATCGAGGAAGTGCAGGCCTTCGCCGACGAGGCGCTCGAGCGCGAGTACGACGACGACGTGCTCGAGGCCCTCGAGGGGCTCGAACCCCTCCGGAACCCGGGCGACGTCCACGTGCGCGAGCGCTGTCTGGCGACGACGGACGCCGAGCGCTACAGCGAGGCGAAAGAAGCGATCCCGGAACTCTCCGTCGAAATCGTCGAGGACGCGCAGGGACTGGCCGAACTCGCGCGCGGGTACTCCACGGTGATCGCGCTCGACGAATCCTTCGCCGGCGTCACCCTCGAGGGAGACGTGCAGGTCGAGCCCGACGCGCTCGAGACCCCCGCCGAGGTCGTCCCAGAGCGGCCGCTGGCCTTCTTCGCGCGCAATCGGGACCGCCTGCAGGCGGCCGTCGAGGTCCATCAGGCCGCGGGATTAGAGCCCGCTTGCGACCTCGACGCGCTCGAGGACGGCCTCTCGCGGCTCGACGAGGACGGCACCGTCGCGGGCGACGACGAACTCGACCGGCTGACGACGGCGGTCGACGACCTCGATGCGGCGGCGAGCGCGGCCGAGAGCGTCGCGAACGACCGCTTGCGGGAGGCGATCCGCGAGCAGGACGTCACCATCGAGGGCTCGGATCTGCTCTCGCTGGTCGAACGCGGCGCGGGCGTCGACTCCCTCCTGTCCCGCGAACTGGCCGACGAGTACGCCGCGGCCGTCGAGGCCGCGCGGGATCACCTCGCCGACGCGCTCGACCTCGATCAGGGGGAGAGCGAGATCGCCCGGCGGGCGTTCAGCGACGAACCGACGTTCCCGGTCGAACGCGACGAGGCGGTCGTCTCCCGGCTGCGCGAGGAGATGACGGCAGCGAAGGAACGCCGCGCCGGCCGGCTCAAACGCGAACTCGCGGCGGAGCTGGCCGACCAGCGCGAGGGGGCCCGAGAGCTGGTGCGGGACGCCCTCGAGTTGGACGTCGAACTCGCCGTCGCCCGCTTCGCCCGAGAGTTCGAGTGTACGATGCCGGAGTTCGTGGAGAGCGAGGCGCCACGCGCCTCGGAAGGCGAACTCGACGACGCGGCCGATTCCGCCGGCTTCGCCATCGACGGCGGCCAGTCGCCGCTGCTGGACGAACCGCTCGAGGCCATCGACCCCGTCGACTACGAGGTCGCGGGGGTGGCGCTACTCTCGGGGGTGAACAGCGGCGGAAAAACCTCGACGCTGGATCTGGTCGCCAGCGTCGTCGTGCTGGCCCACATGGGCCTGCCCGTTCCCGCCGAGCGCGTGCGCTTACAGCGGTTCGACGACCTCCACTACCACGCCAAGACCCAGGGGACGCTCGACGCGGGCGCCTTCGAGTCGACGGTGCGGGAGTTCGCCGACCTCGCGCAGGGCGGCGAGGGCTCGCTCGTGCTGGTCGACGAACTCGAGAGCATCACCGAACCCGGGGCCTCCGCGAAGATCATCGCCGGCATCCTCGAGGCGCTCTCGGAGAACGGCGCGACGGGCGTCTTCGTTTCCCACCTCGCAGGCGAGATCCGCGAGATGGCCGACTACGACGTGACCGTCGACGGTATCGAAGCCGTCGGCCTCGTGGACGGCGAACTCGAGGTGAACCGCTCGCCCGTCAAGGACCACCTCGCCCGATCGACGCCCGAACTGATCGTCGAGAAACTGGCCGGCGAGGCCCGGGACGAGGCGGTGGCGGCCAACGGTGGCGCACCCGAGGGCGACCCGGAACCCGTCTTCTACGACCGCCTGCTCGAGAAGTTCGAGTGAGACCCGCGCCGCGACCCTTCCGCTTCCAGCAGCTATTTACTGGTCTGTCCGAACACGTCATTCGTGAACTGTTCGCAAATAGGTGGGCAGTGGCGTGTGTCGTTCGATCGGACGGAGATGCGCGTGAACGCGTTCGAAGATCGACGGCTCCGTCGACGCCGAACGCGTCACCGAGCGGCGCGAACGTCGCGAGTGTCGCAAGCGTCACGTGGGCAAGCGTCACGTGGGCAAGCGTCACGTGGGCAAGCGTCACGTGGGCAGGCGTCACGTGGGCAAGCGTCATGTGGAGCGCCGCATCCGTTCCGGCCGACGAGCGACGGCATCTCGAGCGTGGCGGCCGCGACCCCGTATGAGCCGTAGCGCGGATCTCACCGGCGATCCGAAGCTGTACGCCGTCCTCGGGCTCGCCGGGATGGGCGTCTTCGCGAGCACGCTGGTCTCGCCGGCGCTGCCCGGGATGGCCGCGGCCTTCGAACTGACGGAGGCGCGGGTCGGGCTGGTGATGACGTCGTTCTTCCTCACCGCGGTCGTCGCGATTCCGATCGTCGGCTCGCTGGCGGACGTGGTGGGCCGGCGCGCGGTGTTTCTCACGTCGTTGGTCGTCTTCGGCCTCGCGGGCGTCCTCATCGGTTTCGTCGACGCCTTCGGCGCGATTCTCCTGCTGCGGGCGATTCAAGGGTGTGCGTTTCCCGGCCTGCTGCCGATGTCGATCACGCTGATCGGCGACCTCTACGAGGGGCGGGTCGCGACGACGGCGCAGGGATTTCTGACGAGCGTCACCGGGCTGGTCGGCGTCGTCTCCCCGCTCCTGTCCGGCGCGCTGGTCGACGTCTCCTGGCGACTCCCCTTCGGCATCTACGCCCTGTCGTTCGTCGCGTTCGGGGTCTGTTACCGGTGGCTCCCGGAACCGCAAGCAGCGCCGGCGACGGACGGTGGACTATCGAGATCGATCCTCCCTTCGCCGTCGCGGTTCCTCGAGATGGGCCGCGAGGTCCGCGACGCCCTCTCCGTCGAGGCGCGGGTCGTCATCGTCGGCGTCGTCGTCCTCTTTCTCGTTCGGTACGCGCTCTTCACGTTCATGCCGCTGTACGCGGTCACCGTCCTCGGCGCCAGCGAACTGCTCGGCGGCGTCACCGTCGCCGTGCTGGGACTCGGCCGACTGGTCGTCGCGCCCTCGGCGGGCCGCCTCGCCGCCCGGTTCGGCCGACCGCCCCTCCTCGTCGGGAGCCTCGTCCTGTTCGGGGTCGGCACCGCGGCGCTGCTCTTGACGCTCGAGCCGTGGCTCGTCGTCGCCATCCTCGGGATCGCCAGCGTCGGCGACGGCCTGTTCGATCCGATCGCCAACGACGTCGTCACCGCGACCGCGGCCCCGGACGTCCGCGGCCGCGTCGTCAGCGTCCTCGAGGTCGGCAAGACCGGCGCCATCTCGCTGTCGCCGATCGCGTTCGGCCTGCTCCTCTCCGCGAGTTCCTATTCGGTGTTGTTCGCGACGGGCGGCGCCCTCGCCGTCCTCACGGCGGGGCTCGTCGGCGCGGTGCTCACCGACCGCTGATCGACGGACGGTCGCTACTCACCGACCGGTAATCGACGGTCGATCGCGGCCGTTGGGCGGTGCTGGTCGTTCGAATCCGCGGTCCGGAATCCGACCCTCCGACGAGGTCGCGACCCGCACTATGCAAGTGAAACGTCTACCGGCGTCCTCGCGCGATGGTGTGGTATGCCCTATCAATTCTCGTGTTCGAAAGGCAACTGTCAGTTCATGGTTCGCTCGAGCAGTTCCGACGAGGTGGAACGACTGGTGCGAGCGCACGTGCGGATGACCCACAACGGCCGGATCGCAGTCGCCGATATCGAACGCGAGACGGACCGCATCGAACTGGCCTGACGGCGGCCACTCGGGGGACCGAGCGGCGTCGAATCGGTCGAAGATCGTCCGGACGAGGCCGAACGGTGGCGGTCGCTGCGAAGAACTAAGTAGCTCCGACAGCGTGGTGAAAGTGATGGTGGACGACCCCGACGAGGGGATGTTGTCGTGGGACGAATCCGTGTTCAGGAACGAGCACGTCTTCGAAATCGACTACGTCCCCGAGACGTTCAAGCACCGCGAGGGCCAGACCCAGAGCCTGACGTACGCGCTTCGGCCGGCGGTGCGCGGGTCGCGACCGCTGAACGTCGTGGTCCGCGGACCGCCCGGCACCGGGAAGACCACGGCCATTCAGAAACTGTTCGACGAGGTGGGCGCCCAGACCAGCGACGTCCGCACGATCCGCGTCAACTGTCAGGTCAACGCGACGCGCTACTCGGTGTTCTCGCGGCTGTTCGAGGGGACGTTCGACTACGAACCGCCCTCCTCGGGGATCTCGTTCAAGAAGCTGTTCGGCCAGATCGCCGAGAAACTCGTCGAGGAGGACCGCGTCCTCGTCGTCGCGCTGGACGACGTCAACTACCTCTTCTACGAAAATGAGGCTTCGGACACGCTGTACTCGCTGTTGCGAGCCCACGAGGAGTACCCCGGCGCCAAGATCGGCGTCGTCGTCGTCTCCTCCGATCCCGCCCTGAACGTCATCGACGAACTCGACTCGCGGGTCCAGAGCGTCTTCCGGCCCGAAGACGTCTACTTCCCCGTCTACGATCAGCCCGAGATCGTCGACATCCTCGACGAACGCGTCCAGCGGGGCTTCCACGACGGCGTCATCTCCCGGGAGACCCTCGAGCACGTCGCCGAACTCACGGCCGACAGCGGCGACCTCCGGGTCGGGATCGACCTGCTGCGCCGGGCCGGGCTGAACGCCGAGATGCGCGCCAGCCGCACCGTCGAGATGGAGGACGTCGAAGACGCCTACGAGAAGTCCAAGTACATCAACCTCTCGCGCTCGCTGTCGGGGCTGACCGACACCGAGCAGGCGCTACTCGAGGTGATCGCCCACAACGACGGTGAACAGGCCGGCGACGTCTACGACGCCTTCCACGAACAGACCGACCTCGGCTACACGCGCTACTCCGAGATCGTCAACAAACTCGACCAGTTGGGGCTGATCGACGCCGACTACGCCGAGGTCGACGGCCGCGGACGCTCGCGGTCGCTGACGCTGTCCTACGAGAAGGACGCGGTGCTCGATCGACTCGAGTAAGGGCGATCGACGAGACGCGGCGAGATTACGCGGACTATTTCTCGCAGCACGACGGACGAGCGCAATGCTGGCCGCGGCCTTAACCACCGATGCGTCGTACTCGCGGTATGCCCTCGCTGCTCGTCTACGGCTCGTACGGCTTCGTCGGGAACCTGATCGCCGAGGAGGCGATCGACCGCGGGTTGGACCCGATCCTCGCCGGCCGCGACCGCGAACGGGTCCGCGAACAGGTCGACGAACTGGGCCAGCCGGGCCGACGCTTCTCGCTCGGGGACCCCGTAACCGTCGCGACGGCCCTCGAGGACGTCGACTGCGTCCTCAACTGCGCGGGACCGTTCTCGAACACCGCCGAAGCGCTCGTCGAGGGCTGTCTGCGAAGCGAGACGGACTACGTCGACATCACCGGCGAGATTCCGGTCATCGAGGCGATCCACGACCGCGACGGCGAGGCGACCGGCGTCGGCGTCACGCTGCTACCGGCGGCCGCCCTCTCGACGATTCCGATGGACTGTCTGGCCGCCCACCTCGCCGAGCGATTGCCGGACGCGACACACCTCGCGCTCGGCGTCGACTCGTTCCGCGTGCCCTCGATCGGGACGCTCCGGACGGTGCTCGAGGGGGCCGACACCGAGGATGCCGTCCGCCGCGACGGCGACCTCGAGAGCGCACCCACGGGGTGGAAGACGCGCGAGATCGATTTCGGCCGCGGCCAGCGGCCGGCAGTGACGATGCCGATGGGCGATATCTCGACGGCCCACTACACGACCGGAATCCCGAACGTCGAGATGTACGCGGTGATGCCCCAGCCCGCTCGCCTCGCGCTACGGTCGCATCGCTACCTCTCGCCGCTGTTCGAGTCGAAACCGGTGCGCTGGACGCTGAAACAGCTGGTCGGCGTCCGCGACGGCCCCTCCGAGCGGGCGCGCGAACGAGGGTCGGCGTACGTCTGGGGCGAGGCGCGCGTCGAACGCGGAGACGAGGAAGCCGACCGAGACGGCGAAGGCGGCGCGGACGGTGCAGACGGTAAGGGCGGCGAGCGCGTCGTCTCCCGGCTGGTAACGCCCGATCCGTACGTCGTCACCGTCGACGGCGCGGTGACGGTCGCCGAGCGAGTGCTCGCGGACGACGCCGACGCCGGGTTCCAGACGCCCGCCGGCGCGTTCGGACCGGAATTGGTCTTCGAACTCGAGGGCGTGGAAGGCTTCTTCGACGAGGAGACGCCGGAGGGTGCGTCACCGGTGAACCCGCTGCTCCAGTGAGGTCGCTCGAGACGTACACCGAACGCCATCGACACGAACCACCCCGAATCCTCGAGTGAGCGATGGAGTGCGATCGGCGGCGAAAATAGCGACCGCTTCAGGCCTGATCGACCTGTTCGCGGTAGTCCTCGACTTCCTCGATCGCCTCCTCGACCTTGTCTCGCGTGTTGCCGTCGGCTTGCTCGCGGACCTGCCGGAGGGTGTTGAGCCGCTCGTCCAGAATCGCGTGATCGGGTGCGCTGTCGCTCATCACGTAGTCGGCGAACGCGTCGGTCGTCTCGCGAATGTCGCCGCGGACGTCGTCGTCGGCCGACTTCGCCGCTTCCTCGAGGTCGTCGCGGGCCTGCTGGAGTTGCTCTGTCATGATCGGATCCAGGGCGAGGCCACCCATAACGGTTGGGCGGGCATTGTCTACGTTCGTCTATTCGAATGGGATGAGGATGCCGTTTCGTGATTACGTTCCCGACGCTGAACGGGTCGAGACCACCACGAAAGCCCCTGCCGTTGTCGACCACTCCGGGCCTCGTTGCGCGCGCTCCCTTTGGTCGCGTGCTTACATCGTCCGGGAGGGATCGACAACGGCAGCCCCTTTCATTCCCACCCGCGGTGGCATGATCGGCCAGCCGGTATGGGTGGGAATGAAAGGGGCTGCTGCTATCGAGGAAGGCCGACGACGTAAGCACCGCAAGCCGAAGGCTGAGGAGCGCAGCAAGTCGCCCGACTCGATAGCAGCAGGGGCTTTCGTAGTGGTAGTGACCATCACTACAATTCCGATCTCACACGCAAACGCGACTCCACCCAATGCGAGCGCGTAAAGTAGCTCGAGGCCCTGATCCCGCTAATGAGCGATTCCGATTCTCGCGGTCCCCTCCAGCCGGATCGTCCCGACGTCGATCGGCCGTTCGCGGTCGACGCCCCCTTCGAGCCCGCGGGCGATCAGCCCGAAGCGATCGCGCAGTTAGCCGAGGGGTTCCAACAGGGCATGGACAGGCAGACCCTGCTCGGGGTGACCGGCTCCGGGAAGACCAACACCGTCTCGTGGGTGATCGAGGAGGTCCAGAAGCCGACGCTGGTGATCGCCCACAACAAGACGCTGGCGGCGCAGTTGTACGAGGAGTTCCGGAACCTCTTTCCGGAGAACGCCGTCGAGTACTTCGTCTCCTACTACGACTACTACCAGCCCGAAGCCTACGTCGAGCAGAGCGACACCTACATCGACAAGGACGCCTCGATCAACGACGAGATCGACCGCCTGCGCCACTCCGCGACGCGCTCGCTGCTCACGCGGGAAGACGTCATCGTGGTCGCGAGCGTCTCCGCCATCTACGGCCTCGGTGACCCGCGAAACTACGTCGACATGTCCCTGCGACTCGAGGTCGGCGAGGAGGTCGGTCGCGACGAACTCCTCAAGCGGCTGGTCGATCTGAACTACGAGCGCAACGACGTCGACTTCACGCAGGGCACCTTCCGCGTCCGGGGCGACACCGTCGAGATCTACCCGATGTACGGCCGCTACGCCGTCCGCGTGGAGCTGTGGGGCGACGAGATCGACCGCATGGTCAAGGTCGACCCCCTCGAGGGCAAGACCCAGGGCGACCAGCAGGCCGTGCTCGTCCACCCCGCGGAGCACTACTCGATTCCCGAGACCACGCTCGAGGACGCGATGGACGAGATCCGCGAGGACCTCGACAGTCGCATCTCCTACTTCGAGCGCAAGGGGGACATGATCGCCGCCCAGCGCATCGAAGAGCGGACGAGTTTCGACCTCGAGATGATGCAGGAGACGGGCTACTGTTCGGGCATCGAGAACTACTCGGTCTACCTCTCGGATCGGGAGTCCGGCGAGGCCCCCTACACGCTGCTGGACTACTTCCCGGACGACTTCCTGACCGTGGTCGACGAGTCCCACGTCACCCTCCCGCAGGTCCGCGGGCAGTACGCCGGCGACAAGTCCCGGAAGGACTCGCTGGTCGAGAACGGGTTCCGACTGCCCACAGCGTACGACAACCGGCCCCTCACGTTCGAGGAGTTCCAGGAGAAGACCAACCAGACGCTGTACGTCTCGGCGACGCCCGGCGACTACGAGCGCGAGGAGAGCGAGCAGATCGTCGAGCAGATCGTTCGTCCCACCCACCTCGTCGACCCCGAGATCGAGGTCTCGCCGGCCAGCGGACAGATCGACGACCTGATGGACCGCATCGACGAGCGCATCGAGCGCGACGAGCGCACCCTCGTCACCACCCTCACCAAGCGGATGGCCGAGGACCTGACCGAGTACCTCGAGGAGGCAGGCGTCGACGTGGCCTACATGCACGACGAGACGGACACCCTCGAGCGCCACGAGATCATCCGCTCGCTGCGACTGGGAGAGATCGACGTCCTCGTCGGCATCAACCTCCTGCGGGAGGGGCTGGACATCCCCGAGGTCTCGCTGGTGGCGATCTTAGACGCTGACCAGGAGGGATTCCTCCGGAGCGAAACGACGCTCGTCCAGACGATGGGACGGGCCGCCCGAAACGTCAACGGAAAGGTCGTCCTCTACGCCGACGACCCCTCGAACGCGATGGAATCGGCCATCGAGGAGACCCAGCGGCGCCGCGAGATCCAGCAAGCGTACAACGAGGAGCACGGTTTCGAACCCACCACGATCGAGAAGGAGGTCGGCGAGACCAACCTGCCCGGCAGCAAGACCGAGACCACAAAGGTCTCGGGCCGCGAGATCGAAGACGAAGAGGAGGCCGAACGCTACATCGCCGAACTCGAGGACCGCATGGAGGAGGCCGCGAGCAACCTCGAGTTCGAGTTAGCGGCCGATATCCGCGACCGCATCCGCGAAGTGCGCGAGGAGTTCGAACTCGGGGGCAGTGGCGAGGACGAGGGGATCGCGCCGCCGACCGAGGAGTTCTGAGAGCGGACGGCAGCGGCCACCGGTCGTTCGCAGCGATTACGATCCGACCGACGACGGGGACGCGAGATCACGACAGACTGAGGAGTTAGATCGCGTCACGAACGAGTCACAGTACCAGACGTTCGTTCCGGGTTTAGTCCACGAGAAATTAGATCGATCGCAGTACAGTCTACAGTCGACGGTCCTGGTCGTATTTCCCGTTTCGAACTGTCGTACAGATATCGTGTCACGAGTTATACCATCCGGATTCTCCGATTTACCATCCAATAGAAACTATTATAATATAATAATGTAATGATATTCTATGGAAGTTTCAGGGGGAAAATGGATTGCATTATTCTTCGCAGTGCTCGTGGCGACGACACTGATTGTCACGCCCGCACTCGCGAGTGGACCGAGCGCAGCATCGTCCGAAGACCAGTTCGCGTCGGTTCCGGATCAGGCGAACGCGAACGGACCTCCGGGAAAATCGAACAGCGGCGGGCCGCCAAGGCACGACCGCGGTGACAGTGCGAACGTCACGGTTCCCGACCTTGACGCCAACTCTACCGTCGAACTTCTCCTCGACGCGCGGGATCGACTCGAGCGTCTCGACGTCGCAGACGAATCCACCGTAGGGATTCGGGACGACGCTATCGAATCGATAAACAGGTCCGCCGCCGCATACCGCCATCGGATATTCGCCGACTCGCCGGCCGCGTTCGATCACGTTCGGGACGCCCAGCGGGACCTCGACCGATTGGCCGCGAAAACCGAGGGGGAGAGCGCCGACGAGATCGAACGCGCGAACGACGAATTGGCTCGGGCGAGCAATCTGAGCGCGCGCCTCGCGACGCGCGAAGCGTACGAACTGGTCGCCGAGTACGAGGGCGAATTCAATAACCGCGGGCAACGACAGAAGGCCGAGAGCGCTCTCGGAAACGCCGGGGACGCGATCGAGCGCGGCGACGACGCCGCCGGTGCAGACGCGACGACCCAGTACCGGAAGGCGTGGAAACAGGCGGCGAAGGCGATAACGACTGTCGAGGCGAACACGGGGCCCGACCTATCGCTCACGCAGGGACGAGCGATCGAACGAAACGGAAGCGTGCATGTCGCGGCGCGGATACAGATCACCGACGTTCGTCCGTACGCATACGATGAAGCCGACGTGACGATCGACGGCGGCGAATCAAGGAGCGTCAATCTGTCGGCGTCTCCCCTCGCGGGCGGCACGGCAAGCGGAGTCACACTGATCGAACTCGATTCCACGCTCGATGACCGAACAGTCACCGTGTCGGCGGCATCGACGCGCGACCCGGACCGGACCGTCGAGGGAACGCTCACGCTCAGCGTTGACGAAGACGAAGTTGCTCGGCCACGACCCGATCCGGACGAGTATCGCGAGGTATCAGTCTCGGACCCGGAGTCCGGTGCGACCGTTGACGTCGGCGGTGACGGACTCCATGAGGGCGATATTTCAGTCACGAATCGAACGCCCGACACCGACCCAGAGTATCGCGCTGGCCCGGTCGTTCACATCGAGAACCGGCGGCCGATCGATCGGGCGACCGTGAGAATTCCTCTCGACGCGGGAATCGATCCGAACGACGAGAACCTCACGGTAGTCAAGTGGGATCCCCACGACAATGAAACGTGGCGGCCGGTCGAGACGACGATCGACGCCGACGAGGGCGTTGCAATCGCTGAGGTCGAATCGTTCTCGTACTTCTCAATCTTCCTCTCGGACTCGAACGAGCCTGATAACCGCGGTCTCTGCTATACCTCACCCGGTTGCGATATCCTCACACTCAAGGACGAACACCTCGTCACAGGCGGCGGGGACGACGGGGCGGGAGATCCCCAGCAGACGGACTTCGTGTTCGTGATGGACGAAAGCGGTTCGATGAGTGGCTCGCCGATCTACTACTCTCGACTGGCCGCGAAGCGCTTTGTCGACGCGCTGCTCGACGGCGACCGAGCCGGACTCGTCGGATACGATTCGAACGCGAACCTGCTTCAGGAACTGACGCGCGATCACGACTCCCTGAACGCGAGCATCGAGTCACTGTCCGCTGGCGGCGGTACACACACGGAAGCGGGACTTCGAACAGGGCTTCAGCACCTCGAGGCGAACGGGATGGAGAACCGGTCGCAGGTGATGCTCCTGTTATCGGATGGAAAGTCGAACTACGGGTCGTATCCGCGACGCGTCGCTGAAGACGCCGCCGACCGCGGGATCCAGATCAGCACCGTCGGACTCGGGAACAGCATCGACGAAGACGAATTGCGGAGCATCGCCGACAGTACGGGCGGCGATTACTATCACGTCGCGGACGAGAAGGACCTCCCAGAGACGTTCGAACGGGTCGCCGAGAATGAGTCCGAACCGATACTCAAGGACACCAGTGACGACGGCATTCCGGACGCTGTCGCCGACGCGAACCTATACGTCCCCGATCCGCGGGGCGGTGGGATCGTCGACATGCCGCTGTCCATCAACCCGGACGTGCGCGACACCAGCGGTGACGGACTGCCCGACAACGAGCAAGTCGATACCGACTACACAGTCTATCAGGACGACGGCGAATGGAAACTCAGAGCGACGGTCGACGAATACCACGCGCGTCCGTCGAAGGCTGATACCGATGGGGATACGCTCACCGATTACGAGGAACGCAGGCTCTGGGGAACGAACCCGCTCAGGATGGACACGTCCAGCGACGGTTTCATCGATCCGATCGATCCGTACCCGACCGAGGACAGTTCGCCGCCGGAGGTTCGTCTCTCTTCGGCGGACTTCACCGAGGGGGTTCTGGTCGCGGTGGACGATAAGTCGGCAATCGAATCGGTCGAAGGGAACCCGTACTACGATCCACCGTGGCCCGCCGACTCGACGTGGGATTCGAGCCAAGCGACAACGTACGACCTCGACGACGAACTCGGCGATATCGAGAAGTGGGTCTACAAGAACCTCGGTATGGTACGGGACGACGACGACTACTCGATCGAGTTCGACACCCATTGGGGTACCAGCCCGGAGAAGTACTACGTCAACGTGACTGACGAATACGACAACGAGGTTTCATTCCTGGTCGAGGTGGACGCTAACGGAGCGGAACTAGCGAAAGCAGGGGTCGTCGCCGGCGGAACGGTCTCGATGCCCGTCGACGGACCGACCGCACCGGCGAGCGCGGTCGTGGGTATCCTGACACTGGTCGGAAGCGGCACGATACTGATCGCGAGCGAACAGGGGTACTTCGGATCGTCGTCTCAGGTCGAAGAAGTTCCCGTAGACGATATCCATCAGAGCACGGAGCGGACGTGGGAAACGAACGACGGAACTGAGATCGCGCTGCCTACCGGTGAGATCCACGAGCAGTCCTACTACACCGACCACGTGCGCGGATACGGCTGGGAGTACATCCAGGAGACGACGTCGCTCACTCAGACGGCGCTCGGGTATGCGATCCTGACCCAAGACGAGGTCATCTACGAAAACGGCGAAATTCGGTATATCATCGGCGGTCAGATCGGTTCGGACGAGAAGGTGATTCTCTCGATTATCGGCGGCACGGTGATGGCAGCGAGTCATACACCGGCGTACAACGACGATTGCGGTGCAACGATTGACATCAATCAGCACGACAATCCCGAGCACTCACTTCGCGACGGGAAACCGATCGATGAGGTGAGTACCCTTATCGAAATACTCGAGAATCCGACCCGGATCGTCGACGCAGGACATAAACGCTACTATATTCTGAAGTTAGGTACGAACAGGGTCGTGATGCTCTCCACGAAACTCGTCTCCGATGCGTATCAGGTTCTAAGGACAGCACTCACAGGAAACGGGCCGGATAACGCGTTCAAAACTATCGATACTGCAATGGACGAAATCAGAGATACGCATGGTGACGACTACGAGATCATTCACGACCCGGAAAACGGGGTAGAGTGTTGAATCGATGACTGAAGACACGAGTCAGTCGTATTGGGAGCAGGCAATTGACCATCGACGAAACGGCGAGTATCTCGAAGCCGGTGAGTATTATTCGCTCGTCGCATACGATCGGTTTAGCGAAGGTCTCCCGGGAACGTACGGGACTCGAATTAGCGGTGGAGAAGCAAATCTCCTGAGAGCAGCGATCTGTTATCGTCTCGCCCATCGTTTGGATCGCTGTCGGAACCGCTGTCGGCAGGGGATCCTGATCGCCGAGGATCTGATCGATCGAGTGTTTCGTATGGACCCACCAGACAACGCTTACGACAGAGCGCGACGAGGCGTCTGGTACGAGTATATCGGTGATTTCCGATGTATTGGAAACGTCGGCGATCCTGCAGCGGCATACGAGGAAGCAATCGAAGTATACGAGGCAGCAGACGACCCCGATACGGGGTACAGTGAACAGGAGCATTGCTATACGATGGCCGTTTATCGAGAAGTAGCGAAAGCGGCCGATAAGGACCCCGGTCCAATCGACGACTTCGACAACGATTTGACGCTTACAAAGTGGGTCGAAAAGAAGCAGGAATCGTACCCATCACTACTCGAGAACGTAAGTCAGTCCGGGGCGTGGCCCCCGTAGGTCGATCCTCTGATAGTTGTATCAGTGGTGTTTCCCAACGGTGAAGTAGAAACGGCATATCCACTTAGTGGCCCAGCAGTCAAGCGGTGGGTGCCGGAACTGAACGACGGAGAAGGAGGGTTTGTCGACACAGCATGACCGGAACCTCACCTTCGGCGACCGCGACGATCACATTCCACTACGACTCGGAGTACCGGCAGAGAGTTTCCGAGAAGCAAAATCCGGACGGATGGATCGAGGTCTCGATAGCGGTCGGCGAGACGTACATATGGGGGAGTTCCGACGGCGGCGTGACGGGATTCGCATGCGGAATCGTCCTCAACCTACTCGACTCAGTGGATGCGGTACTCTCTGACGAGCGCTACATAATCGAGTTCGAATTCGGACCATCCTGGATGGTAGTCGAACCGTGGGACGACGAAGCGGTCAACGTGGCGAAAAGTTCGACCTTGATGGGTGCTCGAAACCCGGACGACCGCCTCGATATTGACACCTCCCGACCTGTATTAAAAGAAGCGTGGATCGAGGAAGTCGTAGAAACTGCTCGAGACTTTCACGATACAGTTATCGGGATGAATCCGAACCTGCGGACTCGGGACGTGATGGAGCAAATTCGGGAAGAAATCGCCAGGGCTGAAGAGTTCAGAAGCAACACCGATCGAGCCTCGTAGAAGACGTGCATACCAGAAACGACCGGGGTGATCGAGATGCCGGTCCGTGTGAACGCTAAAGGCGAAGATAGAGTCGGCGTTCCTGAAGAAGATCCGGATGTCAAAGTCTGGATCAGGGACCAGCAAGGGTGGGGAGATAACTTGTAAACGAACTATAGGACCTACTATAGACACGTTCGATATCGTCGTCCGATACGACAGCGAACTCCGAGAGCAGGTGGAATTCGGTTCCGACGACCCTCTCGGATGGATTGACGACGTCGAGAGTCTCGTGAACAGTATCATCCGAAACCCGGACAGAGTCATGACCACTAGCGATGGTAAAGCGGTCTTCGTCTACAAGGTAGAGTCGGACAAGAAACCAGTCACGGTCGAGAGCGACGGGATATCACAGCACGCCGAACCCGAACTCCGCCATCCCGAAGACCGGTCCCCACAGGAAGTGGAGCGCGACGCCGACGACGACGGCGGGCAGGAAGTTGTAGATCGTCGCGACGATCGCCGCCTTGGCGTCGACGGCAAGCAGCGGGAACAGGGCGTCGCCGTCCTGGGCGATCGCGTTCGCCGACAGGGCGGAGAAGGGCAACCAGCCTTCGGCGTAGACGCTGGCCAGCAGAATCTGGGGGCCACAGCCGGGAATCAGCCCGACGACCGCGCCGCCGATCGGCGCCAGCACGCCCGCCACCGCGGCGACGGTGGCGACGTTGATACCCGTGAAGAGGACGGCGTACTCGTAGACGAGGAAGGCCACGAGCACCCAGACCGTGACGAAACTCGTCTCCATCGCCGCGTGGGTGAGCGTGTCGTAGACGGATCCGAACGAGTCTCGAGCGCGGGCGATCTCCCCCTCGCCGACGTAGTGGCGACCGATCAGGTAGAGGTAGAGCGACAGCACCGCGCCGACGACGCCGGCGACGGTGAACAGACCGTCGAACCCGAGGTCGACGGCGAGCGCGACCTCGGGACCGCCACGGAGTAGATAGAGACTCCCGAGGACGAGGCCCGCGACGGCGGTGAGCCACTACGCGACGTGTGCGAGGTGGGAGAGCGGCGTGAGGACTCGAGACTCGCGATCCGGCCCCGTCTCGTGGGCGTGGGTGGGCGCCGGCCCGCCGTAGTCGTGGGCCGGGTTCGGCCCGACGCCGCCGTTGACGGCAGTACCGCCGTCGGGCGTCGCGGCGGGTGAGAGCCGTGCGACGGCGGCGTCGACCCGCGAGACGCCCAGCCCGAACGAGTCGACGAGGTAGCCGGTCGCGACGGAGGCCGCGAACGCGATCGCGTAGGCGTACAGCGCGGCCTCGGGCGCGAGCGCGAGGATGACGAACGCCGAGTCGCCGGCGGTCGCCCCCAGCGTCGCGACCACGGTCCCGAAACTGACCGTCCCGCGGACGTACAGCGGCATCACGACGATGGCGCCGCCGCAGCCGGGCGTCAGCCCGAGCAGGCCGCCGAACAGCACCTGTAGTCGCTCGTTGTCCTCGATGGCACCGATCACCGCGCCGTCGGTCCAGTACTGCACCAGCCCGAAGGCCAGCACCGTCACCGCGACGAACGCGCTCACCTGCACGTAGCCATCCCGGAGCGACTCGAGGAGGACCGTCAGGAGGTCGTTCACGGGGACTCACCCGCGGTTTGTGAGGTTTCGAACAAAAGATTAGAAATCTCTAAAGATGTGTTTAGCATCATACGACATATAGTTGCTGGTGGCTCGTGCTGGCCCGCCCGGTGATCGTCGTCGGGAGCCCGCTCCGGGAGTACCACCATCACACGGTACCCGACACCCGGAAACATTCAGTAGGTAGATACTATTTAGTAATCGGATTCGTATTCGGAAATATGAATCGCTCGAGGCGGACCGTCCTCCGTGCGGGGAGCGTCGCGCTACTGGCGGCGGGCGCGGGCTGTGTGAGTTCGCTCCGGGAAGACTCCGCCGAACCGGACGAATCCAACGGGGGCGGTGACGACCCCGGCGGGGACGACAGGGACAACGAACCCGTCGTCGAGATGGCGCCGAATGGCTGGCCGTCGTTTCAGGGATCCCCGGGGAATACGGGCAACGCCGGATCGACGGCCGCGCCGACGACGGAGCCGACCGAGCGCTGGCGAGCGACGCTCCCCGGCGCGGTCACCGATCAGGTCGCCGTCGTCGACGGGACGGTCTGTGTCTCTACCGATGCGGGAACGGTCCACGCGCTCGAGGCGGACTCGGGCGACGAACGGTGGTCGACGACCGTCGACGGCGGTCGATCGCAGTGTCCGTGCGTCGTCGACGGGCGGGTCGTCGTCGGCACCGAATCGGGGTCACTGGTCGCGCTCGACCTCGAATCCGGCGACGAGGTGTGGACGGCCGATCTCTCGGGGCCGGCGATGGGGCCGACCGCGGCCGACGGGACGGTCTACGTCGGAACGCGCGAGGAGCCGGCCGTCCACGCCGTCGACGCCGCGTCGGGGGACGTGAGCTGGACGTTCGAGCCCGAGCCGGCGTTCGACGTCGTGAACTACCCGGCCGTGACCGACGACCACGTCTTCGTCGGCACGGAAGCCGTCATCGAGGCGCGGCTTCACGCGCTTGATCGGAGCAAGGGGACCGAGGCGTGGACGCGCGAGGTGACGCGGGCGGGTCCGCCGACCGTCAGCGGCTCCCTCGTCATGATCCCGTCCACGACGGTTCGGATCTACCGACACGACAGATTCCCGCGCGGCGGATTCAGCGGACGGGGGAGCAACGCCGCGTCACCGGCGGTCTCGTCGGACGCGTACTTCGCGGGGTCGACTGGCGGCCGATTCTCCGCGTACAAGCGCGACGACGTCGGCGTTCACTGGGGGATCGACCTCGAGCACCCCGTCGCGTCCGCACCGGCCATCACCGACGACGCCGTCTACGTCGCGCTCGAGACCGGGCTCCTGTGTGCGATGTCCCGCGAGAGCGGCGAAACGCTCTGGACGCGTTCGCTCGAGGGGGAGGACGCGTCCGGGCCGGCGGTCGCCGAGGGGGCCGTCTTCGTCGGGACGGACGCGGGCCGACTGGTCGCGTTCGAGTGAGGGCGGGGTATCACAGCGGTACCAATCGGGCCGGTGTCTCCCCCTCGCCGCCCCCCTCACAACTCGAGCGTGTAGACGACCTCCTGACGCTCCTCGCCGCCGATTTCGACGGTGCCTTCGCCGGTCTGCTCGAACCCCTGTTCCTCGTAGAACCGCTGGCCGCCCTCGTTCGAGGCGAGGTCCATCGCCCGCATGCGGTCCATGTTGAAGTCCTGCAGGTCCGTACAGAGCCGCTCGTGTAGCGCCGTCCCGATTCCCTGGTCCTGATGGTCGGGGTGGACGGCCATCCGCAGGACGTCGCCTTCATCCCCGGAGACGACGCCGTGGGTGAAACCGACGATCACCTCGTCCTCCTCCGCGACCAGAAACGCCGTCCCGGGTTCCGACAGCGCTCGCTCGAGCGTCTCGTCGCCGTACCAGTCGTCGACGGTCTCGTCGATCGTCTCGGCCTCGAGTTCGTCGTATGTGTCGTGCCACGCATCTCGAGCGACGCGTCTGATGGCCTCGCGGTCGTCCGTGGTGGCTGGTCGGATCTCCATACCGCGCGCTACACCGGCGATCGACAAAGTGGTATCACCCCGTGGGGGTCGACAAAGTGGTATCACCCCGTGGGGGTCGACAAAGTGGTATCACCCCGTGGGGGTGTGGATAGGGGACTCGGGGTAGGAACGAAACGACGCGTCGATCGACGCAGAAGGCGAAAAGTGGTATCCTGCTATCGTGGCAACTGGGAATCGCCACACCCTCCCCAGCCGATTCGCTCACTCGCTTTCGTTCGTTCGCTCATCCCTCGCGCAGTATCGGCGGTCGGCCCTCGCTTTCGCTCGGACACGACCGACAGCGCGCGCCACAGCACAGCGGACGATCGGACCGAAGCGCCACGGAGAACCCTGCTACGGAGTGGGCTGTTCGAGTCGACAGCGACGCTTGCGGTGAAAATCGGATCCTATAGCTCGAGGGTGTAGACCGCTTCGTCGTAGTACTCGCCGTCGATTTCGACCTCCCCGGTGTCGGTCTGCTCGAAGCCCAGTCCCTCGTAGAACCGGCGGCTGGCGTCGTTGAACGCGAAGTCGAACGAGCGGAGTCGGTCGGCGTCGTAGGCCTCGAGTCGGTCGACCAGCCGTTCGTGGAGGTCGGCCCCGATCCCCTCGCCCTGCGCGTCGGGTGCGACGTACATCCGGAGGATGTCGGCCGTCTCGCCCTGCGCGACCGCGTGGGTGAAGCCGACGATCTCGCCGTCGTCCCTTTCCACGACGAGGACGACCGTCCCGGGCGCCTCGAGCGGCATCGAGTCGTCGGTGTACCAGTTGTCGACGGTCCGGTCGATCAGGGCGTCGTCGAGTTCGTCGTAGGTGTCGTGCCAGGTCTCGCGAGCGACCGCCTTGATGGCCGCGAAATCGTCGGCGTCCGCCGATCGAATGTGCATGGTGGTACTTGACAGGACGGGGTTAAAGCGACTTCGACCCTGGTATCAGCTGCCAGCGCCGAGCCGCCGCGGTCGGGATCGTCCGACCCCTCCCGAGATTCCCTCACTCGCGGACGTCGAATCCCCGGTCCCGGAGCAGATCGGGGACCCGATCGCGGTGGTCGCCCTGGAGTTCGATCCGTCCCTCGTCGACGGTTCCTCCCGTTCCCATCGAACTCTTCAGATCCGAGGCGATCGATTCGATCTCGTCCGACTCGAGGTCGAACCCCTCGACGATCGTCACCGGTTTGTCGTACCGGCGGCTCTCCGTCCGGATCGACAGCACCTGCTGGGACGTCTCGAGGTCGCCCTGGGTATCGAGTTCGTCGAGCAGGTCGTCGAGTTCGTCGTCGTTTGACATACGGTGGCATAGGTTCGGGAGGGGGGATAGGCCTGTCCTTGCCTTCGCAACCGTCGGAGAATCGCGGACGGCGACGCCCCCGCGTGGATCACGCCTCCAGGTCGAACTCGAGGACGTCGCCCTCGCTGACGTCGTGGTCGGTCGTCCACTCGTAGACGACCTCGAGGACGTACTGCCCTCGACCGGGATACTCCTGTTCGCCCCCGTCCTCGTCCGGTCCGGGCGCCGGCGCGTGGTGGATACCGGTGATCGTGCCGTCTTCGTCGGCGTAGACGATGTCGATGCCGAAGTCCATCTCTCGCATGACGAAGGTGCGCTCCGAAGCCGACTCGAAGACGAACAGCATCCCGCGGTCGGCGGGGAGGTCCTCGGTATCGCTCAGTCCGAGGTACCGGAGGTCGTCCGTGTCGGCGATCGCCGCCGTCACCGAACCGAGTTCGTCGCCGTCCGCCGACACGGCCCGGACCTCGGTCGTGTCGTACTCCTCGTGAATCGTCGATTCGTTCTCGTCGTTCGAGTCGTTCGAATCGTTCGAGTCAGTGTCGTTCGGTTGGGCCGAGTCGTCCTCCCCCAGACAGCCGGCGACCGCGACCGCACCGGAGACGCCGAGGAGGCGTCGTCGAGTTACCCCGTCGTGCATGTCCGTGATTCCGACGCTGCGGGATAAATTAGTTTTGCAACGCCGGTTGAAACAATCTGCGAGAATCACTGTCGCCGGTCGAGAACAGCGCTACCGCCGATCGGCCGTTACAGGCGCGACTTGATCGTCTCGGCCGTCTTCTCGCCGATTCCGGAGACGCTCTCGAGGTCGTCCACGCTCGCCTCGCGGACGTTTTCGACGCTCCCGAACCGCCCGAGCAGGCGCTTTCGCGTTTCGGGGCCGACGCCGGGCACGTCGTCCAGCACGGTCTTGACCTCGTCGCGGACGGTCTGGTGGTACTGCACGGCGAACCGATGGGCCTCGTCGCGGACCCGCTGGAGGAGGTGCAGGTGGGGCGCGTCGCTGGGCCACGAGAACTGGCGGTCCGGCGTCACGACGCGTTCTTCGGCCTTCGCCAGCGCGACCGCTGGCACGTCCCACCCCACAGTAGCGAGCGCGTCTCGAGCGGCCTCGAGCTGTCCCGCCCCGCCGTCGATCAGGAGCAGGTCGGGGTCGGGCCGGTCGTCCCGTCCCTCGACGACGCGGCTGGCGCGCCACTCGAGCAAGGCCCGCATGTTGTCGTAGTCGTCGTTCTGGTCTGTCAGCTTCTTCCGGCGGTAGTCGGCCTTCTCGGCGCTGCCGTCGACGAACGTCACGTTACTGCCCACGGCCGACTTCCCCTGGGCGTGGCTCACGTCGAACCCCTCGATGCGCCCGGCCGACTCGAGGTCGAGCGCGTCGGCGAGCATCGCACACTCGTCGCGACCGCCGACGTTCCGGCGGGCGTTCTTCAGCGCCAGATCGACCAGTTTGGCCTCCCGGCCGGCCCCGGGGACGCGGACCGAGACGCCCTCGGCCTCGAGCCACGCCGCGACCTCGTCGTCGCCGTGGCGTTCGGGCAGGAGCAGGGCGTCGGGCATGTCCCGCTCGGCGTAGTACTGCACGATGAAGGCGGCCAGCACGGCGGGAACGCCGCCCTCCTCGGTGTCTTCCGGGCCGGCGCCCCCTGTCGGACCGACCCTACTATCCGCACCCGGCGCCTCGAGCGTGTGCCGATCCCGGTCCACCAGTTTGCCGCGCTCGGCGCGCAGGCGGGCGACGGTCGCGTCCTCGCCCTCGATCGCGGCCCCGAGGACGTCGACGCTGCGCTCGTCGCCGACCGACTGGACCGCCTCGCCGCCCTCGCCGTGGAACGCCTCGACGGTCTCGAGGCGGTCCCGAAGATTGGCCGCCCGTTCGAAGTTCTGATCCTGCGCGGCGGCCTCCATCTCGCGGCGCAGCGGGTCCGCGAGGATGCCCGTCTCGCCCTCGAAGAAGCGCTCGACGGCGGTGACGTCCTGCGCGTAGCTCTCGAGGTCGATCTCGCGGGTACAGGGCGCGGTGCACAGCCCCATCTCGTAGTCCAGACAGGGGCGCTCGCGACCGCTGTACTTGTGGTCCGAACAGCCGCGGACGCCGTACGTCTCTCGCAGCGCTTTCACGACGGTCTCGACCTGTCCCTTGTTCGTGAAGGGACCGAAGACGGTCGCGGACTCCGCGGGATCGCGTGTGATCTCGATGCGGGGTGCCTCGTGGGCCGTCAACTGGACCATCGGATAGGACTTGTCGTCCTTCAGCCGGACGTTGTACCGGGGCTGGTGGCGCTTGATCAGGTTCGCCTCGAGCAACAGCGCCTGCGTCTCGGTGTCGGTGACGGCGATCTCGATCTCGTCGGCGCGGTCGACCATCCGCCGGATCCGGGCCGTTCGCGGGTCGGCGTAAGAGCGGACCCGACTCCGGAGGTCGACGGCCTTCCCGACGTAGAGCGTCGTTCCGTCGGCCCGGAACTGGTAGACCCCGGGCTCGCGGGGTAACGACCCTGCGCGCTCGCGAACCGCGTCGGCGTTCATCGGCGGGCCTAGGGCATCGGAGGCTTTCAGCCTGACTCATCGCGGCCGCGGAATCCGTCTCGCCGAGCGGACAGTTTGCCGCGCCAACCCGACTTACCCGGTGTCGTACTCCGCGAACGTGATCCGCCAGGAGTCGGGATCCGTGAGCCGCTTCCCGTCGACCCGCCACTCCTCGCCGTCCGCGTCGCCCTCGGACCCGATGGCCGAGAGCAGATAGACGCCGTGGGCGGTCGGCGTCGTGAATCGCGAGAGGGGGAACCGCTGGTTGCTGTGGAACCCGTACCGGGAGCGGAGCGACGACGGGAGGACCCCCGACGGCGCGACGACGAGCGCCGCGTCGGCGTTCGCCTCGAGCACCGACTCGAGGGCCGCGGCGAGCGCCCGCTTTCGACCGGCGGACGAGTCCGACGAGAGGGGGACGACGTCCGTCAGGCGAGTCACGTTCGCGCCGTCGATCGTCCGCGTTCCGGTCACGATCGCGGCGAGCGGCGTCCCCTCGTAGCGACCGACGTACGTCGTGTAGTCCCAGTGCGGATTGTCGAACCGCCAGCGGTAGAACGTCTCGTCGCGAACCAGGTGAAACCGGTCGGGAACGTCGCGGCGGTAGACGGACGCGAGCGTGGCCGGGGGAACGCCGTCGGTTCGCTCGACGTCGATGCCGGTGGGAGCGCTTCGCCGGCGCGACTTGGCGGCGTGGTAGCCGCGGGCGACCAGTTCCGCCCCCTTGCGAACCACCCCTGCCCCGGGGCCGTCGAGCCGATCGCCGACCACGGCGGCGGGTCGTTGCAGTCGGTAGTGCGCCTCCCGCTCTTCGACGAGACGCCAGCCGTGTTTCTCGAACGTCGCCTTGGTCAGTTCGTTCGGAAAGTCGAATACGAACTCGATACCGGCGTCGGCGTAGTACCCGAGTCCCGCCTCGAAGAGGTTCGTGTAGATCCCCCGTCGTCGGTGATCGCTCCGAACCGCGCCGTCGCACGACTGGATGACGCGCATCGTCCGGTCGCCGGTGGACAGATCCAGGTGCCAGAACCCCGCCGCGCCCACGATACGGCCGTCGAACTCCGCGACGAAGACGTGAACGTCGTCGGCGTACGGATTGGCCTCGTACTTCCACTCGAACCAGCGGTCCGTCAGCCGCTCTGACAACACGTCCTGATACAGCGAGAGGAGCCCCTCGCGATCCTGGCGGCGATACGGACGAACGGTGTACCCGTCCGGGAGCGGTTCGGAATCGCCGGATGTCACTCGAGCGCGTTCGGACATAGCCGGAACTGCGTTCAATCACCTATAGTAATAGGACGCGTACACCGACGTATCGCGGGGTTGTTCGTGCGATACCGTCGGTATGTGTATCGTTACCGACCCGTACAGGGCGTCTACTGAACGCGTCCGCCGCGCCAGATTCGGACACAACAGACCGTCTACTGGCGAATAATCCGACCTTGATCCGCTCCGATCGAGAAACGGAGAGTGGCGGTGACTCTCGAGCGGCGGCCGAGCTCTCAGCGCGACTCGTCGGAATCGGTGGTCGAATCCCGGTCGGCGCTCGAGTCGCGATCGACCCCCGCAGTGTCGTCGGTCACGGTGTCGTCGGGCACGGTATCGTCGCTCGATCTTCTCGTTACAGCTCCGCCATCGACTGCTCCGCTCCCGCTGCTCGGATCGTTCCCGTCGGCCGGTTCTCCGTCGTCGGCCGCCGGCGCCGGTCCGGGGCTGATCGCCTCCTCGAGTTCCATCGTCCGGCCGGACTCGATGTCGGCGTCGGTCACCGGCAGCGAGAGATCGTCACCGCCGCTGACCCGGAGCACGAGCCGTCGCGAGCGCGAGCGGGCGTAGCGAACGACGAACACGCCCGCGAGGACCAGCAGCACGATCCCGGCCACGAGAATGGACAGATCGACCGCGGTCAGAACCGTCGCGGCGGTCTCGAGGGCCCCGTCGGCGACGGCGGGCGTTTCGGTGCTCCCGGCGAGGTCGTCGAGCAGTCCGTCGAGGTCGAACGTCTGCGCGAGGACGACCAGGCCGAGGCCCAATCCCAGCAGGACGGACGCCCAGACGAGCCGCGCGGGCGCACTCTCGGTTTCGACGGAGACCCGCGTGACGTTGGGACGGGCGACGTCTCGGAAGTTGGCTTCGTCGCCGTCGGGCGTGAACGTGAGCACGCGCTGGTTCGTGACGACGACCGTCGCGGAATCGAACTCGACGCGGTGTCGCTCGCGCTCGCCGTCGTACAACAACTCGTCGACGCGCTCGCTCCAGGTCCCGAGCATGACTCTCTCGGAGGTTCGTCGTCGAGCGGCAAGTAGCTCGCGGCACGTTCCACTCGCTGCAGCGAGGACGCGGTACGTTTTCGGTCGTCGGCGCGCAACGGGTTCGTATGAGTGACTCGACGGTGCGGTGCTGGCTCGTGGAACGCGACTTCGACAGCCGAAACATCGTGACGCTCGTCTACGCGACGCCCGACGGCTCGCGCTACCAGCAGCGCGAGCGGTCCTCGACCGCGCTCCGGAGCGGTCCCGACGTCACCGCGGCCGTAGAAGTCGACGAGGACGAACTCGAGCCGGTCACCGACGAGGAGACCAGAGAACGATACGCGACCGAGGCCGAGCGAACCGCCGAGCAGTACGACCCGGACGACCCGATCTAAAACCGGACCGACCGTCGCGACTCGAGCGGCACCGGGGACGAGAGTCGGATTCGAACGCACCCGCACCGCCTTACATTTAATCGCCGAATTCTTCGGTATCATCGGCTATTGCTCCCGAATGCGGTCGCTGACGGAGTTTTTACAAGTATGTCACCATGCTTAATAGTATTCGGTTTCACACGCTACATATGAGCGCGATCGAACTCGACAGTGTCGAGAAGCGATTCGGCGACGTCGTCGCCCTGAACGGCCTCTCGCTGGCGGTCGAGGAAGGCGAAGTCTTCGGCTTCCTCGGTCCGAACGGCGCGGGGAAATCGACGACAATCAACATCATGCTCGATTTCCTCCGTCCGACCGCCGGGTCGGCGTCGATCCTCGGCTACGACGCCCAGGAGAACAGCAAGGCGATCCGCCAGCGCATCGGCGTCCTCCCAGAGGGGTTCGAGACCTACGACCGGTTGACCGGTCGCCAGCACCTCGAGTTCGCCATCGAGTCCAAGGACGCGTCCGATTCCCCGGAGGAACTGCTCGAGCGAGTCGGCATCCTCGACGCGGCCGACCAGAAGACCGGCGGCTACTCGAAGGGGATGGCACAGCGACTCCTGCTCGCGATGGCGCTGGTCGGCGACCCCGACCTGCTGGTTCTCGACGAACCCTCGACCGGCCTCGATCCCAACGGCGCCCGAGAGATGCGGGAGATCATCCGGGAGGAAAACGCGCGCGGCGTGACCGTCTTCTTCTCGAGTCACATCCTGGAACAGGTCGAGGCGGTCTGTGACCGGGTCGGCATCGTCCGCGACGGGGAGATGGTCGCCGTCGACAGTATCGAGGGGCTGCGCGACTCCGTCAGTTCCGCGACCGTGCTCCAGGTCTCCGTCGACCGGATTACGGACGAGGCGCTCTCGGCCGTCCGCTCGCTGTCCGGGACCGGCTCCGTCGACACCCGCGAGCGAGACGGCGAACGGACGATCCTCGTCGAGGTCGAGGGATCGAAGACGGCGGTCCTCGAGGCGCTCGAGGACGCCGGCATCGTGGTCGAGGACTTCTCGACGGAGGAAGCGTCGCTCGACGACGTCTTCCGTTCCTACACGGAGGTGACGGCATGAGCGTCGCCGCCGTCGCCCGAAAGGACTTCAGGGACGGCATCCGCTCCCGGCTCCTCTGGGGACTGATCGCGCTGTTCGTCCTCTCCATCGGCGGGTTCGGCTTCATCGCGACGCGGTCCTCGCCGGACCAGGGAGGCGCGGTCGCACTCATCGGCATCCTCGGCATCTCGGCCCTGTTGGCCGTCGTCTTCCTCGTTCCGCTGACCGGACTGGTCGTCAGCATCAAGTCGATCGTTCGCGAGCGCGAACTCGGCAGCATCAGGATCCTGCTGTCGCTGCCCCACACCCGCGCGGAGGTCGTCGCCGGAAAGTTCATCGGCCGCGTCGGCCTGCTGACCGTCGCGATCCTCGCGGGCTTCATCCCGGCCGGCCTGCTGTTCATGGTCCGGGTCAGCGACTTCCCGCTGTTCGAGTACGCGGCGTTCGTCCTCGTGACGATCCTGTTCGGCGTCATGTTCGTCGCCGTCGGGTTGAGCGTCTCCGCGCTGACGGAAACGGAGACGCGCGCGACCATCGGCGGAATCACGGCGTTCTTCCTGCTGTACTTCTGGCAGGGCATCTTCAACTGGCTGAACGGCCAGCTGGACCTCTTCTCGCCGACGGGTGATGCGTTCATGTTTATTCAACGGTTCCACCTGATGAACGTCTTCTACGACTCGCTGATGGCGATTCTGTCGATCCGATACGAGGAGATTCCGAACGCGTCGCTCGCCGCGATCGGCCAGTCGATGGCGCAAGGGCCGGGAGGCGCCGCCATCGCCGATCAGCCGTTCTACCTCCAGCACTGGTTCGCGTTCGTGATCCTCGCGCTCTGGGTCGCCGTCCCGCTGGGGATCGGCTACTGGCGCTTCGAGCGCACCGACCTCTGAGCGGCAAGTCGTTCTCGCTCTCGAGGCGACGAACCGACGGGACGATACGCGGCGATTATTTTAGCAACTGTGGGTGGTACGTCGGTCCGTGACCGACTGCATCTTCTACGGCGGCAAGGGCGGCGTCGGCAAGACGACCTGCGCGGCGGCGACCGCCCTGCGACTCGCCGCCGACGGGCGGGAGACGCTGCTCGTCTCGACCGACCCGGCCCACTCGCTGTCCGACTCCCTCGAGGCCGATCTCGGCCCCGAACCGCGCGAACTCGAGTACGCGGGCGAGACCGAGGCCCGGAGTGACGGGACCGACACCGCCGGCGGCTCCCTCTGGGCCGTCGAGATCGACGCCGAGACGCAGCGAGACCGCTACGAGAAACTCGCTCGAGCGCTGGCGAAGGACCTCCGCAGCGCCGGGATCCGACTCGACGACGAGGAGATCGAGCGCCTGTTCGCCTCGGGCGCGCCGGCCGGCAGCGACGAGATCGCGGCGCTGGACCTGCTCGTCGAGTACGTGGACGAAGGAGCGTGGGACGTCGTCGTCTTCGACACCGCACCGACGGGCCACACCCTCCGGCTGTTCGACATGCCCGACGTGATGGGGCTGGCCCTCGAGACGGTCCAGTCGCTGCGCGGACAGGCGAAGCGGATCGGCGACGCCGCCCGGACGGCGGTGCTCGGCCCGATGTCGCTGATGACGGGCAGCGGCGAGGACGAGGAGGAGAGCCTCGAGGCGTTCCGCGCGCGCCTCGAGCGCGCCCGCGACCTGCTGACCGATCCCGAGCGAACCGAGTTCCGCGTCGTCCTGCTCCCGGAGGGGATGGCCATCGCCGAATCCGAGCGCCTCGTCGAGACCCTCGGCGAGGCCGACGTGCGGGTCGACCGCCTCGTCGTGAACCGGGTCTTCGAGGACCCCGAGGACGACTGCTCGCGCTGTCGGTCGCGCCACGAGCGGCATACCCAGCGCGTGGCGGAGATTCGGGAGACGTTTTCGGACCGCGAGGTCGTGACGTTGCCCGAACGGGAGGGCGAGGTGCAGGGACTCGAGTCGCTGGCGGAGATCGCGGCGCGGTTGCCCGGTTCCAGTCTGCCGTCCTGAACAGAGTGTTGAATATAGTGGGTGTAGCCAGCAGAATAGCGCGATTTGATTCTGCTCGTATTTCCCGGAGAGAAGTAGAAGCGGAGCTGTGAAGGCGAACGTCTCAGACGCTATGAAACGGGGGTGCCCTCCGTTGCATGCCGTGAGATTTTCCGTCGCTATCCCTTCAGCATCAGCTATGGCCGGATTAATCCAGCGAACGGCACAGGCGATCGATGACATGTGGCAGTCGATCTGGCACGAGTCGGGTCGCACCGAGAAAATCGTGATCGCCATCGTGCTTCTGGTCACCGGATTGGCCATCCCGGTGATCCCGATCGTCTTGATCGCCCGGATCATTGCCAACTAATCAATGATACAGCGGGGTGGAACACACACATTGTCTCTTACACGGGGCTACGAACAGTATCCGTATTTGGCACGATTCCCACCGGGACGATGTCCGCCGGCTCGAGCAGACCGAGGAGTACCCAGTTGTTTTGTCGTTGGAACGTCAAACGACACACATGACGATTTCCAACGGACGGAACCCGAGCCGTCTCGAGACCGCGGTCGGACTGGCCGTCGCGATAGTCGCGATCGGCGGCACCCAGTTCCTCGGCTGGGAGTGGGGCGACGGTCGATTCCTGCCGACGATGATCGGCGTCGTCGCCGCCGCGATCGCCGTCGTCGTATTCTTCTACCGACGCGGCTGAGTGCGCCGCGTCGGATCGCCGGAGGCCGCGACTAGTCACTCGAGGTCGATCCCGCGCTCGGCAAGCAACTCGCGAAACTCGTCCTCGTCGACGATCGGCACGTCGTTCGCCGCCGCATCGTCCCGTTTCGTCTGGCCGGGGTTGTCGCCGACGACGAGGTAGTCCGTGTTCCCCGAAACGCTGCCCGTCGCGTTGGCGCCGTGGGCTTCGACGGTCTCCTGGGCTTCGGACCGTGTGAGGCCCTCGAGCGATCCCGTGAAAACGAACGTCTGCCCCTCGAGTTCGTCGCCGCCGCTCTCGAGATCGGATTCCTGCGGTGAGACGTGCTCGAGCAGGTCGTCGACGGCCGCGGCGTTGGCCTCGCTGGCGAAAAACTCGTGGAGCTGTTCGGCGACGGTCTCGCCGACGTCCGGTACGTCCTCGAGTCGCTCAAGATCGTTCTCGGCAGCTTCACGGAACGCCTCGAACGTGCCGAACTCGCGGGCGAGTTCGCGGGCCGTCGTCGGGCCGACGTGGGGGATGCCCAGCGCGGAGAGAAATGCCGCCAGCGGGGGCTCGCGGCTGGCTTCGATTTCGCTGATGACGTTCTCGGCGCTCGTTTCGCCCCAGCCCTCGAGGTCCGTGAGATCCTCGCGATCGAGTTCGTAGAGGTCCGCGACGGACTCGAGCAAGCCGGCGTCGACGAGTTGGCGGACGCTCTTCTCGCCGAGTCCCTCGAGGTCGAGGCCGTCGTCGCCGGCGTAGTACTCGATCGAGCGCCGGAGCTGTGCGTCGCAGGCTAGCCCGCCGGTACAGAAGGCGATCGGGCCGTCGCGCTCGACGGGGCTGTCGCAGACGGGGCAGTGATCCGGGAGTTCGTAGTGGCCCTCGCTCGACTTTTCGACGACCTCCTCGACGTAGGGGATGACGTCGCCGGCCCGCTGGACGCGGACGGTGTCGCCGATATTCACGTTCTTCTCCTCGATCTCGTCGGGGTTGTGCAAGCTCGCCCGGGAGACCGTCACGCCGCCGACGTCGACCGGCTCGAGCAGGGCCACCGGCGTCAATCGACCAGTTCGGCCCACCTGCACCGCGACGTCAACGATCGGCGTCACCTCCGCGCGGGCGGGGAACTTGTAGGCGAAGGCGTAGCGGTCGTGGCGCGCGGTTCGACCGAGTTCCTCGCGGGCCTCGCGGTCATCGACCTTGATCACGGTGCCGTCGATTTCGTAGTTCAGGTCGTCGCGGGCCTCGAGCATCCGGTCGCGGTAGTCGATAGCCTCGTCGATGTCGGCCGCGAACTCGACGTGGTCGGTGACCCGCAGCCCCCATTCGGGGAACCGCTCGAGTTCGGCGCTGTGGGAGTCCTCGAGGTCGCTGGCCTCGAGCACGTCGAAGAAGAACACCTCGAGCGGGCGGTCGGCGACGACCGAGGGGTCGAGCTGCCGGATCGTCCCCGCGGTCGCGTTCCGGGGGTTGGCGAAGGGGTCCTCTCCGCGCTCGATGCGCTCGCGGTTGTGGGCCTGAAACGCGTCCTTGGGCATGTAGACCTCACCGCGGACGGCGAGGAAGTCGGGGTAGTCGCCGTGGAGTTTCTGGGGGACGGAGCCGATGGTGCGTGCGTTACGCGTCACGTCGTCTCCCTCGCGGCCGTCGCCGCGGGTCGCCGCCCGCTCGAGCGAGCCGTTCTCGTAGACGAACTCCATCGAGACGCCGTCGAACTTCGGTTCGCAGACGTACTGGACAGCACCCACCTCACGGCGAACGCGGTCAGCGAACTCGCGAACGTCTTCCTCCTCGCCGCTCTGGTCGATCGACAGCATCGGCGCGACGTGCTCGACCGTCTCGAACGCCTCGAGCGGTTCACCGCCGACGCTCCGGGTCGGGCTGTCGGGATGGGAGAGGTCGAAGGCGTCCTCGAGGTCTCGCAGGCGAGCGAAGAGTGCGTCGTACGTTCGGTCGGCGATGACGGGATCGCTCTCGACGTAGTACCGGCGGTCGTGCTCGCGGATCGCCTCGCGGAGCAGTTCCACCTGCTCGCGGGCCTCGTCTTCCGAAAGCTCCTCGACCGACCGGAAGTCGGTCGACGGCTCCCGGAGATAGGGGTTCTCTTCGTCCTCGTCGGCGACAGACATTGCTCGAGGGTTGCTGCTCGGACCCGTTAACGTTACTGACCGGCGCTCGGCGGGGCTTCCGATATCGCCTCGAGCGACTTGCGCGTCACTTCCACGGGTTCTCCATCAGTTCGGTGTGGACGCTCGAGCCGACGGCGATCCGACAGCTGGTCCGCGGCGAGGCGATACACAGCAGCACGTAGCCGTCCTCTCGGTGGCGGTCCTTGAACGCTCGCGGCGGACGGCGGTGCGCGAACGCGGCCTCGATGTCGACCCCTCCCGAGTTACCGGCACCGTCCCCGGGTTCCGTCCCCTCCGCCTCGAGCAGGCGTCCCGTACAGGTCCCGCAGGCGCCGGTCCGACAACCGAAGGGAAGGGCGATACCGACGCGCTCGGCGGCCTCGAGGACCGTCTCGTCCTCGCGTACCGCGATCGTCCGGGTTCGTCCGTCGGGCCACTCGAGGGTCACGTCGTGGCTCGTCATGTGCTCAGCCGAGTACCGGTTGTGCGGCCGTTCACTGCCAGACGTCGCTCGTGCAGTCGCCGTCGGGCCACCGGATCTCGTGGGCGCGGGCCGGACCCTCGGGACACTCGCCCCAGTCGACGAGGAAGTCCTCGTCGAGTTCCATCGTCCCCTTCCGGGGGTCGACGTCGGCTTTCAGCATCACCGAACCGCGCTCGCCCTCCTCGGGGTAGAACTGCTCGTCCCACGAGGAGAACAGCGAGGTGGTCCAGTAGAGTCGCTCGCCGTCGAGTGAGAGCTGGACCATCTGGGGGCCGGCGGCCAACTCGCGGCCCTGGACCTCCTGTATCTCGCCGAAGGTGCCGCCGACGGACAGCGAGTCGGCCCGTCGCGGGTTCGACGGGTCCGAGACGTCGTACATCCAGACCTCGCCGTGGAGCCAGTTCGAGCCGAAGAGGTAGCGGTCGTCCATCGAGATCAGGATGTCCGTCGGCAGCGCGGGGACCGGCATGTCCCAGTCGTCGTGTTCCCGGCTCTCGAAGTCGATTACCTTCTCGGCGCGGTACTCTCCTGCGTCATCATCCCGCCAGAAGTGGAATACGTTCGACGACAGCGCGGCGCCGACGAACCCGTGGGTCGATTCGGGCGTGTGGAGGAATCGGACCTCGAGGGGAATCAACCCCTCCTCGCCGAGGTCGATCGTCTGCTCGACGGTGCCGTCCTCCCAGTCCCAGAAGTGGAGTCGCTGGCCGTAGTTACCCGCCTCGACGTCCTCGAGGTCGAACCCGGGGTAGTACGTCTTGGGGGCGGCCCACTCGCTCGAGACCATCACGTTCTGCCGGGGCTGGTACCAGTAGTCGTAGTTCATCTCGATCTCGCCCGGCGGCTCCCAGCGGCCCTCGATCTCGAAGTCGTCGTTCAGTTCGAGGAAGCCGCCCGGAAGCTCGCCGTCGGCGTCCCCGAGCATGCTGATCAGGATCTTCCCGTCCGGGATGCAGTGGACGGTGTGCGGTGCCGAGAGGTCGTGCTCGAAGACTTCCTCGGGTTCGATCACCGTCTCGAGTTCGGGATTCCGCCGGTCCGCCGCGTCGATCACGTGGATCCGGGAGGAGCGCTGGCCCGGGACGATCAGGTGTCGCCGCTCGAGGCCCTCCATATGGCAGGACGAGGAGCAGGCGTTCCACCCGAAGTGGTGGAGTTCGTCTCCCCGGTTCGGCAGTTCGATACGGTCGACGATCTCGCAGTAGGTGTCCGAGTCGGGATCGAGGTCGACGACCGAGACGAAGTCCGGCGCGTCGACGTCGGTGCCGACGTAGAGGCTCATCACGTAGGCCAGTTTCTCCCGTTCGCTCTCCTCGATGGCGGCCTGGGGCGTCGCGTAGCCCGGTCCCTCGTGATCGTGGTGGTGTTCGTGGTCGTGCTCCGGTTCGACGCCCTCTGGTGTGCTAACGTCACTCATGGGATACCCGACCACGAACACGTAGATAAGTCTGGTCGGGGGTCGTCTCGGGACGGGAACGGGCGCGGGAGCTACGCCCACGGACTGTCTCCGACTTCCGAGCGGACCCGCGGCCCGACCTCGAGGCGACAATCGACTCGCGGCTGTGCGATACAGAGCAGAACGTAGCCGTCGGCCCGCTCGCGGTCCGTGAGCGCGGCCGGCGACCGCCGGTACGTGAACGCGTCCGCGGGATCGGCGGTACGGGCCGCGCCATCTGCGTCAGCGTCGACGTCCGTGTCCGCGCCCTCGATCTCGATCAACCGACCGACGCAGGTGATACAGGTCCCCTTTCGGCAGTCGTACGGTAGCCGAACGCCGGCCCGCCCAGCCGCCTCGAGGACGGTCTCGTCGTCGGTGACCTCGATCGTTCGGTTCGGACCGTCGGTCCGCTCGAGGGTCACGTCGTGGCTCGTCATCGTTCGCCCTCCGCTTCGAGACGCCGCTCGGAGACGCTACTCATGGGCAACGATACGACGGACAGCGGAAAAAGCGCGGCCCTTCGGTCGCTCGACCGTCGCCGACTCGAGGACGGCCCGGGAGACCCAGTCTTTACCCGCACTCGGCCCGTAGCACCGGACAGATGGGAGAGGGCACGGAATTCGGACTGGTCGACCTCGAGGAGGTCGACACGCCGGGCGACGAGTGGGAGGAGATCGACGTCTCGGACACCGAGGCCGATCGGATCGCCCGGAAGCGCGACCGCGAGTTCGAACAGTTCGAGGAGCGGATCAAGGACGCCGACCAGTTCAAGGTCGAGCAGTCGGTGTTCGACGACGCGACCTTCGCGGCGCTGTACAAACTGGTCCAGGACGGTTACGTCGAGGCCTTCGGCGGGCCCCTGTCGACGGGCAAGGAGGCCAACGTCTACCACGCGCTGGGCGACGACCGCGAGGTCGCGGTCAAGATCTACCGGATCAACGCCTCGAACTTCCGGCAGATGCGCGACTACCTCGAGGGCGACCCGCGCTTCGAGGGGCTGGGCGGCAAAAAGAAGGACGTCGTCCTCGCCTGGACGAAGAAGGAACTGGCGAACCTCGAGCGCGCGAGGGCCGCGGGCGTTCGCGTCCCGGAACCGATCGCGACCGAGCGCAACGTGCTCGTCATGGAGTACATCGGAACCGAGGACGGGCGGGCGAAACGGCTCGGCGAGGTCCACATCGAGAACCCCCAGACCGCCTACCGGGTCATGCGCGAGTACATGCGCCGGCTCTACTCGGCCGGGCTGATCCACGGCGATCTGAGCGAGTACAACGTCGTCTTCGACGCGGCCGACGGCCAACTGGTTGTCATCGATCTCGGGCAGGCCGTCACCGTCCACCACCCCAACAGTCGGGAGTTCCTCGAGCGCGACTGCCGGAACGTGGCGAGTTTCTTCGCCCGGCAGGGGATGGACGTCACCGAGGACGAGTTGCTCGAGTTCGTCACGAGCCCGGAGCCGGATCCGTCGCGGGACTGACTGAGACGACGTTTTCGGCCCGAAACCGACGAAACCGCTATCGACGCCCATATATCCGCCACGACATCGAAAGTGTCGCCTTTTCGCCGACAGATCGCGACGGTGTGAGCATGCCCGGGTGCGAAAGCGACGAGCCGTGCCAGCGGTGTGCGAGCTATCGGATCGGCGTCACGCACATGCTGAGCGACGTCACCGTCTACTGGCACTACTGCACCGGCCACTTTCGAACGGAAACGCAGCGCCTGGACGCGAGCGAGTGGTTCGACGTCGTCGAAACGGAGTCGTTATCCTGACTCGGCGAGCGTTCTGAACGAGCCCGTGTAGTTCCGGGAGTCGAGCCCCGATTTTCCCCGCTGGATACGCGACACCTCCCGAACGCATTAGTGGCTCCCCATCGCGCGACTGCGTATGAACATCGGGATCGTCTCCGACACCCACGACAACGTCGAGGCCATCGAGCGCGCGACCGAGATCTTCGCCGAGGAGGGCGTCGAGATCGTCGTCCACTGCGGCGATTTCGTCGCACCGCTGATGATCGACTACTTCGAGGAATTCGAGCTCCACGGCGTCCTCGGGAATAACGACGGCGACGTCGCGAACCTCCAGTCGAGATTCGACGCGCTGGGCGGCGAGAGCGAACTCCACGGCCGCTTCGCGAGCCTCGAGTTCGACGGCCTCTCGTTCGCCGTCCTCCACGGTGAGAGTCTCGAGGAGGTCGAGGCGATCGCCGCCGGCGAGATGTTCGATTTCGTCTGTTACGGTCACCACCACCAGCGCGAGCTATCGGAGGAGGGGCGAACGACGGTACTGAACCCCGGCGCACACGTGCTGGCGAGCGACGAGGACCGCACGGTCGCGGTCGTCGACACGCGCTCGGAATCGGTTCGGTTCCGGTCGGTCCTCGAGTGAGCCAGTTCGTCGCGAACGCCGTGCGAGCGACGCGCGATGGCGTCCGTCGATCCGGAGAACAGCGGTTAGATTCCGCTCGAGCGTCGTTCCGACGCGGACTTCGGGCGAGTTCCGGACTTTCATTCGACAGTATAGGTGGGAAATAGCCCGCTGAATGGGCATCCGCGTCGCGTACTGGCGTGAATGGCCGCAAACGTATTGTAGATATGCGACAGTTCGTAGCGTATAGTGGGTGACAATTTCTAATAATGACGGGACATCGATCAGCCGTCGACGGATTCGGGGGCGGTCCGACCCTCGACGGCGTCTTCGCCGTCTTCGCGAACTATCGGCGTCGATACGTACTACACTATCTCCGGGAGGAAGAGCGTGCGTCGCTCGGGGGCATCGCTCGGCAGATCGCGGCGTGGGAACGTGCGTATCGATCCGAAGAGGTTTCCGGGGACCTGGCCGACCGAATCGAGATCGAACTGGTCCACACGCACCTCCCGCGGTTACGCGAAGCGGATCTCGTCCAGTACGACCGACGCGCTTCGCTGGTCGTCTATCGCGACCCGCCGGATATCGTCAGAGCGCTCCTCGATCTCTGTACCGACCGCGACCTTCCGGAGTGACGACGCTTCCGGCGTGCGAACCGGAACGCGACGATCGTCGCGGACGGCGCTTCCGTACGGAAGCGCTCGAGCGGAGCCGTCACATGAACATCCGATCCTCCGGGAAGTTCTGGCTCCCGGGACCCTCCTGGGCCTCCAGCGATGCCATGCGATCCGCGAGTTCGGCGTAGTACCGCTGCAGTTCCGCGGCGCGTTCGCGGAGCTGGTCGTCGTCGATCTCGAGGCCGTAGACGGTTCGCAGGAGGTCCAGATACCGGAGCGACGCCTCGAGATCCGGCCCGGGCGGATGCGTCGGGGTGACGTACGCCCCGAGCGGCGGGGCCTCCCCGTCGAGGCTGCGGGCCGCCAGTTCGCCGGCGACGCCGTCGAGGACGCCGCCGCTGGCCGGCGGGACGTCGGTCCCCTCGAGTCGGCGGTTCCTGTACGTCGGCGTGGCGACGTAGAAGACGTCGTGTCCGTCCGGCCCGTGCGGAAACGGAATCCCGTGGAAGACGGCCATCTCGTCGATCTCGGTCGAGTCGATCCACGCCAGGATTCCGTCGGCGAAGGCGTCGGCCGCCCACACCGGCACGAACAGTTCGCTGAGCAACACGCAGTACTCGGCCTGCGGAGACGCGTACACGCGCATCGGATGTCTCGGGACCCCGTCTTCGACCGGCGTGATGTCAGGCAACCCGCGGGCCCGAACGTGACCGATCCGCTCGAACTCGAGGTGGGTAACGAGGAAATCGACGGCCGTGAGCCCGGCCATGCCCACGTTCGAGAGCCCGACGAACAGGGGGCCCTCGATCGGTTCATCGGTTTCGACGGAGACGGTGTACGCTGGGTCGGACGCCATGCTGCCCGTACGCGAGAGCGCCCCTTCAACGTCACACCTCCATCTTCCACCGGTGGGGTCGTCGTCCCGCCGGCGGCCGCCGCACGGGCGAACCCCGCCGTTCGGGGACGGCTCCTACCGGCCCGGACCGCTCGGACCAAGCGCTTAACCTCGCCCAGCCAGTACCGTTTGGTATGCAACACGTGAAGATTCCGCAGGACCGCATCGGCGTCCTCATCGGCGAGGGCGGCGAGACGATGCGCGAGATCGAGGCCGAAGCGGAGGTGCGACTCGACATCGACTCGGAGAACGGCTCCGTCGCCGTCGAGACCGTCGGCGACCCCGTTCTCGGGCTCAAGGGCCCCGAAATCGTCCGCGCCATCGGCCGCGGCTTCCCCCCGGACGCGGCGCTTCGCCTGCTCGAGGACGACATGATGCTGTTCGATATCGTCGACATCGACGCCGCCGCGCGAAACAAGAACGACATGAAGCGCAAGAAGGGACGGCTCATCGGCGAGGGTGGCCGCACGCGCGAACTCATGGAGGAATTGACCGGCGCCGACGTCGTCATCTACGGCTCGACGCTGGGGATCATCGGCGGGCCCGAGCAGGTCGACGCCGTCCGGAGCGCCGCCGAGATGCTGCTCGACGGCGCGCCCCACGGCGCCGTCTACTCCTTCCTCGAGGAGCGACACAACGAGATGAAACACAAGGGGATGGAGTACCACCGGTTCCCCGGCGGTCAGTCCTGATCGGCCAGTCCTGATCGGCCGCTCTCTATCGGTTCTCCCCGCTCGATCCCTCCTCGCGCTCGACCTCCGTCGCCTCGAATCGGTCGCGTTCCACCGCAGCCCTCGACATCGGCTCGGATCGCGACCCGTCTCACCGAGCGATCCAGCGAGAGGGATATAAATACCAGCACTGGCTGAGCGTGAAACAGCCGTACAGTGGCGCTGTACTGGGATTAGTTTCGATCGGTCTCGAAGGTTTTATATAGAATCACAAACAATCCTTCGGTTGACTATGGCACAACAGCAGATGGGCAATCAGCCCCTTATCGTTCTCTCGGAGGACAGTCAGCGGACATCCGGCAAAGACGCGCAGTCGATGAACATTCAGGCCGGGAAGGCCGTCGCCGAGTCCGTACGGACCACGCTGGGTCCGAAGGGGATGGACAAGATGCTCGTCGACTCGTCGGGCAACGTGATCGTCACGAACGACGGCGTCACGCTGCTCTCGGAGATGGAGATCGACCATCCCGCGGCCGACATGATCGTCGAAGTCGCCGAGACTCAGGAGGACGAGGTCGGCGACGGGACGACCAGCGCCGTCGTCATCGCCGGCGAACTCCTCAGCCAGGCCGAGGAACTCCTCGACCAGGACATCCACGCGACCACCCTCGCCCAGGGGTACCGACAGGCCGCCGAAGAGGCCACCGAGGCCCTCGAGGAGATCGCCATCGACGTCGAGGAGGACGACGAGGAGATCCTCCGACAGATCGCCGCCACCGCGATGACGGGCAAGGGCGCCGAGAGCGCCCGCGACCTGCTCGCCGAACTCGTCGTCGATGCGGTCCAGTCCGTCGCGGACGACGACGGCGTCGACACGGACAACATCAAAGTCGAGAAGGTCGTCGGCAGCTCCATCGAGAACTCCGAACTCGTCGAAGGCGTCATCGTCGACAAGGAGCGCGTCTCCGATAGCATGCCCTACTTCGCCGAGGACGCCGACATCGCGATCGTCGACGGCGACCTCGAGATCAAAGAGACCGAGATCGACGCCGAGGTCAACGTCACCGACCCCGACCAGCTCGAGCAGTTCTTAGAGCAGGAGGAGGCCCAGCTGCGCGAGATGGCCGAGAAAGTCGCCGAGGTCGGCGCCGACGTCGTCTTCGTCGACGGCGGCATCGACGACATGGCTCAGCACTACCTCGCCCAGGAGGGCATCATCGCCGTCCGCCGCGTCAAGTCCAGCGACCAGGGACAACTGGCCCGCGCGACCGGCGCCACGCCCGTCTCGACGGTCGACGACCTGACCGAGGACGATCTCGGCTTCGCCGGGAGCGTCGCCCAGAAGGAGATCGCCGGCGACCAGCGCATCTTCGTCGAGGAGGTCGACGACGCCAAGGCGGTCACCCTCATCCTCCGCGGCGGCACCGAGCACGTCATCGACGAAGTCGACCGCGCCATCGAGGACTCGCTGGGCGTCGTTCGCACGACCCTCGAGGACGGCAAGGTCCTCGCGGGCGGCGGCGCCCCCGAAGTCGAACTCTCGCTCGCGCTCCGTGACTACGCCGACTCCGTCGGCGGCCGCGAGCAGCTCGCCGTCGAGGCCTTCGCGGACGCGCTCGAGGTCATCCCGCGCACGCTGGCCGAGAACGCCGGGCTGGACCCCATCGACTCCCTCGTGGAGCTCCGCGCCGACCACGACGGCGGCGACACCGCCTCCGGCCTCGACGCCTTCACCGGCGACACCATCGACATGGCCGAGGAGGGCGTCTACGAGCCGCTTCGCGTGAAGACCCAGGCGATCGAGTCCGCCACCGAGGCGGCCGTCATGCTGCTGCGCATCGACGACGTCATCGCCGCGGGCGACCTCGCGGTCTCCCACGACGACGATGACGAAGAGATGCCGCCGGGCGGCGGTGGCATGGGCGGCGGCATGGGCGGTATGGGCGGCGGCATGGGCGGCATGATGTAGGAACGAAGTTTTGCTCTGTCGGTCGAGAGAGCTTCGCTCTCTCGTGACTGAGCGAATCGGAGATTCGCGAGGTCCGCGAGACCGAAGGTCTCGCTTGATGACGAAAGGCGCGAAGCGCCTTTCGAACCACGGGCGCGGCTTCGCCGCGCCCTCGGCAAAAATTCGATTAAAGCACTCCTCCCTCCGTTCCGGCCCCTCTGGAGCCTCCACGTCGGTCGTCGGCCCGCTCGGGCCTGCGGCCCTCGCGGAGAACGCCTTCGTTCGGGTTCTCCGAACCGCTCACTCGCCGACGCCCTAACCGGAAACGATTCACCGGCGTCGGTTCACGGGAGGGGGCTTGCCTGCTACCGCTCGAGTCGTCGACTACCGCCTCGAGTCGGTCCATTCGATCCGCTCCTGCGGATTCGTCGTAACTCTCGGACGATTTCGAATTTGCAGTCGCTTTTCAGCAGCCGTACCGCGCTAGTCGTCGATCCAGTGCCCATCGTTCTTGCTCTCCTTGAGTCGTCGACTCGACCAGTGTCGAGAGCCATCAGTCCGCATCCGAGGCGCCGATTCAGGACGAATTAAGTAGCGGCCCGCAATATTCGCCACTATGAATACGCTTCTATTGGACAGCGAGGCCGTCGACGAGTACGCCGCACTCGGCGACGTCATCGACGCCGTCGAGCAGGCCTTCGCGGCCTTCGAGCGCGGGACCACGCAGATGCCCGCGAAGTCCTACATCGACCTCCCGCAGTACAACGGCGACTTTCGGTCGATGCCGGCCTACCTCGAGGTTCGAGGAAGCGACGCTTCCTCGAGCCAGTCAGGATCGCAGCGCGATTCTGACGCTGCCGAGGAGTGGGACGCGGCGGGGCTGAAGTGGGTCAACGTCCACCCCGACAACCCGGCGGATCACGACCTGCCGACGGTGCTGGGGACGATGATCTACTCCGACCCCGAGACCGCCTTCCCGCTCGCGATCATGGACGGGACGATGCTCACCATGAAGCGGACCGGCGCAGCGGCGGCCGTCGCGACCGACCATCTGGCCGTCGCGGACGCCTCGAGTCTGGGTATCGTCGGCGCCGGCGTCCAGTCGTACACGCAACTGCGGGCGATCAGCGAGGTGCGCCCGATCGAGGAGGTCGTCGTCTCTGACCCCGACGCGGAGCGCGTCGAGCGGTTCGTCGACGCCTTCGCGGACGAGTTCGACGTTCGTGCGGGGTCCATCTCGGAAGCCGGCCACTGCGACGTGCTCTCGACGGTGACGCCCGTCGAGGACCCCATCGTCGGCCGCGAGGACGTCGGCGAGCACACCCACGTCAACGCCATCGGCGCCGACGCCGAGGGGAAACACGAACTGCGCGACGAGTTACTCGCGGCGGCGACGATCGTCATCGACGACCACGAGCAGTGCACCCACTCGGGCGAGATCAACGTCCCCTACGGCGAGGGCACGCTGACCGACGACGACATCCACGCCGAGATCGGCGAGATCGTCGTCGGTTCGAAAGCCGGCCGGACGGACGAGACGGGAATCACCGTCTTCGACTCGACCGGACTCGCCATCCAGGACGTGGCCGCGGCTCACGTCGTCTACGACCGCGCGCGCGACGCCGGCGAGGGGTACGCGTTCGAGATGATCGATACCGAAACGCAGTAACGGGGCGGGCGACCGCTCGAGTACTCTCTCCCGCGCCGGTCAGTCGTCGGTCTTCGCGGGGGGCGGGCTCCCGTCCGCGTCGGTTCCGAACGCCGTCTCCCGCAGGTCGGCCTCGATCGCCTCGAGCGAGCGCCCCTTCGTCTCGGGGACGAGTCGGTAACAGAAGAGGAGCGCGAGCAGCGTCAGGACGCCGTACAGCCAGAACGTTCCGGACTGACCGAAGACGTCGACGAGCCGAAGGAAGGTCAACGACACGACCAGGTTCGCGGCCCAGTTGACGACCGTGACGACGCCCATCGCCGTTCCACGGACCTCCATCGGGTAGATCTCCGATATCATGAGCCAGAACACCGGCCCGAGCCCGATGGCGAAGGAGGCGACGTACAGCATCAGGCTCCCGGTCGCGAGCCAGCCGAGCGCCCCGGAGAGACCGGGGAGATAGAACACGGCCCCCAGGACGGCGAGCATGACGGTCATGCCGGCCAGCCCCGAGAGCAACAGCGGTCGCCGGCCGGTCCGGTCGATCAGCAGGACCGCGACGACGGTCAGGGCGACGTTGACGGCGCCGATGCCGACGGTCGCGAGGATCGAGGCGGTGTCCGCGAACCCGGTCGACTCGAGGATCGTCGGCGCGTAGTACATGACCGTGTTGATGCCGGTGATCTGCTGGAACGCGGCGAGGCCGATCCCGACGACGAGCATCGGCCGGACCCACGGCTGGAGCAGGTCGCGGAGCGACCCGGACTCGGTCCGGATGGTCTCCTTGATCTCGCGGAGTTCGTCGGCGACCTGACTCTCCGCGCGGGTCCGAGCGAGCACCTCGCGGGCGTCCGCCTCCCGCCCCTGTTCGTAGAGCCATCTGGGGCTTTCGGGCATGAAGACCATCCCGAGGAACAGCACCGCCGCGGGAACCATGCCGAGCCCGAGCATCCAGCGCCACCGGCCGCCGCTGGAGAGCGCGTAGTTCACGAGGTACGCGATCAGGATGCCGCTGGTGATCGTCAACTGGTTCAGCGAGACCAGCGAGCCGCGGATCTTCGGCGGCGAAATCTCCGAGATGTACAGCGGGCCGACGACCGAGGCGAAGCCGACGCCGATCCCGTCGACGATCCGTCCGAGGATCAGGACTTCGACGTTCGGCGCGACGGCCATGATGAGCGATCCGACGAAGAAGACGACGGCGCCGACCAGAATGAGTCGTCGCCGACCGAGTCGGTCCGCCAGACGGCCGCCGAAGGCCGCCCCGATGATGGCGCCGACCATCGCGCCGCTGACGATGATCCCCTCGATGTACGACGGATTGACCGCGTACCCGAGGATCGTGGCCAGTTCGAACGTCTCCCGAATGTAGAGCATCGCGCCGGAGATGACGCCGGTGTCGAAGCCGAACAGGAGTCCGTTGAGCGCGGCCAGTGCCGCAGCGACGTAGACGAACGAGTTTCGCGCCTCGGCCGTCGCTCCGGCCGATGGTGCAGACATAGATACGGTCGCGTCGACCACACCGCGGCTAACAAAGCCAACGGTACTCGGCCGACGCGGCGCAGACCGGAGCGCCGCGGCGCGCCGTCACTCGCTGCCAAGCCGCCGCGGAATCGACCCCGTCATCGGAAGTTCCTTGCAGTAGTAGGCCACCGGGTCGCCGGTCGGTTCCGGCAGGTCGTTGACCGCGAACATGGTGTTCTCGTTGATCGTCACGGTCGCTTGCTGGAGCGGCCACGGATCGTGCGAGATTTCGCCGGCCAGGACGCCGCGCGCTTCGGCGGCGTAAAACCGGCGCCGCTCGGAGAGCCAGTAGGCTAGCGTGCCCGGTTCGGCCGTGAAGGGCTCCCCGTCGGAACGATACGTCGCGTCGAAGCGGGCCGTCGGCGGATCGTCGGCGAACTGTGGTCGCGCGCCGGCGGCGGTCTGGCCTCGCGTGCTCCTGAACGCGACCTCCCCGCCTTCGGCGCTGACTCGCATGTGGGCGTGATAGACCGGCAACCGGGTCGTCCGGCCGAGAGTCGCGGCGACGAGGGGGCTCCCCACGTCGATACTGAAGAAGAATAGACCGGGGTCGCCGCGATACCGGACGTACGTCCGAACGTTGAGTTCGGGGAAGGCCGTTCTGGTGATCGACGGTGCGCCGCGGATACCGACGTCCGCGAGCACGAACGGGATCACGGAGAGCCACGCCTCGCCGTCCCGGGTCTCGAGCGTCAGTTCGTCGGGAACGTGGGGGCGGAGTTCGTCGGGATCGACGGGCCAGTGGACGAAGAGACCGTCGCGCCACGTCATCGAGGCGACGTGCGGGGCGGTCGGCGACGATCCGTCGGCGAACGTCCAGCGGAAGGGATCCGTTCGTGTCCGCTGTCGTACTCGTCGTTCGTTCAATTTCGTCATCCTCGAGAGCCAGCGCGAGGGCTGTTCGCGACGATATGTCGACCAGAGGCATAAAAGAAACAGTTGAGTGTCAATATCGATGGTAGTCACACATCGCGAAACGGACGGTCGAATCGCCCAGTCGGGAGGTCGAAAGAGGAGTCGATCGATCGCGCCGGCGCCTCAGTCGGCCGCCACGTCCGGGTCGGGATCGCTACCGGACGGCTCGGCGAACGTCACCTCGTCGCCGGTGTCGCCGTCGTCGGATGCGCCGCCCGATTCCTCGGTGACGAGCTGTTCCACGGCGTCGGTCGCCTGGAGGAGCAACAGCCCGAAGCCGATCCGGGTGGCGATGTCGAGGTAGGCACCGATGAAGATGCCGCCGAACGCGTCGAGGAGTCCGACCCCCTGCCGCGAGATGACCCCGATGACGAGGTAGGCGACCCAGAGCAGGATGAGCAGGTTCCGGAGCTTTCCGTAGAGGAGTACCCGCTCACCGGTGGTCCGGCCGGACTGTTTCGTCACCGGCTGGACCATCACGTAGAGGAGTGCCGCGAGGACGACGACCGTGCCCAGGGTCGCGGCGAGCACGGCCGTCCCCGTGAGGAAGTATCGGACGAGACTGAGTCCGATCCACGCCTCCGTCAGGACGACGAGAGCGGCCAACTGGCGTCGGTTCGCGCCCGCGACCTTCCCTGCCACGAGGATCATGATCGTCGTCGCGACGAAGTAATCGACGTACCGGGTCATCGGCAGCGGTTGCCCGGTCGGCGTCGTCACGCGGAGCAACTCGATCGACATCCCGAAGTACGCGAGCGAGAGCGTCCCGCAGACGATCGGGGCCGGCAGATAGTACCGGCGCGTCCCTGCCGGTTTACTGGCGACCCAGCCGACGAACGCCAGCGTCGCCACCGCCGTCACGTAGAAGGCGAGACGGTACATCTCGAGTTCGGGAATCATCGGCTCTCACCTCCGGTTTCCGCGGCGGGCGCCCGTGGTCGCTCGGATCCCGACTCGCCCGAGACGCTGAACTCGTCGACGGCGTCGGCCAGGTCCGTCGCCCGTTGGTCGAGTCGCGTCGCCTCCGCGGAGACGTCGGTGATCGTCGCGGTGGTCTCCTCGGCGGCCGCCGCAACCTGCTGGGACTGCGAGGTCGTCTCGTTGGCGACGCTGGCGACGTCCTGGATGATCGTCGCGAGTTCCTCGGCGGACTCGGCCTGCTCGTCCGTCGCCTGGTCGATCTGGGTGACCCCGGTGGCGACCTGCTCGATCTCGCCGGCGATCCGGTCGAGTTTGGTCGCGAGGGAGTCGACCCGATGGGTAGCCGAGCCGATCCGCTCCTCGGTTTCCTCGATCCCCGCTGCGCTCTCCGTCGCCCGCTGCTGTATCGATTCGATCATGGCTTCGACGTCGTCGACTGCCGCCTGCGTCTGCTCCGCCAGTTCCTTGACCTCGTCGGCGACGGCCTGGAAGCCGCCGTCCTCGCTCGAGGCGCTCTTGGACCGGGCCGACTCGATCGCCGCGTTCAGCGCCAGCATGTTCGTCTGCTCGGCGATCTCGTCGATCAGCTCGACGATCTCCTGAATCTGTTCGGCCTCGCGCTCGAGTTCGTGGATCGTCTCGGCGACGGTTTCCGTCTGGTCGGCGGCGGTGTGCATCTCCTCGGTGGTCTCCTCCGCGGCCGCCTGGCCGGCCGTCGCGAGTTCGTCGACCTGCCCGGACTGGTCGGCGATCGTACTCGTCGCGGCGGCGACCTCCTCGACGGTCGTCGACATCTCCTTGACTTCCCGCGTCGCCGTCTCCAGGTCCTCGGCCTGCTCCGCGGACCCGTCGGAAATCTCCTGAATCGACGCGCTGACCTCCTCACTGGCGCGGCTGATCTCCTCAGAACTGGTCTGGAACTCGGTGCTCGTCTGCGCGACGTCCCGCGAGATGTCCTTGACCTGCGTGACCGCCGACTCCAGATCGGCGATCATCTCGTTGAACGCCTCGGCGATGGCGGCCATCGCCTCGTGGTCGGTCTGCGGGTCGAGGCGCTTCTGGAGGTCGCCGTCGGCGCAGTCGGCCATCACCGCGCCGAACCGCTCGGCCTCGGCCTCGAGTTCGCGGTTGCGCTGCTCGGTGCGGCGCTGGGCCTCGCGTGCGCGCTCGCGTTCGTCCTCGAGATCGCTCAGCGTCGTCCGGAGGTCGTCGCGCATCGTTCCGAAGGAGTCGTAGAGGCTCCCGACCTCGTCGACGCGGTCCGTCTCGAGGTCGACCTCGAGATCGCCGTCACCCATCTGTTCGGCCTTGTCCGCGAGTCGGCGGAGTTTCAGCGAGAGGTTCCCGCCGAGGACGATGCCGACGAATCC